>JBFJVZ010000053.1:0-25985 GCA_041623895.1 Pirellulaceae bacterium | reverse complement strand
AGGACAAGTCCTGGCCTACGAGATATCTAAAAATGCTCTAGGTATCTGTTTTGCGGCAAAGCCGCAATGCCCTTCCAACGGAGTCGCAGGACTACCCCTAAGCGGGACGCGCTCGTTAGCGCACGGTCTGTTTGTCTTGTGCCGCAATAACCTGGCGCTAAGTCACTCAGCCAGACCGACTTAGCGTGTGATCGGCGCGATGCTTAGCTGTCGGTACAGCGCGTCGGTGTTTTCGTCGTGTCCTTGGATCATCAAGGTCCCGGCATCCAAACGAAGCCCTTTTCTGGGATTCTCGTGCGGCTCACGAGCGTCGACCACATCACTGACCTGGACGCCGTTGACCCAGGCGGCAAAGTGCGGGCCCCGCGCGACCAGGACCACCGTTGCCCAACTGCCGGGCTGACCGGCGACGATGCGGGCATCTTGTCGGCGGAAGATGCCACCGCTGCCGCAATCGGCCGGGGCAAGTGGGTTGTTGTCAACCATTTCATTGCTGATCTGGCACTCGTATCCCATCATCACGTCGCCTGGAATGCAACGAAAAAAGATTCCCGAATTCATCTTGGCATCGTCCATTTTGTATTCCGCCAGCAAGACAAAATCATCGTACGATGATTGGCTTTCCAGCTGCGTCTTGCCGCCTTTGACGTGCAGCCAACCATCGTCCGTTGTCGTGAACTCGCCCGGCATGTCCGGATACTTTTTCCAGACGGAAAGCTCGGCATCCAACAGTGACTTGAGTCCCAGCGGCTTTAGCCGCAGATCTCGAAACGCAACCCGCCCGCTGTTGTGTTGCAGGGCGATCCGATGAGCCGCCAGGCCGATGGGGTCGCTGTACTGGCAAACCACCTGATCGTCCAAACTGACCGTGACGTCTTTGCCTTGGACACGAATGTTCATCCGCCGCCACTCGCGAAAAGTTTGCGCGGGTGCATCCTCGTCGACCTTTTGACGTTTGACGATGCTGGCGGTCGGAAATGGATTATCGTCCGGGGCAATGTTGATCTCGTAGCAATCGATGGCGGGATCTTCCGGTTCCATCGGCGTGCGCACGAAAACGCCGCTGTTGGTATCTTCGTCGGCATTAAACTCCAGGGTCAGTTCGTAATCTTGCCAAACCGCCGAAGTGCACAGGAAACACTTTTCGCCGCGATCGACCACGATGGTTCCGTCTTCGACATGCCAATTCGCGTTGCCCGTGATCTCCCAGCCAAATAGTGTGTGTCCATCGAACAGCCGGATCCAACCCTCGGAGGCCTGGTCGGTGTCCAGGCGGGCCGCCAAAAGCTGTTGGGCATTGGCCTCAAAAGCTTTGGGACCAACTTCGTCGCCGGCGACACTGGTTTTTCTCTCCGCCACATCAGGCGTTGGTTCGTTCGCCGGTTTTTTTCCGCAACCGCTGGCAGCCAGAACTGCGGCTACCAGGCAGAAGGTCAGTGTTTTTCGAGCAAATCGCGCATTCATGGGAATGCTCCACTACTGGTATCCGTAACGTTCAAAGTAATCATGCCACGCCGCCACGATCAGGTCTTCTTGATCAGGTCGGCGTTGATGTCGATTTGGTTGATATTCGCGATGTTCTGTTTGGGCCCAGTGCTCGATGGCTGGCCTGACGGTCTCAAAGTCGCTTAACCGCAACGTCTCGTAGATCTTACTGAGACAGGCCACTGGGTTGGCCTTGATGTCCTCGTACCGTACATCGATCAACCGATGCGGTTCAATCGACTGGCGGTCCCTTTCAAACGCGGTGTACATCCGCCGATAGCACGCGGTGACGTACGACTCATAATCGACGTCGGCGGGAACTTGCAGCGCTTGGACGTTATCCAAGCTCCGCCAGAGACGACAAGTCGAGGAAAACAATTCGCGTGGGTTACGCGTCATGTGAATGAATCGAGCATCGGGGAAGGCTCGTGAGAGTTCGCCAATCCTACCGGTATGCGTGGGGCTCTTGATAACCAACGGCCGACCGGTGGCAATACTGACGGCAAGTAGAAACGTTTTCAAGTGTGCGAGCCAGTCATCAATATCTTTCCGTGGCAAACCGTCAAAATCCAAGTACTCCATATCAACCGGCCCTTGGTTCGGAAACGCGATTCGTCGATAAGGGGATGGCATTCCCAGATTCAGCAACGCGAATTCGTCTTCTTGCGGACGGTCCCAGCCGGTAGCCATGTTGTCCATGGGACGTTTACTAGGAAGCATCCAATTGCCGAAGCGGCGAAACGCCCATTCTGAAATCAAGAAATGATGCGGAGCGAAACATTGAAAGGTTGAGGGGCTGCTTAGCCGTTCGTCACGAACCATCAGCTCGTGAAGCAGCGTCGTTCCGCTCCGCCAATGGCCGATGATGAACACCGGCGGCCCATGTAATTCGGCGGCAGCCAGTTGACGACCAAAAACCAGCTGTTGCAACCAGGCCAGCGTCGTGTTGAAGGGTGTCGCCGCGCTAACGGCCAACACGTGGTGGAACCGCCTGATATCGACTCGGAACCGACCGCGTCGCAGCAGTCTGACCCAGGTCCGCGGTCGCATTCCATGCCAGAACCTGGGTGCATAGAAGGGGTAATGATGAAAAGGTTGCTCGCTTTCCGCTGCGGTCCGGACATCGATGGTCTCCCCAGCAACGCTTTCAAGCTCCGCTTGGTAGCCAGAGAGTTCGGATGACGCCTCGTGAGCTGGCAAATCAGTCAAGGAAACTATGATCAAACGAGAACACAATCAAAACCAAACCGCGTCCACCACTGTACTGTTTTACAACGAAATGTTGCAGCTGATCGACGATACAAGCCTCCCGCGGTCTCGCAACGGCAGAAAAAAGGCAAATCTTGCTCAATTTACCCACCGTCGCGTGGCTGCCGTACGTGACTACAATTCTGCATACTCGATCAAGCCGCGTCCTCTATCGATTTTACGCCACTGTGCCGATGACAGCACCCACCGACGAACTATCTTTCGCCGATCTTCAGCGACATATCCGTCGTATGTACTTCGAAAAGGATGTGGCCCGGGGTGTGGACGGAACGTTCATGTGGCTGATGGAGGAAATTGGAGAATTAGCCTCGGCACTCAGGGGCAACGATCGGGACAATCTTGCGGAGGAGTTTGCCGACGTGATTGCCTGGCTGGCCACGATTGCCAATGTCGCCGATGTGGACCTGAACGCGGCCTTGAAAGCAAAATACGGAGAAGGATGTCCGGGCTGTGGTCGGCTGGTGTGCGAGTGCCCTGACTCTGAGAAGCCCTGATCCTGAGAAGCCCTGATCCTGCCGCTGCCAATAGTACCGCTGTGAAGACCATCCAAGAACAACCGCTTGCTTTCTGGGCACAACCACGCGCACGATTGGCGAAATTAGTGACTCGTCTTTTTCTCGTCTTTGCCATCGGCTTGGCGGTGATCCCAGCCCCCGCGGAAGAAGCTCGCCCCCAGCAACAGGCTCGGGGGCCCCAGCAACAGGCTCGGGGGGCCATCCAATACGGAATCACCGGTCACTATCGTGTTGGCTGTTGGACTGCCATCCGCTGGCTTGATGCTGAGAAGTCAAGCGGGATCGCCAGCGACCAGGCCGCTGTGATGGAGACTTTGGATGGCGATGGAATGCGCGCGCAGTACCAACAACCGCCAGCGTCGGAGGAACATCAATTTTTCTACGCGATACCGGGAAGCGAGGCGGCACCATTGACGATCCTCAGCGGTGACCAGGCCGTGCTCACCCATCGTTTTCCGGAGCAAGCGAAGTCGCCGTCGCGCGCACCGTCGGCCATTCCGCTGGGCATGCCGTGGATCGTTTCAGTAGGAGACTCGCTGGGTGTCGAAACCATTGGTGCCAACGAAATTTTGAATCGCGAAGCAGCGGTGGCTGTATCCAAACCTCGGGCGGATGAATTTCCGGATGCGGCGGTGGGTTACGAGGGAGTTGATCTGATCATCATCAGCAGCGACGGCCACCAGATTCTGGAATCACTTAACGGTAAGCAGGCCGAGGCGATCAAGCACTGGCTGCTGGGTGGCGGACGAATATTTATCACACTCGGTGGGCAAACGCAGCAGTTGGCCGCATCCGCGCCGTGGATTTTCGATTTGCTTCCCCTGGATCGGGATTCGTCAACGATTCGATCGATGGATCCGTCGGCGATCGAGACTTATACATCTTCGCAGCAACCGCTGAAGAATTTTGATGGTTTGCTTCTACCGAGAGATCGAGGCCGAATCCTGATCAGTGGTCGTACGGCGCGAAGAGTCAGTACACCGCTAGCGGCGGAGTACGTCGTTGGTTTAGGTCGCGTGACAGTCATCGCCGCCGATCTGCATGATCCGAATTTTGCGACCTGGCCTGACCGGCTGGCTTTGGTCACTCGATTGATCGGATCGCTTCTGGTCCCCCCCGACGACAACCTGATGGCGACCAACCGGGCAACGGCTTTCAACGATCTGGCCGGACAGATGCGGGCAACATTGGACCAGTTTCCGCTCAAGCGAAAGTTCGGATTCTCGATCGTGGCACTGATCTTAATGGCGTTGATCGCTGCGATTGGGCCGCTTGATTACCTGTTGATCAATCGAGTGCTGGGGCGACCACTGCTGGGCTGGTTAACGTTCCCGCTGGCTGCGATCGCGCTCTCGGCGTTGCTGATGTTTCAGTCGCGGCCGGCATCGGCGGACAAGTCCGCCGTTGACACCCAAAGCGGCGGGACAGATCAATTGATTCGTTGCAATCGCATGGAGGTCGTCGACATTGACGCAATCGATAACGTTGGCAGGGGATTCGCGTGGAGCTTTCTCTATTCGCACCCGGCGGCTCGTTTCGACGTCTCGGTAGATCCCGGTCCGCCGCTGGACGGGATCACCGCCAGCGACGATTCCATGGTGACCGCACCGTTTGGTTATCCGGGTCGTGCCTTTGGTGGCATCCAAATGGAGGGCGAAGATGCGAGATTTCCAAGTTACCGGGTGACGATGGACGGCGGCGAAAACACACGCGGCCGCTTGGTCGATTTGTCGCTCGCCCCGCGAAGCAGCAAGTCGCTCGCCACACGCTTTGTCTTCACCCCGCAGTTGCCCGCAGGTCTGCTGATGACGCGACGGTCGGGAAGCGAGTTGCTCGAGGGCAGCCTTGTCAATCCGTTTCCGTTTGACCTGCTGGATGGGATGTTGATCTATCGCAATTTGGTCTATTTGTTGCCGACCCGTTTTCCAGCCGGCGGCAAGATCGATTCTGTTGACACATTGCGGCAAAAGAATTTCCGCTGGCAACTTTCACGTCAGACAGCGCTGAAGAAAAACAAGACGGAAAGCGAGCAATGGGATCCGTCACGTTTTGATCGCCTGCAGCGGGTAACCGAAATGTTGTTGTTCCACACAGCGGTCGGCGGCTCCCGTTACACGTTCTTGCACGATGATCCTCTTGCAGCTTTGGATCTCAGCAGTCTGTTGGTGGAAGATCGATGCATGCTGGTCGGCGGCCTGCGGGAAAGTTGTACCGACCTGAAGCTAACGCTCAAAGGCAGCCAGGTCGATCCCTCGCCGATCTCGCCGGGCGGCCAAAAACACACGCTCATACGCCTGATCATTCCCGTTGAAGCCAAACGCCTGACCCCGTGACAAATGAACGCCTGACCCCGTGACAAATAAACGCCTGACCCCGTGACAAATACTCGTACCCAATAGACGCCCACAATCGTGATCAAGACTGTCGACTTAACGAAAAAATATGGCGATGCATTTGCAATTCACAGCATCGATTTGGATTTGCAACCGGGTGATCTTTTTGGATTCATCGGACCCAACGGCGCCGGCAAGACCACAACCATGCGGATCATCGCCACCTTGTTGGAACCCAGTTGGGGCGAAGCGTACGTTTGTGGGCACAGCGTGCATACGGCTCCCAAGGAAATCCGCCGCCTGGTTGGCTACATGCCCGACTTCTTTGGTGTTTACGATGACATGACGGTAGTCGAATACTTGGAATTCTTTGCCGCCGCTTACCGCATTGGCGGCCATGATCGCAAGCAACGCGTCGACGAGATGTTGGATGTTGTTGACTTGGATTTTAAACGCGATGCGTTTGCAAATACGCTCTCGCGGGGACAAACGCAACGCTTGGGGTTGGCGCGGACGTTGCTGCATGATCCACAAGTCTTGCTGCTGGATGAACCGCTCTCGGGATTGGACCCGCGGGCCCGAATTGAAATGCGAAACCTGCTGCGCAAACTTGGCGAAATGGGAAAGACCATCATCGTCAGCAGTCACATCCTGCCGGAGTTGGCCGATGTCTGCAACAAGGTGGGCATTATCGACAAGGGTGAACTAAAACAAAATGCGACGGTGGCCGAAGTGATCCGCATGGTTCGGCAACATACGGTGCTGGTAATCCAAACGGCGCAGCACGAGCAACTCGATCAAGTGACCAACATCCTCCAAGGCCACGAAAAAGTTCAGGCCTGCGAGCCGGGTGATAACGCCATTCGCGTGATCCTCAAGTCCGAAGTGGAAGAGTACAGCGATCTGCCCAGGCAATTGATCGAAAACGGGATCGATCTGAAACAGTTTTCCGAAGAGGAATTGGATCTGGAGTCAGCCTTCATGGCGCTGACCAAGGGCACCAGCACCAGAATGTGAGCTGTCGTTGGGAATGACTCGATGGGCCGCCTGTTTCTGGTCTTCGTGGTCGGTGGATTTTGGGGCCAGAGATGGAGGGAGGCTGAAAGCGGCTGGTTATCGGCCGCTGCAAATGGACCGTCATTGGCTCGGTTAACGAGAAAACCAATCAACATGTGGACCTTTGCCACGGACGAGTTAATCTGGTTCTATCGAAGGTCTTGAAATTCTTGGTCTGTGTTCGTTGATCGCCAATGTCGGCAAAACAGCAGTGGTTCATCAAAACGCAAACGGGCAAAAGTGGTCCGTTCCAGTTCGACGAACTGCAGTATTTTGCTGACCGGGGCAAGATCAAACCCAACACGGCGATCAGCAACGGTGAGACAAGCTGGATCAAAGCGAAACGCGTCGACGGTTTATACTTTCCCGGCGAGCCGCCTGCTGACGGTGGTCATGAAGAACCGTCTGTGATGCCCGATGCGGCCGACGATGATGCTCTGACGGAATCATCGCCCTTCGGCATTGCACCGCGCCAGAGTGAACTGGATGACGTGTTTGTTGATTCGCCAAGGCCAGGCCCCGAAGAAACGTCCAGCGAACACGCGGCTGCTGCAGCTCCGACGACGAGCCCCACGGACGGCCCGCCGGTCGGCGGACACCGCGGGGCTGCGGTTGGTGCTGCAGACCGCGAAGCCGCGATCGCTGCACGCGAAGCCAGGTTGGCTGGCCGTGAAGCGGATTTGGCCAGGCGTGAAAGTGAGTTCTCTGAGCGTGAAGCGAGTTGCTCCCAGCGTGAGGCGATGTTGCGTGATCGCGAAGCTACCTGCGATGCCTTGGAGATGGAAGTTAGATCCCGCCAATCGAATATCGCCTGTCGAGAGGCCGACGTCGAATTGCGAGAAGCGGAACTTGCGCGGCGGGAAGCCGAGCTACGTCGGCGGGAAGCGCAATTCTTAGCAAAGGAATCGGCGGCGGCAGAGGCAAAGTAGCAGACTTGGATCAACGTCGGTCCAAGTGTGCCAGCCGAAGCACGAACTGTTCGAGCAAGAACCGGTCGCGACCTTCGCTGCTATGCGTGCCTTTGAGCCGCAAGTCCGCATCCAGCAACCAGGGCAGCAGTTGCCGGGCCCGCCGCCGTCCAAGCCCCTTTAACTGAGTCTTGGCCTGCGAAACTTCCTGAGGACGAAAGATTCCTGCTGCCGACAAAGCGTCCTCCAATTGCCAAGACTGACCGGTCCGCTCGCGATGATCAACGACCGCGGTCGCCATTCCAAGTCGGCGAAGTGCCCAGGCGATTTGGGGTAACAGTGCGATTGGCCTTTGGCCGCTGCTGAACAGCTTATCCAATTGCTTTAAGGCTTCGGCGGCGTCACCGGCGGCGATGGCATCGGTAATTTGCCATACGGTTTTTCCCTGCCAGCCCGCCACGATCTCGCGGACCAGGGCTTCGTCGATTGTCTTGCCAACGTCGCAGTACAGCGCTAGTTTGGCGATTTCCGTATCCAGCAGTCCGATGTCATCGCCCAACATTTCAACCAGCACGTCCGCCGCCGAGGCGGCTAGTTTCGCTTGATGCCGCGAGGCCACGTAACCGGTCAGGAATTTGCGTCGCGAAGCGGCGGTGACGCCAAGTTTTTTGTCAACACTGCTGCTGCAAGCCACTAATGAGTGGTCTTTCAACAGCGCTTTGTAAATCCTGGTATTGGATGCTAACGAATGCAGGTCAAGAATCAGACGACTGGCTGTTCCGGGCTTCGCGATATAAGACTCTAACTCGCTACGATGCTCACTGACGAATTTATCTCCGTCGCGAATCACGATCGTTCGCTTGCCGCCCATGTCAAACAGCGATGCGGTCGCCAAATCGTCACGCAGGTCGGACCAACGCGTTGTCTCACCTTCAAATTCCGTCACATCGCTTGACGGTGTCAGGGCGGCGATCGACCAGTTGCGGAGGGTTGCATCAGAGCCAAAGACTGCAGCGATGACCGGCAAGTCCAAATCACTGTGCGGCTGCGTTAAGATTTCAAAAGCGTGTATCAGCGACATGCTGACAACGATAACAAGCGTCGGCAACGCTGAAAACGGGCAATGCTGAAAACAGGTGATACGTGAACGAGGTCCAGCTCAGCGCGTTTCCAGGCAAATCAATAATTCTGGCCGAAAACTGACTGCTGCCGCTGCTGGCCGTTGGAGCCGAGTTCATTTTCCTTGATCGCCGGGACGATTCGTTCTAAGGTGAAGCTTGCATCTGTTGGGGTTCTCTTTCGACATCAGCGCGAGAAACAGTGGATATCCGAGCGTCCTACGACGACTTAGGGGTTTTGCAACCCAAAAAAGATCAGTTGTTAAAGACACTGATCAACGCCGCTAAACATTTGGTGTGGTTCACCTCATTGGACGGCCAGTTGCTTTACGTCAATCGCGTCGCAGAGCGGATTTATGGGCGGCCGTTGAAAGAATTGGCCGCCAATCGAGACTATTGGATCGATGCGGTCCATCCTGATGATCGTGAAAAAGTCTCGCGGAATCTGAGCAAGCTTTTCGAGCGGAAACACATCGAGCAAGACTATCGGATTGTGCGCCCGGACGGCACCGTGATTTGGCTGCACGATCGGGTGAGTGTCATTCACGACGTCAACCGCAAACCGAAGTACGTCGGAGGCATTGGCACCGACATCAGCGCGATTCGGGAATCGGAGGCTCTTTATTCGTCCCTGGTCGAGAGCATGCCCATGCACGTCGTCCGCAAGGACGTCAAAGGCAAAGTCGTTTTTGGCAATCAACTGTACTGTCAGTCGATGGGCTGTTCCCTGGAACAGTTGATCGGAAAGACGGACGCTGATCTGTTTTCGCCGCAACTGGCCAAGAAGTATCGTGCCGATGACCGCCGCGTGATCAAAACGGGCAAAGTGTTCAACGATGTCGAAGAGCACGAAAATGCTCAAGGCGAACGTGTCTACATGGAGGTCTTGAAAGGACCCGTGCATGACGCGACGGGGAATATCAGCGGCATTCAGATCATGTTTTGGGATGTCACTGAGCGAAAACGAGCTGAGCAGGAAGTCCGAGCCGCAAAAGAAATGGCCGAACAGGCGCGCGAAATGGCCGAGCAGGCGCGCGAAATGGCGGAAAACGCGAATCGCGCAAAGAGCGAGTTTCTCGCTAACATGAGCCATGAAATTCGCACACCGATGAATGGAATCATCGGCATGACGGAGCTGCTGCTGAATCTCGCCTCCACCGCCGAACAACGTGACTACTTGAACATGGTCAAGCAGTCGGCCGACTCGCTATTGAGGTTGCTGAACGATATCCTTGATTTTTCCAAAATCGAGGCCGGCAAACTCGATCTCGAACATAGTGAGTTCAGCCTGCGTGACTGTGTCGGACAAACGGTACAAACGCTTGGATGCCGTGCCGGAGCCAAAGCACTGGAACTGCTGTGTCACTTCGCTCACGATGTCCCCGACACTCTGGTTGGTGACGCGGGCCGGCTAGGACAGATCGTTGTCAATCTGGTCGGTAACGCGATCAAATTTACCGAACAGGGTGAGGTTGAAGTTGAGGTGTCGGTCGAATCGACCAGCGGTGATTCCGTGAGCCTCCATTTTTCGGTTCGTGATACAGGAATTGGAATCCCAGCCGATCATCAAGAGGCAATCTTCGAATCGTTTCGTCAAGCCGACGCTTCCACAACCAAACGTTTTGGCGGTACAGGACTCGGTTTGACGATCTCATCCCAGCTTGTCCAGATGATGAATGGGCGAATCTGGGTCGAAAGCGAAGTCGACCGGGGAACCACCTTTCACTTTACCGTCTGCGTTGATGTTCACCATCAACAATGCATGCCGACCGATTTGGAGGCATTGCGAGGAATTCCTGTACTGGTCGTTGACGATAACCACAGCAGCTTGCGAATCCTGGAAGAGCTGCTCGGCAGCTGGGGGTTGCTGGTTACGGTCGTGGATAATGGTCCCCAAGCCATGACGGAACTGAAACGGGCCGCGGCGGAAGCTCAGCCGTACAAAATCGTCATGATTGACGTGCAGATGCCCGAAATGGACGGATTCAGCGTGGCAACATGCATGAACGAGGAGCTTGCTTTGGGCGAGTGCCAGACAATCATGCTTTCCTCAGCTGCCAAAGCTGGGGACGTGGAGCGATGCCAACGATTGGGAGTTGCCCGTTACATGCAAAAGCCAATCGTGCAGTCGGACCTGCTGGAGACATTGATGCGGGTGACTGGCAGCGGGCAAGCCGAACAATATTTTCAGTTCAGCCCGGTCAGCGAAACCGAGCGGCAATACCGCAAGCTGAAGATCTTGTTGGCTGAAGACGGGGAAGTGAATCGGCAAGTTGCGATCGGGCTGTTAACTCAGCAAGGCCACGAAGTCGTTGTTGCAACCGACGGCGCAGAGGCAGTCGCCGAAATGGACAAGCAAGTCTTTGATCTCGTGCTCATGGATGTGCAGATGCCAAACATGGACGGTCATGAGGCAACCAAAATCATTCGCCAGAAAGAACAGGTTGCCAACCGGCATACTCCGATCATCGCAATGACGGCAGGCGCGATGAAGGGAGATGAAGAACACTGTTTGCAGTCAGGGATGGACGGCTATCTCGCCAAGCCGGTTAACCCAAAGATGCTCTACGAGGTCATCGAACGATCCGCCCATGAACAGGTGGTTGGACCGTCAAGTGATGTGATTGGCACGGAGGGGAAGATTGCTCGCGGTGACGCGATCGATTCTGGGCAACCCGATTTCCCGCGGTATCCCGAGTCGGCAGGCGACTCCAAGTCGATTGTAGACACCGCTGACATGGAAGCATCCAGCGCGATTAATGTCGATGCTGCCCACCAGCTTTGCCGCGGTGATCACGCCCGGCTGTGCTCTCTCGCAGAAACATTGATAGGTGAGTCCGCCGAGTTAATGCACACCGCCCGCGCGGCAGTCGGCGCCCATGATGCTGATTTGATTCGCCGCTGCGCACATTCGCTCAAGGGCGCCGCCGCGGTGTTTGATGCGGCGGACGTAGTCCAGGCCGCCTCGTGTGTGGAGACGATTGCAGCGGAAAAAAAGCTTGACGAAGTTGAGATTCCTTTTGCAAAACTGGATTACGAAGTCGGGCGGCTAACCTTGGCGCTAAAATCGCTGATCTCAGCTGAATAGTCGTTAAGCCGTCGTCGGCGTTTGACGCCACGTCTTACGTCGGTCGATGAGATTTGATCGATCGGCTATAACCGTGACTTCAGTTGCTGACTTCAACACCACGGTTTGGGTAGTCGAATGGGATTGCGCATCGCGATCAAGGCCTTTTGCGGAGCTTTGTTTAATAAACAGAAGTCCGCTCAGATCGAGCGGTTGCTGGCCGGCGATCTGGCGATTTCCGGTCCCCGGGCTGAACCCGTTACTCAGCCGGCTGGGCAACGCGTCTCGCCGCCGAACCGCGATCCGGCCGTTACCCTTCTGGCCACGCTACAGCGCGAGGCTCGACTGGTCGATTTGATCCACGAGGATCTAGGCAAGTATTCGGATGCTCAGGTGGGTGCGGCGGCCAGACCATGCCTGCAACAATGTGCCGGTGCGCTGGATCGATTGTTTGGTTTGCAGCCCGTGCTCGTCGCGGCCGAAGGCGATACGGTTGACGTTGCCGACGAGGCATCGCCGATGCGTTATCAGTGGATCGGCGAAGGCACCGCGGCAGCCGGAAAACTGATTCACCACGGTTGGCAAGTGACCAAGATTGAGCTACCCAAATGGACGGGTGATGTCGCTGACGCCAATGTCATTGCCCCAGCGCAAGTGCAGGCACCGTGATTCGGCACCTCCGGCAGTAGCCAAGCCTGGCAAAGTAGACCTCTGACCGAGTCAGGCGACTGCGACAAACGCGGCTCGCGTTCGGTGGATGCGAGCGGGAATTCTTTGACACAAACTGAGACGACCAATTGATGGGCGGACGATATTCCATTGGCATCGATCTGGGGACCACCAACACGGTGATCGCTTATGCGCCACTTGCAGAGGACGGCAATCCGCAGCCGCCGCTAAAGTTGCTGCCAATTCCCCAGCTGATCGGGCCGGGACAGATCGAATCACGGCTGTCGCTTCCATCGTTCTTGTACCTGCCTCGTGAGGGCGAAATTGCTGCCTTGAAATCACCGTTGGTTGAGGATCCAGCGGGCGGCGTCGCCGGGCACTATGCACGCCAGCAATCCGCGGAGAATCCCCAGCGGGTTGTCGTCGCGGCCAAGAGTTGGCTCTGCCACGGACGTGTCGGTCGCACCGAGGCCGTGTTGCCCTGGCAAGCACCGCCGGAAGTGCCCAAACTGTCAGCCTTCGCTTGCACCCAACGATTTCTATCGCACATCGCTGCGGCTTGGCGCGAGGCTTACCCCGCTGCGCCGCTGCGTGCCCAGCAAGTGGTGCTGACCGTGCCCGCTTCCTTTGATCCCGCCGCCCGGGAGTTGACTCGTCAGGCAGCGCTGGAAGCGGGTTTGCCTGAGCACTTTGTGCTGCTGGAAGAACCGCAAGCAGCCGTGTATCGCTGGCTGGCATCGCATGCTGAAGATTGGCGAAGCGTATTGTCGGCCGGTGACGTGTTGCTGGTGGTCGATGTCGGTGGCGGGACGACCGACTTGACACTGGTGATGGTCGAAGAGGTCGATGGTGAATTAAGTTTGCAACGGCTTGCCGTCGGTAACCACTTGTTGCTCGGAGGCGACAACATGGATCTGGCACTGGCGCATCACGTTGGCACTCGTTTACAACAGCAGGGACACGACCTGGATCCGTGGCAGAGTGTTTCCCTCTGGCACGCCTGCCGGGAAGCGAAAGAGGAATTACTTTCTGCCGATGGTCCTGATCAGCAAACGATTTCGGTGCTTGGTCGTGGCAGCTCATTAATCGGCAACACCGTTACCGCCACGTTGACGCGAGAGGAAACGCAAAGTCTGATTGTCGACGGCTTTTTTCCCGCATGTGATGCGAGCGACCGGCCCCAGCGACAAGCCGCTTCGGGTTTCCAAGATATCGGTTTGCCTTACGAAGCCGACCCTGCGATCACCAAGCAAGTCGCCGCCTTCCTGGCTGATCACGCTGGCCAGTTGGAGCAGGCCGCCAAGATATCGCAGTCGGTCGAAACATTGGGGCCGACGCATTTGCTGTTCAACGGGGGCGTGTTTCGTAGCCAGACGTTGCAGTCGCGGATGTGTGACTGCCTCAATCGCTGGTGCCCGTCAGCACTGGTGGTTCTGGGCGGTCCGGAAGACCTGGACTCTGCCGTCGCGCTCGGTGCGGCCTACTACGGATGGTCAAAACAATCCGGCGGTATTCGAATTCGCGGCGGCACGGCACGCTCTTATTACATCGGTATCGAAACCGCGGGTCTGGCGATCCCCGGCGCGCCGCGACCGTTGCGGGCTTTGTGTGTCGCGTCCCAAGGAATGGAAGAGGGAACCGCAGCCGAGGTCCCCGGAGGCGAAGTCGGGTTGGTCGTGGGAGAGCCGGCACGATTCCGTTTTTTCTCCTCAACGATGCGCGGTGACGACACCGTGGGCACGCAACTGGAGCGTTGGAGGTCGGAAGAATTGGTCGAGGGCAAGCCGATCGAATTGACTTTGACCAGCGAGTCGGCCGGCGATGAGCCGTTCGTACCGGTCCGCTTCGTCAGTCGCATCACGGAACTGGGAATGTTCGAGTTGTGGTGTCACGCCACTCGCAACGACGATCAGTGGAAGATGGAATTCAACATTCGCCAAGGCGATTCAACTTAAGTTTTCGTAGCTGAACAGGAACCAGACCAAGTTGCCGGAACCAACGCAATCGTCGAACGAATCCGAGACCGCTGCACGGTTTGTCCTGGGGATTGATCTGGGGACGACGAATTGCGCGCTGTGTTACGTCGACACCTGGCAACAGGACTGGCGTGTCCAGACGTTTCGGATTCCCCAATGGGTCGATCTCGGCCAGTTGGAAGCCAGAGAAACACTACCGTCATTTCATTACGAATTCACGCCCAATGAGAGTTCAGGCGGCGCGAGCTTGCCTTGGGAAAGCGATGACGCAGCGGTGACATCGTGTGTCGGCGTGTTGGCCCGAGACGCCGGGCAGCGTCATCCGGGCCGCCGAATCGCGTCGGCCAAGAGTTGGCTTTCGCACGATGGCGTCGATCGGTCGGCTGATTTTTTGCCCTGGCACGGTGATGCCGATGTGCCACGAATGTCTCCGGTCACCGCGTCCTCTCGCTATCTCGCTCATCTTCGCGCCGCCTGGGATCACGTTCATGGCGACGCCCCGCTGGATCAGCAAGACATCGTGATCACCTTACCGGCGTCGTTTGACGAAGTGGCCAGGGAGCTGACGATCCAAGCTGCCAGGCAAGCCGGTCTGAGACGCGTTTATCTGATCGAAGAACCCCAAGCGGCTTTCTATGCCTGGATCGATCGACATCGCGGGGACTGGTCCGGGCTCGTCCATCCCGGTCAGCTGATCTTGGTCTGTGACATCGGCGGCGGGACGACCGACCTGACGCTGATCCGCGTGCGGCCGGCAGGTCAAGCGGGCGATCAAGTTCAATTTCATCGGGTCGCTGTGGGCCGGCATTTGATTCTGGGGGGCGACAATATGGACTTGGCCGTTGCCAAATTGGCCGAGTCAAAAATCGCGGCCGCCGGTCATTCGTCGCAGCTATCGCCGAGCCAGTGGGATCGCTTGATCCAGGCCTCGCGAAGCGTGAAAGAGGCCATGCTGGGCGACGAGCGTCCCCCGTCGTACACCGTCAACTTGGCTGCAGAAGGTTCCAGGTTGCTGGCCGGCGCGATTCAGGTCCAGTTATCGGCAGCGGAGATCGATCGGACTTTGGTGGATGGTTTCTTTCCTCGCGTCGGGCTTGGCGAACATCCCACCGGCGGTCAAAGCGGCTTTCAAGAATTTGGGTTGCCTTACGCTGCAGATCCCGCGGTCACGCGTCATCTATCGGAGTTTCTTAGCGAGCATCGACGCAGTGGCTTGGAGCGTGACGACCGGGACTCCGCCGATCGCCCCGATTTGGTGCTCTTCAATGGTGGCGTGATGGAGGCGTCCGCGATTCGCCGCCGCATCGTTGATTCGCTAACCGATTGGTTTGGCACCGCTGCTGAATCTTGGCAGCCTCAACTGCTTGCGTCGCCCCGGCTGGACTTGGCGGTAGCGCACGGCGCGGCGTACTACGCCATGGTTCGCCGTGGACAAGGCGTTCGGATCGCAGCCAACTTGGGACGTTCGTATTACATGCAGGTGGAACATCTGCCTCCCGCGGCCATCTGTTTGATTCCCGCCAATGCGGAAGCCGGGCAGCGGTTTCGTGCCGACGATCATCCCTTGCAGCTTCAAGTCGGCGCGCCGGTGCAATTCCCACTCTGGGTCAGCAGCACGCGGCTGGCCGATGGCGTCGACGAGTTGGTCACGATTGAAAGATCCGAAATGTCACCGCTGCCGCCGATTTGCACGGCACTCGTCCGCGGTCGGCGACGCCAGGAAGCGCAATTGAATGTGTTTGTCGAATCCGAGTTGAGTGAGATTGGGACGGTCGGCATGTTTTGTGTCGATGCCGATACGGGCAAACGCTGGAAGCTGGAATTCGACATCCGTAGCACACTGGAAACCGACCGCGGGGCACATCATGGCAGCGGTGAGGCGGCAGGAATCGTCGACACCGAAACCATCACCGCCTGCGCGGATGCGATCGCGGCGACATTCGGCGAAACTGCTCAGATCAAACCAAACCAGATCATCAAAAGGCTTCAGTCGCTGACCGAGACCAGCCGCAACGGTTGGCCGCCATCGCTGCTCCGGGAACTTTGGCAATTCCTGGTTGATCACGAACCGGGGCGCCGCAAGTCGCCGCAACATGAGGCCCGCTGGCTTAATCTGGCCGGCTATTGCTTGCGACCGGGGTACGGCGTCGCGGTGGATGACTGGCGGGTGCAGCAAACCTGGCGATTGCTGCATGGCAAGCTGGCCTTTGCGGCATCGCAGTCGCGGACCGAGTCGCTGATTTTATGGCGGCGAATTGCCGGCGGTTTGACTTCGGGGCAGCAACAACAACTGGCCGCCCCCATGTTTGCCAGCCTGCAAGGCAAATCGGGACGACTGGAACCGCACGAAGCCGGCGAGATCTGGCGGTTGATCGCATCATTGGAACGCTTAAGTGTGCTGGACAAAATCAAACTCGGTGAAACAGCACTGACAGAATTCGGCCGCAAGAAGAACGAAAAGCTGCGTCCGGCGTTGCTCTGGGCTCTGGGTAGACTCGGCAGCCGGCAACCGGCCTATGGTCCGCTCAACACGGCGATCCCCGTCAGTCACGTCGAGTCGTGGATGGAGTCCTTGATTTCAATCGATTCGCCCGAACCGGGTTTGCCGCTAACGATCGTCCAGTTGGGTCGCAAGACGGGAGATCGTTACCGCGACCTACCCGATCAAGTGCGCGGTCGCGGCGCCGACTACTTGCAGTCAAAGTCAGCGCCGCAGCACTTCATAAAACTGTTGGTCGAAGGTGGCAGCCTGGATGCCGATGAAGAGGCGGCGGTCTTTGGTGAGTCGTTGCCGCTGGGGATTCGGCTGGTCCGCGGCTAGAGCATTTTCAGAAATCTAGTAGGCCAGGACTTGTCCTGGAAATATGGCGCCAGGACAAGTCCTGGCCTACCGATGATCCCACATCAATGATAAACATGCACCGTTAGGACCTGTCCTGGCAGCAGCCACCTCCAGGACGGGTCTTACAGGTGGTTAGGCTTTGTTTCGATCGGCGGTGGGTGCGAGCGATTCGATCTCTTCCCTGATTGCTTGGGCTGACGCCGTTTTCCGGTCCACATCGGGATATCTGATTGCTGCACGGTCACGCCAATCTTCCGTCCGAAGGACGGGACCAAAGGTGTACAACATGCGATCCAGCCGCGGAGATTCGTGCGTAAAATCACGGTCTTTGCTGACCGGCATGGTACAGCCGTCGATATTGCAAAGTGCCAGATAATCGAACATCCGCAAGTAGCTGTCGGTTTGTTCGATCGCCTGCCTGGTCGACTCGTCATCGGGGCGAATTCGCGTGCCCGAGGGAAACAGTGCAAACACCCATCCTTGGTGACGTAACCGCGCAATGGCGCGCTCGGCTGCAATATTGATGAGTCGCGCCTCATGGATCTCATCTTCCGAACGCGGCGAGGAAAACCAGCTGTGCGGCGTCACGATGATGCGATTGATACACTGCACCAACACGTTGGTCAGGCCGACGTCTTCTTCCAATTTGCGGCCGGCGACCCAAATGATCTTATCAAACCAGCCGCTCTGGGCGTGGTCTTCCAGCAGCGTCTGAAGTGTCGGTACATCCAGATTGGAACGGTGGTTCAGGCACAGCACGCAAGAGTTTCCGTCTTTCGCTAACTGTACCAATTCGCGCAGGTGGTCCGCGCCGACAATTCCGCTACCCGGCAACAGTAAACGCCGGCAGATGGAGGCGAAATAAGGCTGATTCCTTTTGTCCGCCCAGCGCACAACGCTATCGGGCGTGATCGGGTCAGCCTGTGTCGTTGCGGCATGCTGCTTCATTGCGGCCAGTTGCTGTGCAAAAACGATGGATGCATCACCCTCTGGCAGAGGTTTCGTATTTTCTTGGTACATGCTCGCGCCGTTGATCTCACAAGAGACTGTTTGAGAGCATTTTCGAGACCGGCATTAGCGCCGTTTTCCGCACATGAATAACGAAATTGCTCTAGCCTAAGCTTACCCGGCCTCGGCCCCGACCCAAATAGAATCGTTGATTTCGCGGGCTGCTAACTGAAAACTCTCCCAGCTTCCTTCATAATCATGTGCGCAGAATGACGGCCGATTCGGGTTTCATGATTCCGTCACCTCATCATTTGGCACTTCCTTCGGCTCTCCTCTGCACGGCCGAGTCCGTGCCAGACACTGGTAACATTGACTCACCATGAACGAATCGACCGCAAAAAGAAGGGCCGATCCAACGCGACGTAACGTCGTTTGGTTTGTGACTCAGATGTTCATGCGTGTCCTGTTTGCGGTCTGGTTTCGCTATCGCGTCCGCGGGCTCGAAAACCTGCCAAAGGATGGCGGCGCATTATTATTGATCAATCATCAAAGCTATCTCGATCCTTTGTTTGTCCCGTTGTGGATGCGGCGGCCCGTCAGTTTTCTTGCTCGGGATAATCTGTTCCAAGTGCCGCTGATGGGTTGGATCTTGCGTGCCACTTATGTGATTCCTATCAACCGAGAGTCTCCGGGGAAATCGAGTGTGAGGGCCTGCATTGATCGGCTTGACGCCGGATTTCTGGTTGGCATTTTCCCGGAGGGTACGCGGTCCAGCGATGGCGCGGTTGCAGATTTCCGGCCAGGTTTTTTGGCTATCTTGCGTCGCTGCGAGGTGCCCGTTGTACCGGTCGGAATCGCGGGCGCTGGGCAGGCACTGCCCAGGGGAGCGTTTTGGATTCGACCGCGTTCAATTCGTGTGGTTTTCGGTGAACCGATCCTGCACCACGAATTTGCTGCTTTGGACGATCACGCTAACAAGCCGAAGTTGGTACAGATGGCACAACAAAGAGTTTCTGCTTGCCATGCGGAAGCCGAACGGTGGCGACAGGGCGCGTGATTGTCGCCGGTGTGCTTGCAGAATTCGGCTTGCTTGCAGAATTCGGTGTGCTTGCAGAATAAAGTACGCCAGCAGAAGGCACCGCGGGGGCAGGTTACTTGAAGGACGCCCGTGGCCGTTCGGCGGTTTGTGCGTCCAACTCAATGCTGTTGCCACTTAAGGATTGGAAACCGCGAATCCGTGCGCGCGGCGCCAAACCTTGAGTTTCGATCGGCTCTTCCAAAACATACGTGCCGATGTTGCCCGCCAGATCTTTGACGTCGATCCGCAGATAGATCTGCCTCGGCAACTCGGGGTCGGCCGGCCAGACGTACATGCCGTCATTACGAAGCCCGGCTGCGATCGTTGTCCACGGTCCACCCACCTTGTCGCTGAATGATAATGCGACGGGCCGCTTGACCAGGTTTTCGTCGCTGGCTTCGTAGCCAATCACAAGCGAACCGGTGCGGTCGCCGGCGCCGTATTGTGCGGAAGTCACGCGTACTTTGGGCTCTGTTTTGTCGACGACAACGATGATGTCGGGGACTTCGCCATCCAACGGACGCGGGCTGGCCAGTCCGTTTTGTCCGACGACCACCACGCGATAGCCGAAGACACCTTCGCCTTTGGTTTCGATGTCGAAGGGTGTGGCTCGATCAGGATCGGAGCCCCACAAACTCCACGTTTTGCCCCCGGTTGTGCTGCCGTAAAGTTCAACCGCTTCGACGCCGCTTGCTGCGATCGCTTGCAGTTCATACTCCAGGCTGAATCTTTCTGAATCACTGTACCGTACCGGCACTCGGCCACGACCGTGCGCTTCGTTATATTCGATTTCACTTAAGCGACGAGCCTTGTAAGCTTCGATGACCGCCGAATCCGGCTTCTCAAGTGGTTGGCCTTCGCTGCTACTGGTCCACTGGGTGACCGCAGACTTGTCCGTAAGTGGTCGCATGGCTTCGCCCGGCGTGCGCGGCGGCGACTTGTCCGATTCAGTCCATGCTTGGCTGCCCGCAGCTGGGCCGCCCGCAGCTGGGGTGGGGCCGTTGAGTGAGAAGATCGAACTTGCTGCCGCTGAGTCTCGCGGTGAACCAGTTGTGTTAGCGGATGGGTACTCAGCTGAGCTGTTGATCAAAGATGGCGGGCCGAAGGTGAGCTGATTGTGCGGCGTTAGTTGTAAGCCATTGGGTGTCATTTGGGCGGGCATGCCGCGAATCGGCAAACCGCTGGCATCCACGCGATAGCCGGGCAGACTTGGTCTCAGTTGGCCAGTTGTTGTCTGCACCAGTTTGGCGGACGTGTTGTGATCGCCTGGTCCGCTGGATGCCTCCATCAGCGGGTCGTCATCGCTGACAGCCGGTTGTTTTGCCGTTAAGCGAGGATCGGCAGACTTGGCAACACGCGGCCGCTGAATCAGCCGGCTCTGAGTCGTGCGGTTTCCAGCGGAATCAACGACAATCGTTTGTAGTGAAAGTTGTTGCCAATGATGTTTGGGAAAGAATGAAAGTTTTCCCGTGGCAAGCATTGGTCGAACGTCCACAATCTGCCATTCACGGACGACATCGGTCACATAGTGCAGGCGGACATTTTTGGCCGGTGTGGCATCATTCATTTGGATGGCGACATCAACGCGTCCCGACGCATCTGCTTCGACTTGCAGGCTGACATCGGGTTTGGTTGTGTCGATAAAGACCTTTAGCTGAGGTTTCAGCGGACCCTTCGGAAACGGGTTGCCCAGCGAATCGACGGTACGCGTTGCGAACCAAAACAGCCCGTCATCGGTCCCTTGAAATTGGAACTGTCGAACCTGGGGTGGCTTGCGATCAAGCAATTGCCACTTGGAATCGCCGCGCGAGACCAGCAATTGAACTTCGGCCGGCAGGGTTCCCGCCGCGTCGATGTTGAAGGGAATTCCAAACGATCGCGAATTCATGATCACGGCATCGGCCGTGACGGTGGTGGGATTCGTTTGATTGGCTCGCGATGCTTGCCTTGGCGTTGTTGAGTGGGGGTTGGGAAGCGGAGGCAGATTCTGGCTTGGTGCGGCTGTAACCGCCGGATTCTCCTGGCCGACCACGGCCGAGCCTGGTATCACGACCGCAACCAAACCCGCAATTAACGACGCTTTCCTGGCAAAACGCATCTTGTCGACTAAGCCTCGATGGCAGAAAGTGATTTGCGACGTCAGAAGACGGGGGCAGCACCGATCGCCGTCAGCGACCCGAAGGGTGCTTCCGCAATTGGTGGTGTGAGCCTGCTTTCTGACCTAATAACCCACAGATTGACCGGCCGCATCGACTCCGCGACGTAGCCTGCCATACTTCGACCGATTCGGCAGACATGTCGCTGTTTCTTGAAGATTCTCGCCCTGACGAAGCCGACCGGCGGCGTCAGGCAACCGAATGATCCGAAAATGAGCAATATTCGCTATCAATTCGATGTCATCGTGATCGGTGCCGGCCATGCGGGCACCGAAGCAGCGGCGGCGGCAGCCCGTCTGGGCGCGAAAACGGCCCTCTTGACCACCAACCTGGATACGGTGGGTCAGATGTCGTGTAATCCCGCGATCGGCGGTGTTGCCAAGGGACAAATCGTTCGCGAAGTCGACGCCCTGGGAGGATTGATGGGGCAGGCGATCGATGCCACGGGAATTCAGTTTCGCTTGCTCAATCGCCGCAAAGGACCGGCGATGCATAGCCCTCGCGCCCAAGCCGACAAGAAAGCTTATCAGCAGCAGATCAAGTTGCAGATCGAACAGCAAGACAATCTCCAGCTGCGGCAAGAAACCGTGGCAGACTTAATCACCGAATCGGCTGCCGATGGTGAGCGAATCGTCGGAGTCAGCGTCCGCGGCGGCGCCGAGTATCGCGCACCGGCGGTTGTCTTGACGACCGGCACGTTTTTGAAAGCGATCATGCACACCGGCGAAGCCAAGACCGCCGGGGGCAGGGCAGGGGAGGGCACCACATCTGGAATCAGCGGAGCACTGCAGCGGCTGGGTTTTCAGATTGATCGTTTCAAAACGGGGACCCCGCCGCGCCTCAATGCACGCTCGATCGACTACTCCCAGGTCACAGAACAACCGGGTGACGATGATCCGCAGCCGTTTTCATTCTTGACGCATTCACTGGCTGTCGATCAGATGCCGTGCCACATCACTTACACCAATACGGCCGTACACGACTTGATCCGTGACAACTTGCATCGCGCGCCGATGTACAGCGGACAAATCAACTCCCGCGGCCCGCGTTACTGTCCGTCCATCGAAGACAAAGTGGTGCGTTTTGCTGACAAGGATAATCACCAGTTGTTTCTCGAGCCGGAAGGCCGGGGCACCGAGGAGGTCTACGTCAACGGGATCTCGACGAGCTTGCCGAGAGACGTGCAAGACCAGATGTTCCGCATGATCGATGGTCTACAACATGCTCAAATCATGCGATACGGTTACGCGGTTGAATATGATTTCTGTCCGCCCACGCAACTCTGGCCGCACTTGGAATCAAAAGCGATCCGGGGCTTGTTCTTGGCCGGACAAATCAACGGGACGACTGGCTATGAAGAAGCAGCTGGTCAAGGTTTGATCGCGGGCCTCAACGCGGCACGTAAGATCGCCGGGCAATCGACTTGGGTACCGACCAGAGACCAGGCCTACATCGGGGTCCTGGTCGACGACTTGGTCACCGCGGGCACGGACGAACCGTATCGGATGTTTACCAGTCGGGCCGAGTACCGCTTGTTGCTGCGGCAAGATAATGCTGATCGTCGGCTCACGCCGCACGCTGATCAATTGGGTTTGATCGATGCCCAACGACGCCAACGTTTCCAAGAGAAACTGCAACAGATCGATCGAGCCGAACAGATGCTGCGAACCGCAAAAGTAGCGGGCGTTGCCGGCGACGTGTACCTCCGCCGCCCGGAAGTTGATTGGGCCATCATGTGCGATCAGATCGCTGCTTTGTCCCAGATTGATCAAGAGGCGGCACAGCAATGTGTTTATGACATCAAATACGCTGGCTACGTATCCCGCCAGCAACTGGAGGTCGAAAAACAGCAGCGGTTGGCGAAAAAGCGAATCCCCACTTCGTTCGATTACGGCCGAATCAAACCCCTTCGTAGCGAGGCCCGCGAAAAACTCAGTCGCATTCGACCGCTAAACCTGGATCAGGCCAAAAGAATCAGTGGCATCACGCCCGCAGACATCGCATTATTGCTAGCTCACTTGGAGTCGTAGAGGTTCATATTAGCCTTGATCGTCGGCCAAACTTTCTTGCTCTTTATAAACGCAATCTTTCGTAAAGTTCGATCCGCATTTGACTTACGTCGTTTCGATCGATCTTGACCGGATCATTGAAATCGATAGAATTCGTGAGCGAGGCAAGTTTGGTAAGGCAGAGAGGCTTGGAGTTTCTTGCCGCTTGCGTTCTCCGCGCAACTTAGTGCCGAAATGCGCTAGTGCGGTAGCACGGAAGTTTGCTAAACGAGGGCCATCGGTGACGTAGTTAGGTAGTTCGCGCTGGATAGCAAGAGCTTGCCTTGACCGACACTTGGGCGGCCAGATGCCCGGCAACTGCGAATTGGATTAGTCGCAATGGCTAGCCCATTCGTGCACATCACTCATTGGAACGGCTCGTCATGCAGGGAGGATGGTTTCTGCCATGACCACAAAAACGGTCTTCACGACAGGCGAAGCGGCTAAGATTTGTAAAGTTAGCCAACAGACAATCATTCGTTGCTTCGACAACGGATCGCTGAAAGGTTTCCGCGTTCCCGGCAGCAAGTTTCGTCGTATTCCACGTGAACAGCTTTACCTGTTCATGAAGGACAACGGGATTCCAACCGATGCGTTGGAAAGCGGCAAGAAGAAGTTATTGATCGTCGACGACGACCAGGACTTGGTGGACTTGATCAAGGACGGTTTTGATCGGGATGGGCGGTTTGACATCCGCACTGCGAACAACGGATTCGATGCGGGGATGGGAGTCAAGGAGTTTCGGCCCGACCTGGTGATCTTGGATGTCATGTTGCCGGATATCAATGGCAAAGAGGTTTGCCAGCGTGTCCGCAGCGATCCTTCCTTGGACATGGTCAAGATCCTGTGCATTTCCGGGATGGTCGAACACAGCAAGGTCGACGGTCTGAAAGCAGCGGGAGCGAATGACTTCATGCAGAAACCGTTTGCCATCGACGCCCTCATCCACCGCGCCTGCGATCTGTTGGAAATCGATCGCAACGCGAGCAGTTAGCAGTGTCGGCGGAGTCGTCCAAAAGTAGCGACGGCTCGTTTGGGCAAGTTCCAGGGCCAAACGCGTGGCGCTCATTAACTCCGGCAGCTGGTGAATCGTCATGTTTATCGGCATCCAGTGATATCAAAGGAAGAGTCGGCCCGATGGGGTTGCTGCCATGCTTACGACGCGGTTCGGACCGCTGGTGGTTGCCGTTGTCAGCATTGGCAACTGAATCAATCGGCCTGGTCATGCTTGCCCGCGGTCGAGGCCGGCTTGATCCTGGCACTCGTTCCCGGTTGCTTCAGACTTTGCGGTTGGATCCGCCGCTGCTGATTTTTGCGGCTTTGTGTTGGTCCCGTGAACAAGCATCGCTGGAAGATCTGGCTGATTGGCTGACCGATCATGCGCTCGGTCGATTCGCCAGTGGTGATGCGTTTCTTGGTGTGCCGGCGATCGAAGCGGGGCATCATCAGCACTGGAACAAGCTGCGAGATTATTACCGCACCCTGCCAATCGAGAATTGGCTTGATCAAGCACCGCTGTGGTTGGAAGTCACCGGGCCAACAGTCTCTGATTCTTGGAAACGGCAGTGGCCATCCATCTCCGCTGCCCAAGACAACGCCGCTGCCCAAGACAAGGCCGCTGCCCAAGACAATGCCAGGGAGATTGGTTCGGCCGCGTCGCTGCTTCAGCAATTGGCCTGCATGATTCAGCGACAACAGGCGTTGAGCGAATCGTTTGATCGTCGAGTGTCCAAAGCAAAGCAGGGTGCGCTCAAGCAACTGGCTTATGGATTGAGCCACGAGATCAATAATCCGCTTGCCAATATCTCGACCCGGGCCCAGCAATTGCAGCGTGGAGAGGAGGATCCCACGCGGTCGGCGATTCTGCAGCGGATTGTCGACCAGGTGTATCGGGCTCACGGCATGATTGCCGACCTGATGTTCTTTGCGCACCCCCCGGCCGTCAACGGGCATGCCTGTGATCTGAATGAAATCATTGGGCGAGTTGCCAATCAGTTCCAGGACGAAGCTGCGCGACAGGCGATTCGTTTGGAGGTGAAAACATTCGACCAGCCAGCGACGGCATGTGTTGATGAGGCGATGATGGGCGAGGCAATTCGTGCCTTGATTCGTAACTCCATCGATGCGATCGGTTGCGAGGGGACGATTGTGGTTTCGTTGGAGCGAGACGTTTCCTTGGAGCGAGACCGGGCTCGCTGGATGATCCACGTGGCCGACAGTGGTGCCGGTTTGTCCGAAGACGCGCGAGAGCATGCTTTCGATCCGTATTTCAGTGGTCGCGAAGCTGGCCGTGGGCTGGGGTTGGGGCTTTGTCGCGCCTACCGAATTGCCAAGCTGCATCATGGTGAAATCACTTTAGCCGGGGGACCGACTGGTTGCGTCGCCACCATCGCGATCCCCTGCAGTGACTGACGGCACGCTGCCTGACTGCTAGTGGTACTTCAAGTCAGTTTTTGTGTGCCGCGAAAAGGGGTCAGACCCCAATAGTGCAAAGCACCCTTCGGGCCGCTGGCGGCT
>JBFJVZ010000052.1:0-26106 GCA_041623895.1 Pirellulaceae bacterium | reverse complement strand
GGGAACGATCGTTCGCGGAGCGAACGACGACGATCATAAATTCACAGCCTAGGAGCGAGCGACGACATTCACGCTGTCGGTGCGCCGCCTGTTATCCCAAGAGCTCCGCTTTTAGCTGAGTCAACAACTCGATCGCCTGGCCAATTTCTTCGCGTTGTCGTTGCGGGTCTTGCGGGATTTCGCGTTCGATTGTCAGTGGACCCTGGTAACCAATCTCCTTGAGGGTCTTCAGGTACTGTCGGATGTCGACATCGCCCTGGCCCAGCGGCACTTCGGCACCCCACGTCTCGCCAGGCTTATCGCTCCAAGTCCCATCCTTGCAGTGCACACTGCGAACATGCGCGGCGACGGCACGCAGTGCTTCAATTGGTTGCCCTGTACCGTACAAAATCATGTTGGCCGGATCGAAATTGATTTTCAAATTGTCGCGGCCCACCTGGTCAATAAATTCCAACAATCCATCGGCCGTTTCTTGTCCGGTCTCCAAATGCAGAAACTGTCCGTTCGCCTTGCAGTGATCGCACAACTGCCGCGTCACGTCCACAATGTCACTGTACCCTTCCGCACTTGGATCGTGCGGAATGAAGCCCAAGTGCAATGCGACCGTGTCACAACCAAGCCACCTGGCAAAGTCAGCGATCTGGAACATCTCCTCCAACCGGCTCTGCCGCGTCTGAATCGGAACCAGGCCGACCGACTTGATGACCGTAGGTATGTCCGCGTAGCTTTCGCCCGCAAATCCGCCGAACACAGCTGTGCACACCACCCCCATCTCGCTCAATTGGGCTCTCAATTGTTCAGCCGATGGTTGATCGCGTTTGTCCGGATGCGGGGCGTGCAGCTGAATCGTCGGCACTCCCAATTCCGAGATCACATCCCAGCTGACTCCGAGTCCCGCATCGATCGAGGCAAATACGCCGATTGGCCAGGCTTCCATAGTTTCTCTCTGAAAAAAAAATCGAGTTTTCTAGAAGCTAGAATCGTAGCGAATTCGCATCGGTGTGGGTGGCGCCGACGATGGGCATTCAATGCAGACGCGAGCAACTCCAATGGCCTCGGTCATTCAAATAAGACCTTGAATTCACTCGAGGTGGGTTCCTGGCCTTGCGGATTCTTGACTTGGATCGATGATTCGGTTCCGGCGGCAGGCCGTTGTGTCAAGGTAACTTTCAACTCCGTGTCTGAAACCGTCCCCGGCGTCAGCTGTTCTCCGTCAATAATCAAGGTCGCCCCTGTCATGAAGTTGCGGCCAACGATGGTGATGTCGTTCTGGTTTGCCGGCACCGGCGATGGATCGACGGACTCAATAATCGGGCGTTCGGCATTGATCAACTTGTCTTTTCGATCCTTGTCCGCGTCCGTCTTGAACAGAGTTTCAAACACTTCCTGCAGCTTGTCGGTGGTCGTTTTGGAGAACCAACCACCCAATAGTCCCAAGGCCACAACGCCGTACGGGTTCACTGCGCTGGCTCCCCCGATCAGTCCGGCGCGCAATGCAAAGTAAATCGCAAATCCGAGAACGCCGCCAATCCAAGGGCGAAAGAGATACCAGGCCGTCCAAGACGCCTTGAATGATTCATTGCCGACGAAGGTAATCAGCGATTGTCCGGCGTGCAAAAAGCTGCCAGCCACGCCGGCCACGAAGGCCAACAGGATCAGTCCTTGGTCTGGCGAAAGTTTTCCGAAGCGAAGAAAACCTTGATGCTCGGAAAACGTTTTTGCGTCTTTCGCGATCTCGTTCCCCGGGAAATTGAGCACGATTGTAACAGCGGCTCCAATCCCGACGACGAGCAGATAAATCAACAAGAAGTTTGCAGCGTGACTGTCATTTTTGTCTAACGGCATCGGTAGTACCCCCAACGAAATCAAATCATGTAGTTTCAGTTATCCTCTAGGCAAACACGTCAGCCACCGGGACGCCTTTGCCATCTTCGGTGACGTAGAAGGGCCTGCCTTCGACCTCAAAGCCCGTGTTGGGGCTGATACCCATCGCCCGCATCATCGTGGCATGCAAGTCGGTCACGCTGACCGGATTTTTGATCGCCACTAACGGTCGCTCGGCAGCCGTTTCGCCGTACAGATATCCTCGTTTCATGCCGCCGCCAAACATGACCACACTCGTTCCGCCGGTGAAGTGCCGATGCAGCCCGTAATGCTTCATTTCCGTTACCGTGTCAACCTTGAACGTGGCCTGGTCGTTAGCCGATGATCCCGGCTGCCCTTCCATGATCGCATCGCGACTGAATTCCGAGGCGATGATCACCAAGGTTCGATCAAGTAAGCCGCGGGCCTTAAGATCGATGATCAACTGCGAGATAGGAACGTCAATTTCACGCTTCAGCCGCCGCACCGTTTCATGCCCACTGTTGTGCGTGTCCCAGTGCAGGAACGGGACGTACTCCGTGGTGACTTCCACAAACCGCGATCCGGCTTCGATCAATCGTCTGGCCAACAAACAGCCGCGTCCAAATCGGCTGGTATCGTACTTTTCGTAACTCTCCTTCGGCTCCAGGGTGACGTCAAATGCGGCGCGATCTTTACTGCTGAGCAATCGATACGCGCTGTCCAGGGAACGCAACATCGACTGCTGCTGATAGTCGCTTAAGAATTCACGATGGGGGCTCTGGTCGACCAACTTGCGAAACAACTTGTCGCGGTTGGCGAAGCGTTGCGACGTCATCGCTTTGGGAGGCATCACCGACTTGGCCGCTTGCTCGGGAAACGGCAGGTTCATCGGTGCATATTGGCTGCCAAAGAAACCTGCGGTTGTGAACGCTTTAAGTTCCTCTTTTTCTCCCACGCCTTCCAGCCGCTGCCCGATATTGACAAAGGCGGGCATCACCGGATTGACCGGCCCCAGCACGCGCGCCATCCAAGAACCCAGATGCGGACATGCCACCGTTTGCGGCGGAACGTAACCGGTGTGCCAATGATACTGATGCCGCGAATGCAGGATGCTGCCCAAGTCCGGTTGTACCGCCGAGCGAATCAGCGTCGCCAAATCCATCACCTGGGCAATGTGCTCCAGGCCTTCCGTGATCTTGATGTTGTCGACAACCGTATCGATCGCCGGAAACGTGCTGACCATCTCCGTGACCGGCAATCCTTGCTTGAATGGCGTGTAGTGCTTTGGGTCAAACGTATCGGGCGCCGCCATGCCACCAGCCAGCCAAATCAAGATGCAACGGTCGGCTGTGGGCTCGGGCGGTTTGACGTCTTCGCCTGTTAACAACTTCGGAGCGCCCGCTGTCAGCGCCGCGACACTGGCAGCGGATAGCTGCTTGAGAAAGTCACGGCGGATAATCGACTCAGGTGCGTCAGTGGGTTGGTGCATGCTGGACTCTACCGCTGATCTGTCATCGGATGATCATAAATTCGGGCATCACAAAGACCGCCCATAAAACATCTTCAATTACTGCCACACTGGGCGAATCGCCCAACGCCTGCAGCAATGATTGTCGTTCGCCCGGGGTGGCACGCCGCGCTAATGCCGCCAAAAACAATTGATCCACTAGCTCGCCGGGAGCATCCTGATAATCAGCGGACCACCGCCCGGCGCCGCCACTGATAATTGTTGCCAAAGTTTCGTGGTTAGACAAATCGATGGCCTCCAGCGTGGTTAGCCCCGCAGGCCGCGAGGTGACGATTTGATCGCGATTGGGACGTCCCAACGAACGCATCAAAAAATTGCTTTTCAGCAATGACGCTCGCACCATCAACTGTCCCGCTGCAGCCCCGGTCGCCAGAATTCGCTTGGCCTGCGGGTCGACCGTTTCCGCATAAGCAGGAAGTTTCTCTTGCACGACCGCCGCGACCCAAGGAGCTGGGAGCTTGCCCAGGCGTCCTTCGCGGCCACCCTGCGGCTGACCCCGTGTGACTTGCCAGGTATCATCCGAGGCAATCGTCAGTTGCTGATCACCTTCCAGGGCAACGTGCATTTGAAAAAACAAGCCGGCCGGCGAATCACCAAGATTTCGCGCAACCACAACGATGGTATTCTTGCCCTTTTTTAGCGCTCCTTGCAGTGCGACCGATTCGACCACCGTCCAATCCTTGCTGGCGGCTCGGCGGCGATTGCCAACGTATAACTCGAATTCATTGTCAGCGGAAATCGCTGCCATCGCAGATTGCACCGGCGCGGTCAGCTCAAGCTCTTTGCGAAACACGAGATGCTCCACGTTTTGTTTCGCAGTTTGCTCCTGCGGGTGCCAAATCCAACTGGCTGACAATTCCACCTGGGAGGTGCCCAAGTCATCAAAATCCCCACGCATCAACGGCGCATCGAACTTTAGCGGCGCCTGGCCGGTCAACTTCCAAACCGCATCCAGGTACTGCTCGGCGGTCATTCGCTTTGCACGCGGGCCGGCGTAGACGTAGTCCGACTCCAACTGATCACGCTCACTGATAATCTCGCTTCGCGATGCGTAGGCATCAGAAGTGGCAATCAGCCGCAAAACCGCTTTCAAGTCGTAATCGTGCTCCGTCAGGTAGTTGGCCAGGTAGTCCAGCAGTTCTTCATTCCACGGGCGCGTGTGCATCGCGTCAAGCGGATGAACGATGCCGCGTCCCATCAGTTGTGCCCATAATCGATTGACCACGGTCCGCGAGAATCGGCCGTTATCTTGATCAGTCATCAGTTGTGATAATTGGGTCAATCGCTGATCGCGGGAAGCGACAGGATCAATTTCGCCCAATTCGGCAAACAACCACGCAGGCTTGGCTGTCTCGCCGGTGGGCTTATCGCAGCGATGAATCATCAGTGGCTGCCGTGCGTAAATGGCAGCCAGCGCGTAGGCGTCGGACAATTTCCAGCTGTCGATGAAACTGTCGTGGCAGGAAGCGCACTTCATGTTGATGCCCAGGAACGTCTGAGCCACGCTTTGCGCAAATTGAATTTCCAGCGATTGTCCCGCACTGACGGTGCCGCGCCATTTGATCCCGTCGATAAAGCCGCGGCTTTCATCGGATCTGGGTGCAATCAACTGCCGCGCGAACTCGTCGTAAGGGAGATTTCCGATCAATGACTTGTACAGCCAACTGCTGATCTGTTTGCGACCGCCGGTGATGAAGCCGGTTCCGTCATAGTCGTTTCGCAGCCAGTCGTTCCAGAAAGTCAGCCAATGTTCGGCATAGGCAACGTTGTCGCTGAGCAGATCATCGACAAGCTGCTGACGTTTGCCCGGATCGTCGTTGTCCAAGTAAGCTTCGACCTTGTCCGCGTCCGGCAGTAATCCGGTCAAGTCCAGAAAGGCGCGGCGAATAAACGCAGCATCGTCAACAGGATCGGGCCAAGCACGCTGGTGCTCCAACAAGTATTTGTCCAACAAGCGGTCAATCGGATGCTCCCGACCTGGCCGCGACGGAGGCAAAACGACGTCGCGGGGCAACAGCGGTGGCTGATAAGCGTTCTTGGCGAACGTGTATCCGTCCGTCCACGGCAATCCGGTGCGGACCCAGCTAATCAAGGTTGCCCGATCCTGTTCAGAGACCCGTGGCAGATCCTTGGGCGGCATTTGCTGATCAGGATCCTGGGACAATACCAGCTGCATGAACCGCGACTCGTCGACGTTCCCCGGAGTCGCACCGCCATCGATGAAACTGGACCGGCTGTTGATCGAAAACCCACCTTCGGCTTCCTCCCCGCCGTGACATTTTTCACAGTGTTGGCGAAGAATCGGCACGACGTCGTGAACGAAGTCCAACTCGTCGGCCTGGCAGGGGAGCGAAGTTGCGCTGAGCAAAGCAACACAAAGAGTCGTCAGGATTGGCAAGCTTTTCATGCCAATATGATAATCGTTGCCGCGGCATCCCGCCGTGCCCACAGCAGAATGCGGGCCTGGTTTGTCGCCGCCGTATCCTGACGTGCCGAAGAATTCTGCGAATCGGTACGGCAGGATGCCGCAGCGACGCTCATTAACCGCCGGCGACCAGAATTAACCGAACACAAACCAGGCGCCCAAGCCCAGCCCCATCAGCAAGCCCGCCAAGTCAGCGGCAATCACTTTCTTGACGGTCAAGTCGCCGACGCGATAGAACTCGCGCACTTCTTCGGTGTGTAGATAGGCAAAGAAAAAGAATGCAGCCAGAAGCGAGAGGCTCGCCTTGACGATCTCACCGGCTTCCATTTCATCTTGCGCCAACTGAGCGATTCCCATGACGCGGTCCGTAATGTTGAATCCGTACGCAAACAACACGACCTGCCAACAGATCCAATGGGATACGAAGCAGGAAATGGTCGTGGAAATTTGCAGCGTTAGGTAAATACCAACCGCCAACATGACGATCCAAAACGCTTTTTCGCCCGCCATCGCCATCAGCATTTCGGGATCGATGCCGAGCACCGATGCCAGACCCAAAGCGAGAGCGATCACGGACAGGGAAAGGAAAGTCCAAAAGCCGTTGATCACGCCAAGAAACGTCAGCGTGCCGGGACGGCTGCCAGGCATTTTTTGTGTTTCAACTTCGCTGCCTGCGTATTGCTGAAGCAGCTTGCTACCCGTCGAAGATCTTTCTTCCTTCTTGCCGGGCCGCGAAACCGGCGCGACCGGCTGCAAATCCGTATCGGTCAACTCGTCAAAAAGTCCGCCATCGAATCCAAGGCCTCCGCCTGCGGCCGCCGGAGCAGTAGACGCACTCGCTGGTCGCTGGATCGCCGGACGTTGCGGCGTAGCGCGGGCCGGTGTCGGGGGAACGGCCGCAGCTTGGGCAGCCGGCTGCGCAGCCCCACCGGGCGCGCGAAGCTGTTTTCCGCACGGACACTTGACAATTTTGCCGGCCGCCGAATCGGGAATATTCAGGACAGCCGAGCAACTCGGACACTTGATTTTCATGGCAAGGTAACGCGACCCATGGATGGGAATCCAACAACTGCATCCCAGCATATTAATAGATAACGTGCCGCGATGCTGACCGGAAGCACCGCATCCGGGTAATCCGCGGTAGCCCCGACCGTATCACCTGATTATTCCTCATTCACAACCCGGGTAAATGCCAAAACTGCCAGGGTTCCAGGATCCGAGTCGACGATCCCCTCGAGAACATCCGTTTGCCGCCCGCCAGCCGAATGACCGCGGTTCCCGTCGGCAAGCGGCTGAACTCGGCGGGCCTCCTAAGTACTCGTCGATAACTGTTGGACAACGGCGCCCGCGACCTTGCCGGCAGATTCGATCACGGGCGCGATGCCAACGCCGTGAAGGGCGTTGGTCATCAGATGCAATCCCGGGACCTGTGCGATCGAGGATTCAATCTTCTCGACTCGCTGAAGATGTCCGACGTGATATTGCGGCATCGCATCGTTCCAGCGGACAACACGCGTCAGCACCGGCTGGCCGGTTAAACCGATTAGCTGGCCGAGTTCCTCGCGGGCGAGCCGAACGAGCTGCTCATCCTCCTGTTGCAACAGATGTGGCTGCAGCGCGCCGCCGATGAAGACGCGAATCAGGACATGATCTTGGGGAGCTCTACCTGCGAATTTCTGACTGGCAAAACTGACGGCGAGAACATTTCGCTTTTCCACTGGCGGGACAACCATGCCGAAGGTTTCCACCGGACGCGTGATCTGTTGTTGATGCACGGCCAGGACGACGATGGCGGTTGATGCTGATTCGATTTCACGCAGGGTTTCTGCTGCCTCGATTGCATGAATGCTGAACAGATCTGCGGCGATGCTGGGCGGAGTCGCGACAACGACATGGTCATAACGGTGATCTTCTCGATTGAGTTGCCATTGCCCGGTAGCGCCTTCGAAACGCTCATCGGTTTCGTAACGGTCGAGTTGATGCACGGGGCAGCCGGTGCGAATGGTTCCCTTGGGAAGCGCCGCTTCCAGCGAACGAATCAACTGGCCGCTGCCGTTGCGGAAGGCGCGAAATCTTCCATAACGTGCCCCGGCACTCATTCGCTCGTCACTATCTTTCCCGGTACGATGGCGAACCGCAGTTGCCCGCGCCAGAGATCCGAATTCCGACTCCATTTGAGCGATCGTTTTCATGGTGGCCAACATGCTCAGTTTTTCGACGTCGGCGGTATAGATGCCCGCGGTCAGAGGGCCGACCAGGCGATCCAGGATTTCTGCGCCCATCCGGCGGCGGACAAAGTCAGCGACACTTTCGTCGTCACTGCCTGGTCGTGCGGCGATCCAACGCTCGCACAAGAATCTCAGTTTGCCGATCGGGGACAACAGCGGCGTCGTCAACATCGGCCAAAGTTTCGTCGCTCGCATCAGCACGAAGCCATCGGGAATCGGCACGGGGCGACCCTGGTAAACGATCATCGCTCCGCGGCCGCGAAAGTTTGGTTCGATCAGCTGATCGGCAACACCCAATCGCCGACAGAGCTCGAGCGCGGCTGGCGGACTGGTGGCAAACATGTCAGCACCGTGATCGATCAGAAATGGATCAGCAAGTTCGGTGTGAATCACACCGCCGCAGCGATCAGCAGCTTCAAACAAGGTCAGATCAAGATTCGGATCCGCAAGATGGATCTGGACCGCGGTGGCCAGGCCCGAAAGTCCGCCGCCCACGACGGCAACTTTTGGTCTGGCATGCTGATTCATCGGCGTCCTGGGCGTTGTCTGAAAAGGTCTGACCGTTTGGAGGGCACTCATTTTTTCAGGAAAACTCGGCGTGCCCGAAGAGGCTCAGACCCCTTTTCAGACGCAGCTTAGAGATTCCTTGTGGCGGAAGTCGGCAGACTTCTGATCAAGCCAGCGATGTGGGAGCTCTTTCGAGTTCCGCTAGGGCCGCCCGCTGCCCCCGCGTAACGTATCCTCCAGCCGTGCGCCGATGTTCGGATTCGCGTCACTCGATCCGCCCGTTCCCGCTCCGCGGCTCGGTCCGCTGGAACCCGGTGCACGACTCGATCCGCTGGAACCTGCTCCTCGACTTGGTCCGCTGGAACCTGCTCCGCGGGGTCCAGAGGAACCCGCTCCGCGGCCTGGTGCTCCTGCTGTCGGGGCACTGCTGGAACCCGGATAACTGGAACCCGGATAGTCTTCATCCATTTCCGTATCCATCTCCTCTCCGTAACCCTCGGGATAGCTGTCGGGATAGCCTTCGTCGAAGCCATCGGCACCGCGGCGGCGTTTGCCCGACATGTCGAGCCCGGCTAGCGAGGCGATCGGCGCAGCCATGGTGAACATGTTTTCCATCGCGGAATGAAAACCTTGCCGGTCGGTTGCCGCTTTCAGCGGACCGACGATCGGTTCAATGGTGCCGGGAATCATGACAATCATCGGATCGGTAAGCAGGCTTCCCTCGGGAGTTTCCTGAAGTTTCTCTCGCGTCTGTGTCATCCACTCTGCCCAATGATCGGCCCAATCTTTGGGTACCCAGAAGCCTTCGACCTTGCTGTACGGTATGGTCACGGACAATTCACCGGCCGTTACCTTGACATTGGCAACACCGTCTTGTTCCGAGACCAACTCGAAAGTTTGTTGGTTCATGCCGCCGGTGTATTGGCCGATCGCGGCCAGGTAAGGTGCCATCGCTTGGTCGCGCTGCATGATCCAATCACGCAGAGGCACCGTTTGAAGCGTTTCTAAGCTCAGCGCTTGTGGGTCCAATCCATCGCGAATCAACCCGGCTACCAGCAGTGTGACATCTTGAATCGACTCCAAGGAAACTTCGTCGATCGACTTGAAACGGGGATGCGAAAATAACCATCGCTGGCGGGTGACCAGCACATCACCGACCGAATGGATCGCAGCGATCAACGATTCCCATGCATCGGCGTTGATCTTTGCGGCACCGATTTTTGCGATCTCGCTGAGGTCTTTGCGGTAACTGGGCGGCAGCGCGTCGAAGGCTGCGACAATGTGGCCGGCACGCGACTGCTGGTCAACCAGATTCAGTTGTTCGATGACGGCGGCGTCTGGCTGCGGTTGTACATAAGGCGGAGCGGCCGCCGGCTTGGGAATCGGGTTGGGTGCAGGCGCGGCAGCTTCCTCTGCTCTTGCTTTGAACTCATTGGCGATGGTGGCGCGTGTTTTGGCTTGGGCAGCAGCCAACGTTTTAGCTTGTATTCGGCTTTCGGCAATCAAGTTGGAGAGGCCAACCGTGACGCGCCGACCATCCTCCATTTCCAGGACCACGCTGTCACCCCAGAGGCCGACCATTTTGGCTTGAATGGTGCGTGAGCCGTTCAAACTGGTCCAGCTCTCTGCGGACGCCTCCACCGTCAATAGCGTTGCCAGGACCATGCCCAGAGGAAGGAAGCTTCGGCGGAAATAAGAAATGAACATGAGTCAACACAAATCCAAAAGTGACGACAGGGATCGGTTGGGTCATCGCGACACAAACCGCAGCAATTCATTATATTGTCCCCACCGCACCCGCGACATCGAGATCTGAGTGTTAGATCCGAGAAATTGCCCACAGACATCGCATAATTGCTGGACCCAAGGAATTTTGGGGAGACTAAGTTGAGCGAATCGATCGGTTCGGCGCCCTTAGGTGCCGCGGAAGCCAGCGAACTAAGCGATAAATACTACAACGCGACGATCGTCGAGCGAATCGACTTCAACGAGAATCTGGCTCGATTCCGTATTCGGCCTGATGATGGTGTGCCCAGCTTCGCGCCTGGACAGTACGTCACCCTTGGGCTGGGTAATTGGGAACCACGGCTGGAGGGGACGCAACCTGAAGAAGTCCCGGAAAAGAAACTACGCCGAGTCTCACAGCGTGCCTACTCGATCTCCTGTCCGCTGGTCGACGAGTTGGGAAACGTCGCCACGGTCGATTCGGTCGATTATCTCGAATTCTATATCACGCTGGTACGCGAAGCTGACGCAGCGGATAAGAAACCCCCGGTTCTGACCCCGCGACTGTTCAATTTGTCCGCTGGTGCACGAATCATGGTCGGTAAAAAAGTCACCGGCCACTACGTTTTGGGTGACGTCAAGCCAGACGACACGGTGTTGATGTTGGGCACCGGCACCGGCGAGGCTCCTCACAACGCGATGGCTGCCAAGTTGCTCGCGGCCCACCATCGTGGACGCGTCGTCAACGTGACCAGCGTGCGCTATCGAGAAGATCTGGCGTACAGCAAAGAACATGAACAATTGATGAAGTCGCACTCGCAGTACTGTTACCTCGCTTACACGACACGTGAGCCGGAAAACCTTGATCGGCAACACCCCGGTTACGTGGGCAAACAGTACCTTCAGCAACTATTTACCTCGGGCGATCTTGCCAAGGCAGCTGGCGATCCGCTCGACCCCGCCCATACGCATGTTTTCTTGTGCGGCAATCCAGCCATGATTGGCTACGTGCCGCCGGGAGCTGAGCCGCCGAAGCAGCCGGGTATGTTGCCGCTCCTGCGTGAGGCCGGCTTTCGCGACGATGCTGATTGCTCTGGCGCCGGCTGCATCCGGTTCGAGAAGTATTGGTAATCCAGCAAGCACGGCAACGTCGCTGCTAACGGCGACTACCGTTTTTCATTTCGGCGCGTTAAAAAAGTGATCAGAATTGCCGACCCCGGCCACCTCAACTTCTCTTTAGCCTTTGCGAGCCTGCCATGGACTTGTCTGACACCGTTGCTTTGATTCTTGGCGGCGGCCGGGGGTCCCGGTTATTTCCCTTAACCAAGATTCGTGCCAAGCCGGCAGTCCCGCTGGCGGCGAAATACCGCTTGATCGATATTCCCATCAGCAACTGTATCAATAGCGGTTTGAATCGAGTTTACGTGCTGACACAATTCTTGTCCGTCAGTTTGCACCGCCATTTGCGGCAGACCTATTCGTTCGATCATTTCAACGGAGGTTTTGTCGAACTATTGGCTGCCCAACAAACAGTCAACACCGGCACCGACTGGTATCAGGGCACGGCGGACGCGGTGCGGAAGAACCTTCGCTACCTGCAACAATCCTGGGTCAAACATGTGTTGATTCTCTCCGGCGACCAACTTTACCGGATGGATTTTCGCGACATGATGCGGACTCACATTGAGTCGGGAGCCGCGGCCACCATCGCCGGTATTCCCGTCTCGCGCGAAGACGCATCGTCGTTGGGAATCATGCAGGTCGACGATTCGGGACAGGTCCGCGGGTTTGTCGAAAAACCGCAAACGGATCAAGAACTCGCCTCGGTGCGGATGGATCCGGCTTGGATTGACGCCCGTGGTATTCCCAGTCGAGGACGTGATTGCCTGGCCAGCATGGGACTGTACATCTTTGACAAATCGGTCATGGTCGACCTGCTGGAGAACAGCGCCGACGAAGACTTTGGCAGAGAAGTCTTTCCGCACTGCATCGACACGCACAAAGTTCAAGTCCACTTGTTCGATGGATATTGGGAGGACATCGGGACAATTCGCGCGTTCTATGAGGCCAACCTGAGTCTTGCCGGAAAATCACCCCCATTTGATATTCGCAACCGCGAGGCTCCGATTTTCAGCCGGCCGCGCTTCTTGCCTCCCACCATCATGGGCGTGAACACCAAGATCGATGGAAGCTTGATTGCCGACGGTTGCCACATTGGCGACAACGTGACGATTCAGAACAGTGTGATCGGGTTGCGAACCGTGATCGGCGACAACGTCACCGTAAAAGATAGCGTTGTGATGGGAGCCGATTACTTGGAGTCGCCCGATTCGCTTGAACCCGGCGAGCTAGCACTGGGAATCGGTGACGGCAGCGTGGTCACGAGCGCGATTCTGGACAAGAATTGCCGAATCGGCAAAGGTGTCAAGATCACCAACGCAGCGGGCGTTGATCATCAAGGCGAGGAAGAGGATTTGCAAATTCGCGACGGAATCTCCGTTGTCATCAAGAACGGAAAGATTCCCGACGGGTTCGTATCGTAGTCGGTCACGATGTCAGGCAGATTTGGCATGCCAAGTGCGTCGGCCTACCGTTGAAATTCGACATCGCTAGGAGAATCAAATGCTGGATTCGCTTCGCAAGTTCCATCAAAAGCACGAAAACTGGTGGATGCTTTTGCTGGCAATCATTGCCCTGGTCGGAGTACTCTACTTCGCGCGCGTCTTGAGCGGCATGATTTGAATCATCGCCACGTACCTAATCCGCCTTATCTGGTCCACGGCAAACCAAAACCGGGCAGGGGCATGTGCGCAAAACTTCTTCGCAGACTCCGCCAATGATCCAATGTCTTAGCCCATGCTGCGCGTGGGTGCCCATCACGACCAGTTCACTTTCAAGCTGTTTCGCGGTTTCCACGATGTCGTGACGTGGTTCGCCAGCAGTGGCGTGCAGGCGGATGCGATCTTTGGGAAAGTCAACCGGCAGCGACGCTAAATCGGATTCGATCTTGGCACGCGGCATTTCCGCCTCGAAAGGAATCGGTGGCGAACCTTCCGAGTATTCCGAACCGGGTTGCCAAACATGCAGAAGGTCCAGGTGGGCCTCCCGCAGTTTCGCTTCGCTGACGGCCAGTTTTAGCGCTGCGATGCTGGCGGCGCTGTAATCGATCGGACAAAGAACCGATTTTTTCATCGTTGGTGTCTCCATTGGTCCCAATGGTGTCTGCATTGGCTTCCCAATCAGGATGCAAACCTGGTACCAACTGGACCCTGGTCAAACAGAGCGTCGTTTGCCTGCGAGCCCAGCGTGCACATCGCGTGTGTGCGACTGTGCACACTTTTAGCCAGAATCAAGCGGAAGGCGTGTCAATCCGAACTGGCACTCTGATTGCAACGAATCTGAACGCCTCGCCACAGGAGCCAACCGATGAGAGTCCTACTTGCTACCGATGGTTCTGAATACGCGGATGAAGCCGCCAGGTTTTTGGCTCATTTACCGCATGCGGAGAGGTTGGATGTTAGCGTTTTGACCGTCATCAACATCCCCCATGTCAACAGCACCCGCCCGAACAGCGAGTGGCGTCCGGAGTGCGTCCGTCGTGAGAGCGAAGCCGCCCAGGCGGTGTTTGAGAAAGTTGTCGAAATGTTTGCCGGCGCCAACGCCGCTCTCAAGCACCTCATGCATGAGGGATATTTGGGGGAAACCATTGTTGAGGAAGCAAGAAAATCTGAATCGGATTTGGTCGTGCTGGGGGCTCGGGGCAGATCCACGATCAGCCGCATCCTGTTGGGCAGCACCAGTGATTATGTGGCCACGCACGCCCCCTGCAGCGTCTTGGTGGTACGTCCAACGGGGATCCAAACGCACGACCACAAGCGGCTTCGTGTCGCGCTGGCGTATGATGAAACCGGTCCGTCTCAAGCAGCCATCGAGGAGTTTTCCGAATTTCAGTGGGGCCCCCAGACCGAGATGCACGTGATTTCGGTCGTCTCGTATGTTTCAGAGTTTCTAAACGAAGCGGTAATTGAACCGGACGCCATCAAAGATCAGACGGAAAACGCCGTTCGCGAGGCGGCGAAGCAACTGCAGGCTGTGGCTCCTTCGGTTCACAGTCACTTGATCGAATCTGATCACATTGGTGACGGCATTGTTCAGTTCACAGAAGAGAAAGACTGCGACTTGGTGGTGATGGGAAATACCAGTCGCAGCAAGCTGGGGCAGTTCGTTTTGGGAAGTGTGTCTCGTTACGTGCTTCGCCATGCTCCTTGCAGTGTTTGGATCACGCGAAATCGGATGATCAAAGGCCCGCAACGGCAGGCCAGCGATCAATCTGCCGAATTGGTTTAGGTCGATGCAATCTCGCCGTGATTGGTGGCTCGATGAAACGATTCAAAAAGATTCTGCTTTACACCGGGACCGAGGATAACGGAGCCGGCATCCGTCGCGCCATCAAGCTCGCGCAGGAAAACGGGGCGCAGTTGAGCTTGATTGACGTGATCAAACCGATGCCACCGGCGCTCGGATTCAAGCCCAGCGCCAAGCCGGAGGATGTTCAGCAGTTGATCGCCCAGGAGCATCACGAAAAGCTTGCGGAGCTTGCCAATAAACATGCCGATGCAGGCGTCAGCATGCGAACGATCGTCAGGCTGGGTGACCCAGCCGTAGAAATTGTTCGACAAGTTCTTCAGGAGGGGCACGATCTGGTGATCAAGACGGCCGACGGAATCTCGACCGTGGGCCGTCTTTTCGGCAGTGTTGCCAGGTCACTGATGCGGTTGTGTCCCTGTCCGGTGTGGGTCTTGAAACCGGAGATCCACGGCGAACTCGATATCATTCTAGCGGCGGTCGATTTAAATACGGATGAGGCAACGCACGCCGATCTGAACAGCAAGATTTTGACGATAGCCGCATCGATAGCCGAACGCGAGCAAACCAATTTGCACGTTGTCTGCGGCTGGGACTTGTGGATGGAATCCTCGCTGCGACGTCACGCCGGAGACGATGAAATCGATACCCTGATCGAGGATCGCAAGCAGAAGATCACACAGCAGATGGATCGGTTATTCAAGGACACGGGTATCGATCCGGAGCGGGTCACTGTTCATTTAAAGCGCGGCTCGCCGATACGCGTGATTCCCCTGACGGTCGACAGAATCGAAGCAGATTTGCTGGTCATGGGTAGCGTCTGCCGTACCGGCGTCGCGGGATTCTTGATCGGCAACACGGCCGAATCGATTCTGACGGACTTGACCTGCTCGGTGCTCACGCTGAAACCGCAGGGGTTCCATTGTCCCGTTGAAGTAACGCAGCCGCCGGCGGACGAGAATCGCGTGGAAATACGTACCTCGCTCCCATAACGCAATCCAATGTCGCAACAAGCCTGAGACGATAACATGAAACCGGAGATCAACGCCGATTATCTTGGCCTTCATCTGTCGTCGCCAATCGTCATTGGCGCTTGCGCGTTGACGCAGCAACCTGAATACGTTCGAGAGCTGGCGATTGCCGGAGCCGGTGCAGTTGTTCTGCCTTCACTATTTGAAGAACAGGTCGTTGCACATCTGCTTGCCTCAGGAGGGGAAACGAGCACCCGCGAGCAGCGGGCGGAAAGCGTTGGTTCGCCCAGTATCCAAGACACCTACAATGGCGGTCCGGAATTCTATTTACGCACGATTGGCCAGCTCAAGCATTGCGTGGGGATTCCGATCATTGCCAATTTGGATGGTTTTACTGATGGCCAATGGCTAAAGTTCGCTTGCGAGTTGCAGAATGCCGGCGCCGACGCAATTGAACTCAATTTTCACACTGACTGCGGCAATCCGGGATCCAGTGCTGCCGAGATAGAAAATACATTGATTGATTGCGTTTGCCAGATTTGCGACGCCGTCACGATCCCAGTCTCGGTCAAACTGGCCCCGTACTTCACCAGTCTGGCCAATGTCGCCTGGAGACTGGTGGAAGCCGGTGTCGCTGGTGCCGTGATCTTTGCGCACGAGCCGGTCTGGGAGACCCATTTTGAACGTCTGTCGGCAACCACCACCTGGGCACTCACGCCATCGGGGAATGTCCAGCCAACGATCGCCGGATTGATTCGAATCCGAGCCGGCGGGCCTCAGATATCCATTGCGGCCAGTGGTGGCGTCAGCAACCCAACCAACGTGATTCAGGTGATCATCGCCGGGGCGGATGTCGCGATGGTGACATCGGAGCTTTATCGCCGAGGTCCCGATGTCGTGGCCCACATGCTGGATGGCATCCGAGCTTATTTGCGACGATCGGGCTTCGATTCCTTCAAGGCCCTGACACTAGCCCGACCGGTCAAAGCTGATTCGCTGGATCAACGATTGAACCTGCTGCACTCACTGACTCACGACGGCTGCTATGATGATCCAACCCCCACAGTAGCCGATCGTTCCGGCGACCGCTGGGGTCACGTGAAACAGTAGAACATTTTTTGGTCCCTACCGAACCTGACAGGCCCAACCATGAATCGCAAGTCATTGACCCGCATTTTTGTTGCCGCAAGCTTGGTGCTATGTTTCGCCGCGACGGCCGATGCTCAAGTACAGGATGATCGGGCAATCAAAACGCCTGTCCTCTCCAAAGAGAAACTTGCACCCTTGATGCAGATGAAACTGGATCGTTCCAAATCCATTCTGGAAGGTCTGGCCTTGGAGGACTATGAAAAGATTGCCAAGAATGCTCGAGCGCTTCGATTGTTGAGTTTGGAGAGCGGTTGGACCGTGTTGCAGACGGAGGAGTACACGGAACAAAGCAAGGACTTTCGCCGCAACGCCGAACTGATTGCCGAAGCTGGTGAGGAAAAAGATCTTGGCCGTGCCACACTGGGGTATGTGGCCTTGACCGTTCGTTGTGTCGAGTGCCACAGCTACATGCGCAAGACTCTTGGTAAGAATCCCGCTGAGCGGAAATAAGCCATCCGGCGACTGGCATTCTTGAAAAAATCTAGACACATGTGGTAGCGGAATTCGAGAGAATTCCGATCCACGCCTGTTCGGATGTCTGCCGACTTCGGCTACGTGAAATCTGAAAATGCCAGGGCTCAGGTTTCTGCCCAAGGGATCGGCTTCAGCCGCAAGCCACGTGCACTCAGCGGCAAGTTTGCTCACGCGGGCATGTGTGTGGGATAGATGTCTCAGTCAGCGGATTTTGTCTTCTCAGCTGCCTCAGCCGGGTGACCATTTGTTTCGCGGATGGTCTTATGACAGCTGACGCAAGCGGCTGTCAATTGCTGAAACGCCATGGTTGTGCCTTCCAGGTTTTCTCCGCGCGCCTGACGCAGGATCTCATTGTTGGCAAACTCAAACACCTGAAGCTGAGTCCGATAGCCGGATTTTTTGCCACGAATCCATCCCTCGACCTTGGACACGACTCGCATCTGCTCCGCTTTATCAGCCACTTCCTGCAGGTCACCGCTGACCAAGCCACGAAGAATATCCTGCGTATACTCCATTTTCTTTTCCATCCAAAAACTGAGTGGCCTCTCGTGGCCCTGCTTCTTGGCATTCTGCTTTGCTTTCGGAGCTTCCTTCTGGGCCATGGCAGCAATCGGGAGCAACATGCCAACACAAGCCAGCAACACGATCGACGATATGGGTTTTATGAGTCGCATGAGGTCTCCTCGGTGTTGAAGTGAATGAAGCAGTATTTCGTTCTCTCGGAACCAGGTCGATAGCGTTTGCAATCGGAGTACCGTGCGTGGGAAGTGGGACAGAGTTCAAAAAAGTGTGACGAGGGTGCACACTTGCGGCAGCTGAGTGACATTTCAGCCCGCTATCATGACGGTTTTCGACCGTTTGCCGTGGCATCATCGTTTGTCTGGGCACTTCCCTTTTTCGGCACAACATTCGCCATTAGGAGAGTGGTACGGTGGCTTCGGCGAGAAAGGCAATGGAAACTAAATCTGAATCGACGATTTCCGGCGACCGAATTCTCTCCGATCTGCGTCGGGCCGAGGCATATCCGCATGCTGTCGACCAGCCGGTGAAGGTTTGCCAGACGCATATTTCGTGGGTTTTTTTGGCCGGTGATTTCGCTTACAAGGTGAAAAAACCGATCAAAACGACGTTTCTGGACTATAGCAGCCTTCAGCGTCGGGAACACTTCTGTCACGAGGAATTGCGGTTGGACCAGCGCTATGCTCCCGAACTGTATCTGGAGGTTGTCCCCATCACCTTATCTGGGGAGCGACTGCGAGTGGGGGGGCAAGGAGAAGCCGTGGAGTACGCCGTCAAGATGCATCGCTTTCCGGATGATGCTCTTTTGAGCCGGTGTTTATCGCAAGGCATGTTCAATGCGCAGCAATTGAGACAACTAGCAGAATCGGTTGCTGAATTTCATCAGCTCGCGGCACCGGCACCACTGGACAGCCCCTGGGGTGCGCCCGAGACGGTATTGCAGGACGCTCTGGACAATCTTCGCGACTTGGATTCTGTTGACCTCCAGGAGGAAACGGCTGCCATTGGAGTGCTGAGAGATTGGACGAGGGAATTTTTCTGCCAGCACCGCTGCTTGATGGCGCAAAGAGTTGTCAATGGATTCATCCGGGAATGTCATGGCGACCTGCATTTGGCCAACGTGGTCCACTGGCGTGGAAAAATGATCCCGTTTGACGGAATTGAATTCAGCGATCAGTTTCGTTGGATCGACGTTCTCAGTGACGCAGCATTCTTGGCGATGGATTTTGCCGCCCGCGACCATTTGGAACTTTCACGTAGTTTCATCAACGCTTATCTGGAGCGAACGGGAGATCACGCTTCCTTGCCACTGTTGCGTTGGTACCTGGTATTTCGATCTTTGGTCCGGGCAAAGGTCGACGCGGTCAGATGGAATCAGGAGCACGGTAGCGAAGCGCTGCAGGAATGCCGGCACCACGTCCGCTTGGCGTATCGTTTCACCTTGCCTGTCCAACCGACCTTGTGGATCACTCACGGTGTCAGCGGCAGTGGCAAAACGACGGGCAGTGAGCTGGTTGTGCGGCAGCACGGGGCGTTTCGACTACGAAGCGACTTGGAGCGCAAACGCCATTTTGGCATGGATCCATGGGCTTCCATGCCGCAGCCGCCCGAGAAACTTTATAGCGAAACGGCTTCGCTAGCGACGTACGGTCGGCTACGGCAGTTGGCGCACACGATTCTTCAGGGTGGAGATTCCGTGATCATTGACGCGACTTTTCTGAAGCGTCAGCAGCGTGATTCGTTTCGAGAGTTAGCCGAATGTTTGGGCGTCTCATTTGCAGTATTGGACTTCAGTGCTGATCACGAGACGTTGCGGAAACGTATCGTCGACCGCAGGGCGAAAGGGGATGATGTCTCGGATGCAGATCTATCCGTGCTTGAGTCTCAGTTGAAAACACAACAACCGCTGACGGCCGAAGAAAAGGCATTCGTCACGCCTTTGCCGGAGCCGCAGGTTCGAACCATTGATTGGTATTTATCAAGCGGGACAGGGAGAACATGAAAGTACTGCTAGCAACGGACGGTTCCGAATTGGCCTTACAAGCGGCCAGATTCTTAAGCCGACTTCCGCATACTGAACCACTCGATTTGACAGTCAATACGACCGTGATGTTGCCGATCGTCCACACCGCCGGTGCCACCAGCACGCTTCCGGAAGAATTTTTGCAAGCGCAGCAGCTGTTTGCCAAACAGCACTATCATCAAGTCAAGGACTTGTTCGAGGGGGCCGATGCGAACCTCACACACACGATCATGCAAGGACACGCTGGTGAATGCGTCGTCGATCAGGCAGCGGACATTGGTGCTGAACTGATTGTGTTGGGTGCCAAGGGGCATTCGGTGGTGCATCGAATTCTGCTCGGCAGTGTCAGTGAGTATATCGCCACGCATGCTAAATGCTCCGTGCTGATCGTCCGCCCGTCCACATCTGAATCGTCAATGCTGACCGTCACCATTGCGTATGATGGTTCACCGAGATCCGAAGCGGCTCTGAAACAGTTTTCGGGATTCAGGTGGGGTACCGAGACAGACGTCCATGTGCTGACTGTGGTGCCGATTGTCCGCTCGTTTGGTCGTGAATTGCTGCCGAATGCCGTCTTTGACCGTGCCGTCCAACGAGACGCGGCGCTCAAGAAAGTCAAGCAGGCAGCCGAATCGATCGAGACGGTTGCTCCTAACGTCCATCCGCATGTGCTCGAATCCGAACATCTCGGCGAAGCCGTCGTTCAGTTTATCGACGATCAATCAAGCGACCTGGTTGTTGTCGGTGATACCGGCCGCAGCGCAATTGGCCGCATGGTGATGGGAAGTGTGTCGCGTTTTGTTTTGCATCACGCGGCTTGCAGCGTCTGGATCGTTCGCGACAACGCACACTCCAAAACGTAAGGCAGAGGTTTGAAACAATTCGTGCGGCGGAGCGCCCACAACGACACATCAGCCGCATGTCATCGACTTGGGAATGCGAAATAGCGAGGTTATCATGACCACAGTATCCGAACCACAGCGACTGACGAAACCGTTTACTGGTCGACGAGGCAGTAACTACGTGACAGACAAACCGATTTCACTATTAGTTGTCGAAGACGACGAAGACTTTCGTGATTCATGCGTTCGCTGGTTGGAACGCAAAGGCCACAAGGTCGCCGCTGCCGCCAGCGGCGCCGAAGCGATCAGCTTGTGCCAACGTCAGCAGTGCGACGTTGGTATCTTTGACATGAACATGCCTGGGATGTCCGGAATCGAGTTGCTGCAGCGGCTTCGTGAGTTGGAAGTCGAGATGGAAGTGATCATTTTGACCGGCGAAGGCACGATCGAAACAGCCGTGCAAGCAATGAAATTGGGGGCCTGCGATTTTCTCACGAAGCCCTGCGCCCTGGGTGACTTGGAGCATCATTGCCAACTTGCCTTCGCACGCGGGCAGCTCAGAAAAGAAAACCGTCAGCTCAAGGAGATTATCTCCCGCTCGCAACCGCATCATCAGATCATCGGTCAATCGCCGGAAATGCGGAGTGTCTTGAAAATCATCCAGCGCGTGGCACCGACCGACAAGCCCGTTCTGATCATTGGCGAAAGCGGCACCGGAAAAGAAGTGGTGGCTCGCGAGATCCAACAGCAAAGTAATCTCGCCAAGAAACCGTTTGTGACCATCAACTGCGCCGCCTTGCCGGAATCATTGGTGGAAAGCGAATTGTTTGGACATCAAAAAGGTTCGTTCACCGGGGCGACGTCTGAAAAACCGGGCCTGTTCGAGGTCGCCGACGGTGGAACGCTGTTCATTGATGAGCTGGGTGAAATGCCGTTGACACTCCAGCCCAAGCTGTTGAGGGTGCTGGAAGATGGTTCGATGCGGCGGATCGGTTCCTCCAAAGAGCGAAGGGTCAACGTCCGCATCATCGCAGCCACCAATCGCGATTTGGCCGACGACGTCAAAGACGGCAAATTCCGCGAAGACCTTTATTATCGGGTCAATGTTTTGCCGATTCACCTGCCGCCGCTGCGGGATCGTCCGGGTGACGTCGAACTGCTCTTGGATTATTTCCTGCCCGCGAATTGGCATATCGACGCCAAAGCCCGCGCCGCCTTGATGAGCTATCATTGGCCAGGCAACGTTCGCGAGTTGATCAATGTCGTCCAGCGGGCATCGATCCTGGCCGACCGGGAAGAAATCACCGAGGACGATTTGCCGCGTGAAATCGTCGATGCGGTCGAATCCTGCGAAGCGGTGCTTGAGCCTGCCCCACCAGTCGTCACCGCACCCGCCCCCTGTTTGCTTGGCGACCGCCTGGACGATGTGGCCAAGGCTCATGTGCTGGAGGTGCTGGAACGCGAGGGCGGCAACAAAGCCAAAGCGGCTCGAGTTCTGGGGATTCACCGCCGAAAACTCTACCGGCTGCTGGAAAGATTTGCTGAAGCAGAGAAAAAGGAGTGAGTGTCGTGTGAATTGATAGCTGTGCGGATTAGCACACCGGCAGGTGGCATTCTGACGGTCATCGCGTCGCCCGCCGGTCAGCGGTTAAGGTTATCCACAAATTGACCGGTCCAACGATTTCCACCTGGAATCTTGTTTAGCCCAAAACATGCATTTCGCGAGGGCTAATGGTTTTGATACTTACAGAGGAACTGAAATGTCACGCCACCAAATCACTTGCCGATTCTTCTCTCAGGAAGACCTGCTCAGTTCAGGTTGCCTCGATATCCAAATGGCGATGGAGGCCGCTGAAGAAGGAATCAAGGCGTTCGATCAGGACGACGTCATCTTTCCCGAAAAGATCGTGCAGATCTTCAACGACGAGACTCAAGAGCGGATCAATTGTCTGCCGGCCACCTTCAAGTCGCGAAGAATCTGTGGCGTCAAATGGGTTTCGGTGTTCCCGCCCAATCCTGTGAAACACGGCATTCAAAACCTTTCCGCCGTGATCATTTTGTCCGAGATCGAACGCGGTTTTCCCATCGCCTTCATGGAAGGCACGCTTTGTTCCAACATCCGCGTGGGAACGATGGGAGCCGTGGCGGCAAAATACTTGGCGCGCGACGATTCGCAGTCGATCGGCTTCATCGGTGCCGGCGAACAAGCGAAGATGCACTTGATCGCGATGAAAACAGCCGTGCCCTCACTGTCGATTTGCCGTGTCGCCTCCAAAGATGCTTCCGAAGAGGACCAGTTCGTAGCGGAAATGTCCGCGATTTTGCCCGAGCTGACATACGAGAAGACGGGCTGCGATCTGCAGCAGGCGACCAGTGACGCCGACATCATTGTCACCGCCACCAGTGCCCAAGCGCCGCTACTGAAGGCCGACTGGGTAAAACCCGGCGCATTCTATAGCCACGTGGGCGGCTGGGAAGACGAATACGGCGTGGCCAAGATCTGCGACAAAATCGTTTGCGATGATTGGGAAACGGTCAAGCATCGGACACAAACGATCAGCCGCATGTACAAGGATGGCGAATTGACCGACGACGACATACACGGCGACCTGGTCGATTTGATCAGCGGTCACATTCCCGGACGCGAGAGCCCAGACGAGCGGATCTACTTTAATGCCGTTGGTCTGGCCTACGTTGATGTCGCGATCGCGATTGCGATGTATCAGCGGGCGAAACAAGCGGGGGCGGGTCAAGATTTGCAGGTTCAGCAGGAAATGATCTTCCAACATGCCCAGCTCAAGGACTGGGTGCGTATTTAGAACACCCACTTTTACACGGACGAACACAGTCGGCAGGAGGCTGAAATATGAAACGGTACCTCGTTTTCGCGGTGACCACGATGATTGCGGTTGGATGCGGCGCTCTGTGGTTACGCGCCGATCCGCCACAAACGAAAGCCGATCCGCCAGCCACAAAGATCGTTGAATCGACGCAAGTCCTGATGCATGCCAAGCTGACGAGTTCTCAGAATGTTCTGGCCGGACTGGTGCGCGAGAATTTTGCTCAAATCGAAGCCGCTGCACGCGAAATGAAACGCATCAGCGAAGCCGCCGAGTGGCCGCGTCCTCGCGATACCATTTACGAGCACTACAGCGCCGAATTTCGCAGACAGTGTGGCAAGCTGGAAGTTCTTGCTCAGAAACGCAACCATGAAGGCGCGGCATTCACGTACATGCACATGACCACGATCTGCATCAGCTGCCACGACTATGTCCGTGATTCGCTGCGAATCGCCGGCCAGCCGGGACGTCGCGCCGATGTCCGCTTAATTCCCTCCGAGTGGCCCGAACGAAACCTTCCAAAGCAGCGCTGAATCCCCGATACTATCGGTTGTCGAGAAGGGCAGAGATCCCCGTAGCCGCAAACGGCCCGTGGGCGTTTCCCACTTTTGGGAAGTGAACCTTTTCGCCATACAGTCCGGGAATCGACAACCAGCGGGGAAGCGTAATGCCAGGTGAGACTGAAAGTTTATTCGATCGACTTGGCGGAGCCGTCGGCGTCGCGGACGTCGTGCGCGACATGTACGAGCGTATTTTGTCCGATCCGGAATTGGCACCGTTCTTCGAGAAGGTATCGATGGATCGGTTGCATCGCATGCAGTTCGAATTCATGGCCTCCGCGCTGGATGGGCCGATTGAATACACCGGTGCCGAATTGACTTCGATCCACCGCGGTCGCGGAATTACGGCCCACCATTTCGCGCGGTTTTGCGGTCATTTTGCCGATGCCGTGGAAGCTCACGGGGCCACGGCCCGTGATATCGATGACGCACTCGGACGGCTGGCCACGTATAAGGATAAGATTACGGGAGAAATCAACATCGACGGTTAGCGTTGCAAGAGTGATGACAACCTTGACAGGCATAACAGCTGCTGAACGGATAAGATCATGAAACCGCTCAAGATGCAGCCGACATTCCGCTTGAATGTGCCCCTCAGCGCGGAGCAAGCGATGATCAAGATTCGCAAAGCCATCACCACCCCCGAGCTGAACAAACACGTCGTCTCCGCCGGCCAATGCGTCGACTACAAGATCGAAGAAGCGGATCGCCGATTTTGGTCTCCCCATCTGTCAGTCCAATTGCACGACACCGAATCGGGTGCCGAGGTCTTCGCCCGTTTCTCGCCGCGACCTGAAATTTGGACGATGTTCATGGCAATCTACTTTCTCGCGGCCATCACGATCTGCGGGGCGCTGATTTATGCGTACGTTCAATGGTTTCTTGGATCCTACCCCTGGGCATTGATCGTGATTCCGATCAACGTGGCGATCATTGTCGGTTTGCATGCGGCAAGTCTGATTGGTCAGAGCTTGAGTGCTGATCAGATGCAACTTCTCCGCACCAGGCTTGATCGTACTTTGCAAATCGCATTCGACGAATCATCCGATGCCGGGCGGACCGATGTCGATTGAACGAAAAGCACGAATCCTTAATGGCATGATCGTCTTGATCGCTTCGCTGTTAACGTTACTTGACGAACGATTCATCTGGATCGTCCTATTCATGGGAGTCAGCCTGATTTTTTCGGGGGTTGCGGATTACTGTGGATTCGCGCTGATCCTGAAGCGATGCCAGCGTGGCGACGAGGATAACCCGGGAGAGCGATGCTCCCGCTGAGCCGAGTCGGTTTTTTTGAGCCCGCACGGTACAACACAAAAATACCCCCAGCGGTGCGATCGCGGCGCTCGTGTCTCTTCTGAAATTGATTAAAGCATTTTCAGATATCTCGTAGGCCAGGACTTGTCCTGGCAATAAGGCGCCAGGACAAGTCCTGGCCTACCGAAGATCCCACATCAATGATGAAATTGCCTTAGCTTTGTGCGATTGCTCAGACATTGATTGCATCCAGCGCCGCCGATAATGCCAACTGCACCGTTTCGATCTGCCGATCTGCGCGATCGGTGCTCGTCAACTTTTGCCGCTGTGTCTGAATCGCTGCGGAAGATCGCTCAGCAATACTGATGAACACCACACCATCAAGCTCCGCTGGCGCATCCGGACCGAAGTGTCCGGTCACGCCCACGGCGAGCGATGCTTCTGGTGTACGCTGCAAAACGTTTCTCGCCATCGCTTCGGTCACACATGGGCTGACCGCCGTGTGCTTGGCCAGGTCTTCCGCGTCAATGCCCAACCAAGCCATCTTGGTCTCGCTGCGGTAGGTCACGGCGGAGCCACAGAGGTAGTCCGACACACCGGGGATCTGGCCCATCGTGGCGGCGACCAATCCGGCCGTGCAACTCTCGGCAAAGACAATCTTTCGGCCACTGCGTTTGAGCGCCTCGAATAGTTGCGACGGAAGAGATTGTTCTTGATTCATACGAATTCCAAAAAGCGGTGACCGATCCCGACCGAACGTGGAATTGCCTGGCTAAAGATTCAAATCATCGCGTCGGGGTGTTTTGCATTAGACTCTGGGCCATGCCGGCCATCTGTGAAGAAGTTCT
>JBFJVZ010000051.1:0-26112 GCA_041623895.1 Pirellulaceae bacterium | reverse complement strand
CGCTCGCGGCACCAGCAGGTCATCTGCGGTATAAAGAGGCCAGCGGCGGCTCTGCCACCAAGCCAGCCCGAACACATACATGGCGATCAGCACGGCCACCGCGGTGATCGTTAAAATCAATGGTAACGCTGTCAACAGTCGCCGTTGCCGCAATATCGATTCTCGTTTCAGGAGGCTATGCCGAAGCGTTCAAAAACAACCCTTTGCACCCTGGCGGGTCCATTCTCCTTTTCACCGTCAAATTCGCAATTCCGCAGTATCAATCTTGATTAGAGAATCCTGGTGAACTTTGATGGAGGGGTGGGGCCGTTTCCCGCCAGCAACAGAGGGTAAGGTCTAAATAGCTAACATAGCCGGATAAAATCGGGTACATTTTTCCCAGCCGTCGGTTTCCGGAAGCGTTTCGCAGAAGGCCGCTACCGATTGACGAAGGCAAAGTAATGACGACGGACAGCAAATATTTCGAGATTCACGAGTTCGAGGGAGCCGTTGAAATACAGCTCGGCTCCTGTGATTTCGTCAGTCGCCCGATCATCGTGCTGGCATTTGAAGAGCTTACCAAATACATCGATCAGAATCATCCGCAACGTGTGATTCTTAACTTCAAAAACGTCCATCATGTCTCATCTGAATTCATCACCGAAATGATTCGACTGAACGACCATGTCTCAGGCAATGACGGAGTGCTTAAGCTTTCGCACATGGCGGCCGACGTCGAAGAGCCGTTCAAATTAACAAACTTGTCCGGAACTCTTTTCAAGGTCTACGATACGACTCCTCAAGCGATTGACGCGTTCTGAATCTAAATATGTCGGAAACCTCGCACGTACTGATTGTCGACGACAGCCCAACACAATTGGCGCAAATGCGGATGGTGCTGGAAGGCGATGGTTTTGAAATCGAAACGGCCAGCGACGGGCTGGATGCGATCGCATCGATTGACCAGCGAATGCCGAAGGTTGTCGTTACTGACTTGCAGATGCCGAACATGAACGGCCTGGAACTGGTGGTGGCGCTAAAGGAGAAGACGCCATCGCTGCCGGTCATCCTGACCACGAGTCAAGGAAGCGAAGCGATCGCCGCCGAAGCACTTCAAAAAGGTGCGGCCAGCTACGTTCCCAAACGCGACATGATGAGCTGGTTGGCACCGACGGTTCGTCAAGTGATGTCGGTGATGGTGTCGCAAGACATGCTTCGTGAGGTCGCCAAGTTTGAGATCGAAAACACGATCGCGCTGCGGCTGGGAAATGATGACACGCTGATTCCCAGTGTAATCTCGCGGCTGGAAAAGCCGATCATCGAATTGGATCTGTTTGACGAAGGCGAACGGATGCAAATTGCCATGGCGCTTGATGAAGCACTGACCAATGCGATCATCCACGGCAACCTGGAAGTCTCGTCAGAGTTGCGGCAGGTCGACGACGGCAAGCCCTACGTGGAAATGATCGCGGCGCGAAAGGATCAAGAACCTTACCGTAACCGCACGGTGTCCGTCCGATTGGAAGCTTTTCCCGACGAAGCCCGATTCATTATCTGTGACGAAGGCCCCGGCTTTGATCCCAGGTCTCTAGCCGATCCAACCGACCCCGAGAATCTTGAACGAGCCGGCGGCCGAGGATTGCTGTTGATCAACGCGTTCATGGACGTCGTCCAGCACAACGAAAAGGGCAACGGGATCACGATGATCAAGCGGAAAGAAGCCTCGGAAGATGTCCAAGCGGCCTAGGCTTTGTCTCAAAACTCAAAAAATAATCGCGAACACGTAGCTGGATTCGCCAGAATTCAGGTTTTCCAAGACGCGGACCGAAGTCTGGCGACTCCGGCTACGACTTTTGAGACAAAGCCTAGTGCTTTGTCAGGATTGAGAACGGGGCTTGAACACGTTGGAAAAAAGGGGGCAGACAGCAAACGTGCAAAGCACCCGAAGGGCCGTTCCGGCTTTTGGTGTCTGAACCTTTTTCCTGGCCAACTCACGAATCAAGCTTTGACAAAGCACCAAGGCTTGACGGATTGATAAACACTGTTATTCGTCCATGACGCCCTCCGCTAGCCACCTGATAGATGTTGATTCCTGAGGTTCGACACCGATTTGCGAATCAGCATCCGATGCGAACCGATGGCCAATACGTGCTGTATTGGATGATCGCCTTCCGACGCACACGCTATAACTTTGCTCTTCAGCACGCGGTCGATCGGGCCAAAGAGTTCGGTAAACCATTGCTGATTCTGGAACCGCTGAGAGTTCGCTATCGCTGGGCCAGCGATCGCCTCCACCGATTCATCATCCAGGGCATGCGGGATAACGCTCAAGCGCTGGCAAACAAGGCCGTGCTGTACTATCCCTACGTTGAGCCCAGTCCCGGGGCGGGCACTCCGCTGTTGCACCGACTCGCCCGCCAGGCCTGTACGGTCGTCACAGATGAGTACCCCTGTTTTTTTCTGCCGCACATGATTGATGCGGTTAAAGATCGTTTGCCGGCGCGGTTGGAACTGGTGGACAGCAACGGTGTGATGCCGCTTCGTCAAGCCGAGCGAACCTTCACCGTTGCCCATAGCTATCGGCGTTGGATGCAGAAGAATGTTTTGGACGCGCTCGTGGATGTGCCAAAGCGAAATCCGCTTTCCCGAGTCAAGCTGCCCAAGCTCAAGTCGCTGCCGGCAGAAATCACCAAACGGTGGCCGGCCGCCGAGCTCGAAACGCTGCTGCGGGACGACGGACTAGCTTCGCTACCGATTGATCACTCCGTGGGTCCCAGCGAGTCGATCAGCGGTGGCAGCGTCGAAGCAGCAAAGCGACTGAAAAACTTTTTGCAGAAAACACTCGAGCGGTACGATGACGATCGAAATCATCCTGACGAACATGCGACCACGGGCCTGAGTCCACATTTGCACTTTGGACACATCTCTGCGCACGAAATCGTTGCCGGCGTGTTGGACCACGAGGATTGGTCCCCCGAGGATGCGGGTCCGGTCAACGGCAAGAACCACGGGTATTGGAATACCAGTCAGCCGGCTGAGAGCTTTTTGGATCAAATGCTGACTTGGCGCGAACTGGGATTCAACATGTCGTTTCGCCATCCCGATTCGTATGACAAATTCGATTCCCTGCCCGAATGGGCGTTAAAGACGCTTGCCGAGCACGAGTCGGACCCGCGCCCGCAGCTTTACAGCCTGGACGAATTCGAGCAGGCCCAGACGCACGATGAACTTTGGAATGCGGCTCAAACCGAGCTAACACGTCATGGCATCGTTCACAATTACATGAGAATGCTGTGGGGCAAGAAAATCCTGCACTGGAGCGAAACGCCTCGAGAAGCATTGGAGATCATGCTCCAGTTGAACAACAAGTACGCGTTGGACGGTCGCGATCCCAACTCATACAACGGTATTTTCTGGGTTCTGGGCCGCTACGACCGCGCCTGGGGTCCGAAACGACCCGTTTTCGGCTCTGTCCGCTACATGACCAGCGACAGTGCTCGGAAAAAGCTGCGGCTGAAGAAATATTTGCAGCGATTTGGGCAGGCCACTTAATGCCGCGAACCATTCTGCGTCGCGGAATTCGGAAGAAAAATCCGACGATCCCCGCGGCTCGGAAGTCTGCCGACGTCCGAGAGCAAAGAAAAGCGGCCCAGAGCGTTTTCCGATATCTCGTAGGCCAGGACTTGTCCTGGCAATAAGGCGCCAGGACAAGTCCTGGCCTACCGAAGATCCCACATCAATGATGAAATTGCTCTAAACCGCCATGCCTGGGCGGTGGCTTGGGGGGAGTCGCGCCGTCGATCTGCAGACAAAAGCGGCGAAAGGCCTTGCTCAGAATCGTCTGGAGCGATAAATTTTTTGGTTCGCTGTCGACCGCCCGAGCGCGATCGGCTGATCCTATCGGTCTATCAACGTACAGAAAAAGCAGTCCTGTGGCGGCTCAAACATCCTTCGTGGCCAAGCCTGGTCAAGTAGAAAAACACTGGTATCTCGTCGACGCGAGCGACGAAGTCTTGGGTCGTTTAGCAAGCGACATTGCTGTGGTACTGATGGGCAAACATCGGCCCGAATACACGCCGCACGTTGACTGTGGTGACTTTGTGATCGTCGTTAACGCTGAGAAAATCGGCATGACGGGCAGAAAAATGGATGCTCGTCATTACACCTGGTACACCGGTCACCCGGGATTGCGACTGGAAAGCTACGGAGATCGCCAGCAACGCAAACCCGAAGACTTGATTTACCACGCGGTCCGCCGGATGTTGCCGAAAAACAAGTTGGCTCGCCAGATGCTGAAGAAGCTAAAAATCTATGCCGGTCCGGACCATCCGCACTCGGCGCAGCAGCCCAGTCCGCTGGAGCGAACTAGCAAGAAAGTGGTCTAGGTCAGAATTGCAATCCTTTAGAAATCCTATAGAAAACCAAGTTCATGGTCGCGGTTAAGAAAGACAAGATCAGTGGGGACGCCTTGGGCACAGGTCGCCGCAAGAGCAGTGTTGCTCGAGTGCGAGTTCGTGACGGCGGTGGAAAGATCACCATCAACAAAAAGCCGGTCGAGGAATACTTCCCCAACGATCAAGATCGCAAGGCGATCACCCAGACTCTTGCCGCCGTTCAGTTGAGTGATAAAGTCGACGTATTGGTGCGTGTCGACGGCGGTGGAATGACGGGCCAGAGTGGCGCCGTGCGAATGGGTTTGGCCCGTGCCCTGGTAAGCTTTGATGAATCCTTGCACGAAGTGCTCCGCGAAGGCGGTTTCTTGACGCGAGATTCGCGCATGAAGGAGCGTAAGAAGCCCGGTTTACGTGGCGCTCGGCGTGGAGTGCAGTTCAGCAAGCGTTAGTTTTTGCCGTCGTTTGAGCGTGAACGAAGAGCCCAAAGCTGATATAACCATCAGCACCAGGGCGGTCTGATCGGCACAGGTTGTGCACCATTGATCAGATGCACAGGAAAGCCTGCCATTTTGGCGGTTTTGCCTGATTATGGGTCGCGAAGTCGACGATTGCCGGTGAGCCTCTCACCTTCGGTTAACACCAGGAGCGAATTTTGGGAAAGAAAGAAGAAGCCTTCGAGGTCGAGGGCACTGTCACGCAAGCATTGGCCAACACACGCTTCCGCGTCCAATTGGAGACCGGAAGTGAGGTGATGGCACATGTTGCGGGCCGGATGCGAAAGCACTTTATTCGAATTGTTCCTGGGGACAAAGTCCGCGTGGAACTGTCGCCCTATGACTTGACCAAGGGTCGAATTACCTATCGAGAAAGATAGGCGATCTGCTGCCCCGGCTTGGCTAGCTAATGGCGAGCTGTATTCTTGATTCGGGGAAAACTTGCGGAGATCTGACTTCGCCTCCGGTTGCCGTGTCGTTTGGCAACCATGAAACTAATCCCGAGTTGCCAAGGTAAAGAGGATATCGAGGTGCGTCGCGCTGTGCTTTGCAAAAATCTCACCGGATTTGCAATGGCAAGGCTGAATGCGGGGCTCGTAAGGTCTTGGCCTTGTTTCGATCATATTATTTAGAATCTGGTGATTTGTGCTGAGAATTCGGTTTTGGATTGCAAGCGAATCAGTTCTCGGCCGGTTCAAACTCGGCTCGTCAGCCACTGCCTGATCCCATACTCAACTAGCTGATTTCCGCACACGCCTCCTGCTCCTGAAAGGATGATTTCAACAATGGGTTTCTTTAGTCCTTTGATTCGCAACCGAATCATGTCAATCTCGCTCGCCACACTGGTGGCCGCGGTTACCTTGCCGGCTTCCTTGATTGCCCAAGAAAAGCTGCAGCCAGGCGGAGGCAGTGCACCTGCGCTGGGTGCCGGTAACGAACCGGTCCTCGTGCTCACGATTGCCTCGATGGAAAAGTTGATGAACGATGTCAACTACATCACCTCCGTGATGGGACAGCCACAAGCTGGTGGCATGTTCCAAATGATGGCGGCGACTTTCACACAGGGAATTGATTCCACGAAACCCATCGGCGTCCTGGTACCGATGGTGGACGGAGCCCCGGAGCCGATCGCTCTGATCCCCACGCCGGATGTCAACACCGTGCTGGATCGCTTGAAAGCGCAGATTGGTCCCGTTGACAAATTGGATGACGGAACGCTGGCGATTGCGGTTGGTGTGAACACGATTTACATCCGTCAAAACACCGGTTGGGCCGTGCTGGCTCGCAACCGTGATCTGCTGGGGATGGCACCGGAAGACCCAACGACACTGTTCAAGGGATTGGGGAATGATTACGACATCGCCTTTCGAGTTCGTATGCAACAGGTGCCGGCCGAAACTCGAAACATGATCGTTGCGCAGATGCGGCAAGGTTTCGAGCAAGCGATGGCGCAGCAGAATAACGACGACGCGGAAGCGGCACGCAAGATGGCCGAAAACTCTATCGCTCAGCTCGAATTGCTGATTCAAGATACCGACGAAATAAGCTTCGGTTTCAATATCGACTCTGCGGGCAAACGCCTGGCGATGGACTTCTCCTTTACCGCAGTCGCCGGTACGGATTTGGCCGATATGTACAGCGGACAGAAGGTGATTCCCTCCCGTTTCGCATCCGTCATTCGCCAATCCGCCGCCGCCTACTTCCACCAGGCAAGTTCCATTAGCCCTAAATCGATCGAGGTCGCTAAAACCAGTTTGGAGAATGGGCTCGGTACGATTCGCACAGCGTTGGCTGGGGAGGATAGCCTTTCCCCGAACGATCAAGCGGAAATCGCCGAAATGATCGAACGAATTGGCGAATTGGCTGTCAATTCAATTTCCGAGGGCAAAGTCGACATGGGGGCCATGTTGATTGCTGATCAGGACCAGATTCGCTTCGTGCTGGGAGCATTCATTGCCGATGGGAACGAGGCTGCCCAAATCGTCAAAGATCTCGCCGAAAAAGTGAAGGAAGAACCGAATGCACCTCGCTTCAAGTTCGATCAGGGCAAATACAACGGTGTCACGATGCATGTCATCGAAGCCGATGTGCCAGCGGATGAGGACGAAGTCCGCAAAATCTTTGGCGAGACACTTCGCGTGCATATCGGCACCGCAGACAAAGCAGTCTTCGTGGCCGTCGGAGACGATAGCGAAGCGGAAATGAAGCGTCTGATCGACTCCGGCGACCAGGATACCGGCGAAAAACGTCCGCTCGCGCAGCTGCAATTCAGACTCTTGCCGGTGTTGGAATACGCTCAGTCGGTTGAAGAGAACGAAGTCGTTGCCGCCATGATCACTGCGCTGGCTACCGCCGCAGATCCAGGTCACGTGAGTGTTGTGTCCGATTCACAACCTAACGGGGCCACATCGCAACTCCTGCTCGGCGAAGGCTTGTTGAAAGCGATTGGCTCTGCCGTCACGGCACTGCAGCAAGCGCGGATGCAAGGTGGCCAGTTCTAGTGAAACGAATCGATTAAATCGAGCGGGCAGGTGCCAACAGGCGCCTGCCCGACTTTACGTCAGTCAATCGGTCTCTTACCACGCCCTGTTCACGCCATCTGGTTTGTGAAATTGACTAGAAAAAAAACGCTGATCGCGATTGCGGCAATTCTGGCCGTTGCCGGCGGGCTGTTTTACCGCAGCCGAAGTGATTCTCAGGCATCCAGCACCACCGCCCCCAACAACATCAATGTCACTGGCGGTGATTCCAACACGCGACAGGCTTCTATGGCCGACGTTCTGGAGTTGGCTCGCCAAGCACGTCAGCAGATGTCGACTTCGCTGAACGATTACAGCGCAAGATTCGTCAAACAGGAAACTGACACGAGCGGTGTCCTGACGGAGGAAAGTGAAATTCTGATGAAAGTCCAGACTCGGTTGCGTAACGAAACCGACGATGCCCCCATGCGTGTCTATCTGAAATTTACTCGACCCGACAGCGTAAATGGACGCGAAGTCATTTGGGGCGAAGACATCTACGACGGTAACATGCAGGTCAAGGAAGCCGGTTTGTTGGGCCTGATGACGATTTCACTTGATCCCAACGGCATGATCGCGATGCGCGGCCAACGCTATCCCATCAGCGAAATTGGCATGGTTCGGCTGGTCGAAAAGCTGATCGAACGCGGGGAACGCGATGTCGATAGTCCCGACATTTCGGTAACGATTACCGGGGATTATCGGGTCGGCGATGTCCCTGCCGAACTGATTCAAGTTCGTCGCAGCAAGCCCGCCGGCGGCGAGGACGATTTTGCTTTGGCAGAAATCGCCTATGATCCCGATCGCCAACTGATTCTGAGTTATCGAAGTTTTGGCTGGCCGCAGGAGGGAGAACACGTCGCCAGCGACGACATCGGCCAATTGCCCCTGCAGGAGTCGTATACCTACCACGACATCAAGACTAATGTGGGCCTGACCGACAGTGATTTCGATACCTCGAACCCCGAGTACAGTTTCCCCTGATCCGGAAACCTAAGCAGCCTCGTTGTTATCCACCGCCGACCTGCTCCCGTACCCGGGCAATATTCTTGCGGAGGCCAGGATTGTCCGGGTCCAATTCGGCAGCCCGATGCAAAGCCGCCAGCGCATCGTCAAAGCGATCAAGCTTGATCAGCACCGCACCGAGCATCTGATGGGAATACGCGTCCTGCGGATCCAATCGCACGGCTTCGCGGAAATGGCCTAAAGCCTGCTGGTAGCGAAGCTGATCGTAAAGCAAGACAGCCAGTCGCCAACGAGCTTGAGCATTCGATGGCTGCAGTTCCACAACCTTTTCAAACAGTGCCGTCGCTTCCACGTCGCGGCCGCTGGTCGCATAGCCGACAGCGGCATAGAACATGCTTTCAGGGTCTTCGTTCAATTTCGCGTTGGATCGCAAACGAATCGCTTGCTCCGCCAGGGGGCCCGCCTCCTGTTGTTTTCCCGCCCAGCTGAGCACCTGTGCCAAATTCGTCAGGGCTCGCGCCTGGAGTTCCGAATCGATCCGCGATTCGATACGGCGCGACGCCCGGGCAATGGCTCGCTCGTCCCGGCCCCGATCCGGTGTCACGGTTCCTTGCCGCGTCATCGCCTGAATCACGGCAAGAGCCAGCAGGCGATGGGTTGCAACGGTGGGGTGAACGTGATCCAAGAAATATTCTCGTCCGGGACAATTGTGCCCATGAGTCTCCAGGCACGCGTTGCTGACGATGCTGTTAAAGTCCACCAGGGCAGCGCGATGAACAACCGCCACTTGCTCCACCCGTTTCTGGAGATCCGGGAGCGCACGAAGCGGGCAAATGTCTTGGTCGATGGCACGCTGAAAGGAATCACGTGCCGCGGCGAATCGCTGTTTCGCAAACAGCGCCTTACCGATGCGAAAATGCAAGTCGGCCCGACCGCTGTCAATCTCTGCCGCGGCTGAGAACATCGTCAGCGCCTGATCCGAATCCCCCTCCGCCTCCAACTGCATGGCGGTGTTGAACAAGCTGGACCACCGCTGTTGTTGTTGCTCGTCCAGGTCCCCGTGATGCTCGCTCTTGAACGGCGAAAAATCCTTGAGGTTCGCGGCAGGTGTCACGAAGATCACCTCCGCACCTGCAGCGCGCGCGACACGCGCCATGCGGGCGAGATTGAATTCAAAATGCTTCAGCACGTGGGAGCGAAGTCGATCGTCTCGCCTGTAGTCGTCCGGGCCAGAGGCGTGATCCAGAATGGCATCGACTTCCCCGGGCAGCAGAGAACGAGCAGTCGAATTGGAGTGGTCCGCCGTCGTCAAAAAACGTCCCGCAAGTGCAAAGCTCCGACTGTGCAGTAACGGGCCTGTCAGGTGTCGCAAGATCGGTGACCCGGTCCTCAATTCTCCGTAAGTTCGTTCCTCCAGAAACTCATTGTGGCCGCTATAAATGACAAACAGATCGGGTGAGTATTTGACTAGCTCATCCATGACCGCAGCCACTCGGTAACTCGCGTAACTGACACCCCCGGCGTTGATGACCTCCCAATTTTGGTCCGGATCAGCAAGCGGCAACAATTCCCGCAGCCATCCGACAAACGATGTCCGGTCGTCATAGGGACGACCAAACGTCGTTGACCCCCCCAGGCAGAAAATGCGAAACGTGTTAGCTGCCTTGTCTTTTGGAAATCGCTGGGCGTTGAAGAAGCTCAGCTTGTTGGCCGCCGTTTGCAGATAGGGTTGGCCGTCGTGTGTTCGCTGGACAAACAGTGGGATGCTCGACTCAAAGCCCACAAAGGGATCTCGATCCGCCAGGGTTGGCTGGACACCGAAAACCGCCAGCAGGCACTCAAGCAAGCCGAAAAACAGGGTGGTTACCAGCACTCCATAGATTGCCTTGGCCCGATACGAAAGTGTTCTCTTGTCTCGTTGCAGCTTGCCCATCAAAGCCGGTCTCTCGCGGTCTATGCCAGTCGCATCATGATGTATTATGAATTGTCCAGTCGCAGTTCCCAACAAGTCGAAATCATTGTTTTCCTGTTTCGACGGAAAAAAGCGGGACAGCGCCATTCGGGCCGGGAACCATAAGCCGGAACGGCCGTGCGGGAGCTGGGTAGTTTTGCTGCCTGAACCTTTTTCGCAATTCTACGCTGTCATGGAGCGGAGTTTATCAAACGCTTCCAGGCTACGCTGGATCTGCACGTCGGTATGTGCGGCCGACATTTGCACGCGCAAACGAGCGTGGCCTTCTGGCACGACCGGGTACCCAAAGCCAACCACAAAGATTCCCATTTCCAATAAGCGGGCGGACATCGCAATCGCTTCCGCCGTATCACCGATCATGATCGGAATGATACCCGTTGGTGAATCCATCACGTCATAGCCAAGTGATCGGAGACCTTGCCGCATTGCCCCGACGTTGTCATGCAGCCGCTTCACTCGCTCGGGTTCTCGCTCAAGAATTTCCAACGCCTTCAGCGAGGCGCAGGTGGTGGGAGGCGCTAGAGCATTGGAAAACAGATGGGGCCGGCTGCGCTGGATCAGATAATCGATCAGGTCTCGCGAACCTGCGACGAAGCCGCCGTTGCCTCCGCCAAGTGCTTTACCGAACGTACTTGTCAGGATGTCGACTCCACTCGAGCTGCCGCAGCTCAGACCCAAGTGCTCGTGCGCTCCGCGGCCACCGCCGCCCAGCACACCCGTTCCATGCGAATCATCAACGACCAGGATCGCACCATGAGCATCGCATTGCTGGCGGATTTGCGGCAACCTGGCGACGTCGCCTTCCATGCTAAAGACTCCATCGGTGACGACAAGTTTGACCGGCGCATTGGCGACCTCGCCCAGCGCCGCAGCCAACCCATCCATGTCGCCGTGGCCGAATACCTTGCGCGTCGCCTTGGAAAGCCGGCAAGCGTCGATGATGCTGGCATGATTCATTTCATCGGAGACGATCGCGTCGCCGGCTTGAACAATGGCCGGCATCAAACCCTCGTTGGCATTCCAGCAACTGGAGTAAGTCAACGCGGCCTCGGTACCGAAAAACTCCGCAACCTTTTCTTCCAGCAGACGGTGGCACTGAAAGCTTCCGCAAATGAAGCGGACACTTGCAGTCCCAGCGCCGTACTTCTTAAATCCATCCATGCCCGCTTGAACAACTTCCGGGTGATTGGCCAAGCCCAGATAATTGTTCGAGCAAAACACGAGCACTTCACCGACGCCGTCAATATCGGTAACGGTATCCATTGGTGCGGTGATGTTGTGCAAGCGTTTGTACGTGCGAGCCGCGTGCAGTTCTTGCAAAGCACTCGCGAGACGTTGACCAAGAGTTGACATGATTGCCTTCCTTTCGTAGCGGTGTCATCTTGCTGCCGCGCTAATCGGATCGCCTGGCCCGCGGGAGGCCTCAACGAACTGCTGCCCGCAGCTTATCCAGCATATCAGCAGTCATGCCGGCCAAATCGTATTGCGGCTGCCAGCCCCATTCCCGCCGAGCCACCTGATCGTCGATGCTGCGGGGCCAGGAATCCGCGATTGCTTGCCGCTGATCGGGTTGATACTCGCAGACAAAATCGGGCAGGTGCTTTTTGATCTCGGCTGCCAATTGCCCGGCGGAAAAGGACATGGCAGCGATGTTGAATCCATTGTGATGTTTCAGACTCCCCAGATCGGCTTCCATCAACCGGATCGCCGCACCAATGCAGTCGGGCATATAGACCATTGGCAACACACAATCCTCTCGAACGAATGCGGTATAGCGGCTGGTCCGCAGAGCTTCATGAAAGATCTCGACGGCATAGTCCGTGGTGCCGCCACCCGGAGGACTTCCACTGGAGATCACGCCTGGATAACGAACGCCACGCACATCCAAACCGTATCGATGGAAGTAGTAATCGGCCAGCAACTCGCCTGCCACCTTTGTGACACCGTAAATGGTGGTCGGTCTGGTTACGGTATCTTGCGGCGTTTGGTCACGTGGCGTTTCCGGCCCGAACACGGCGATCGAGCTGGGCCAAAACACCTGGCAGTGGTCGATCTGTCGGGCGGCTTCTAAGACATTGCGTAAGCCACCCATGTTGACCTGCCAGGTGACCTCAGGATCCTGTTCGCCGCGCGCCGATAGGATCGCGGCGAGGTGGTAGATGACGTTGATGTCGTAGCGAGCGATCACGTCGTTAATCGCTTCGGCGTCGCAGACGTCGACTTGCTCGATCGGTCCCGACGTAGCTGGCTCCGGCAGCTCCCGCCCGGTCGCCACCACGTTCTCATCACCATAGCGCTGGCGCAGGGCTACGGTCAGCTCCGTACCAATCTGACCAAAAGCGCCCGTGATAAGAATTCTGGGCATCGCTACGCCTCCGTCCTCGTGCTGTCTGAAAAGCCTGGTTCATCAGTTGCTGGTTCATCAGTTGCACGTCAGACTACCAAACTTCAACCGAGGCGTGCACAGCATCAAAGTGATACGTGACCAGTTTTCCAGCAGCTTACCAGAGGTGTGAAGGGCAACGCCGTTAAGGATTCCTGGTAGCCGGATTCGCCAGAATTTGGCCGCCGTTCACGATACTACCGAAGTCTGGCGACTCCGGCTACGAAGAACAGCCCGCGTAACACGAACAAGAAACGCTAAACGGCGTTGGGTGAAGGCCTACGCCGCGACCTTTAACGGCTGACGTCGCGACTCGATGGCATCAATTGCTTCACAGACATGCTGCACAGTGATGGCGCGCATTGCGCTGTTATCTGCTTTACGTCGGTGCCTGTGGCTGCCATTTTCGTATGCTTCCTGCAGCGCGATCTGGCCATAAGGTCCCGACATGCCCGGCAGCGTTGCTCCATACAGTCCGATTGTTTGTGTGCCGACCGCAACCGCCATGTGCATGGGGCCGGTGTCTCCGCTGATGAACAGGTCTGCTGTCTCGATCATCGCCCCCAGGTGTTGCAAATCGGTTTGCGGTGCGAGCACGGCTGCGCCTTCGGAAGATTCCACGATGGCCCGCGCCCAGCTAAGTTCTTGCATGTTTCCCCAAACCACGACGCTGCCATACCCGTATTGTTCGCGCAGGTACTTTGCCGTTTCACCAAAACGGTTCAGCTCCCAAAGCTTGGAAGGCCAGGTTGCTCCCGGATTCAGCACGGCAACTTTGTATGCCGGCACTGTTCGCCTCCACCGCGCCGCCCACATTCTTGCTTCGCGACTTAGCGGTAGCTTCCACTGAACACGCGGCGTATGAATCCCCAGTGGCGTGAGCAGTTCCAGTGAACGATCGGTCAGATGGGGAAAAACTGCCGTAACGCGAGTATTGTTTACCAGACGACTGAAGTGCCGACTGTGAGGTGCGGCGAAACCAATCCTGCGACGCGCCCCCGATAACTGGCAGGTGAACGCCGACCGCGTCTGTCCCTGGCAATCGATTGAGATGTCGAAATCGTGATCGGACAATTTTTGCCGGGCTTCCCGCAGACCGTGCAACGTCTTGTTCCAACCCGGCTGCAGTTCAATGACCAGATCCAGAGCTTCATGACCACGAACGACCTGTTCCGCACCCTTTTCGACGACCCAAGCAAGATATGCGTCGGGGAAATGATCACGAAGAGCACAGGCGACAGGCAGGGTCAGAATCGTATCGCCGATCGGACTTAATCGTGAAATCAAAATGCGTGGTGATCCGTCACTGGGCATGGCCGCGATCCTTCGCGAGAGTCGAAACAAGCCTGGCGAGTCTAGCGGGAGGCAAAATGAGAACGCCAGATCGGTTGTGCCGATTCGGTTGCCAGCAATGCTGCGCCCCGCACAACGCCGTGAACCATTCTGGTAGCGGGATTCGGGAGAATTCCGCCGTTCTTTGACGACCGCAACGCCCGCTTCGGGTTGCTTAATCAGCACTCAGCTGACGCCAGCTGGCGCCGTCGACTGAGGCGGAAATTGCTATCATCTTGGTGGAAGAACCAACCACCCACAACGAAAATGACCTCACCATGAAACGATTGAGATTCGCGGCAATTGTTTGTGTCGCAGCTTTGTGCACTTGGACAAGCCGTACTCCAGCAGACGAAGGCATGTACCTGTTCAATGATCTGCCAACCAAGTTGCTCCAATCGAAGTATGGATTTGCTCCCGCAAACCAGTGGGCCAACGCGATTCAACTCTCTTCGGTTCGTTTCAATAGCGGCGGCTCGGGTTCTTTCATCTCCAGCAGTGGACTGGTGCTGACGAATCACCACGTCGCCAGCGACACGTTGCACAAATTAAGCACGCCGGAGCGAAATTTGATTGATGATGGCTATTTGGCCAAGACACTGGATGAGGAGCTGAAAGCACCGGATTTAGAACTGAACCAGTTAGTTTCGATCGAAGATGTTACCGCGCGAGTGACCAGCGCTGTCGATCCAGACGCTTCCGCTGAAGAAGCCACCAAGCAGCGTCGGGCCGTGATCGCCAACATCGAAAAACAGTCTTTGGAAAAGACGAAATTGCGGAGCGATGTGGTGACTCTGTTTGGCGGCGCCAAGTATCACTTGTATCGCTACAAGAAATACACTGACGTCCGGCTTGTCTGGGCGCCGGAGACCAAAGCCGCGTTCTTCGGCGGTGACGCAGACAATTTTGAATACCCGAGGTACTGTCTTGATGCCACGATCATGCGCGTTTATGAGGACGGTAAACCCGCCAGGCTGAAGAATTTCCTGCCGTGGAATCAAGATCCGCTCAGCGAAGGCGAGCTTGTGTTTGTCAGCGGGAATCCCGGCCGGACGCAACGCATCTTTACCGTTGCGGCGCTCAAGTATCTGCGCGACGACCGAATTCCTTACGTGCTGAATTACCTGCACCGCAAGGAGATCATGCTGCAACAATTCGGACTGGGCGGTGAGGAAGCGGCCCGCCGAGCTCGCGACGAATTGTTTGGGGTTGAAAACGCGCGAAAGGCATACACCGGCATGCTAGCCGGATTGCAGGATCCGCAAACGATCAACGCCAAACAGCAGCGCGAGATCGAACTGCTGGCCAAAGTAAAAGCGAGTCCCGAGCATGCTGAATTAGCTGCTGCCTGGGATGACGTTGCAGAAATTCACGTGGAAAAACGAAAGCTGCTCGGCCAAACCGTGAGCCTCCGCTGCAAGCCGTTTGAGCTGGGCATGCAAATCGTCCTGCTGGCGGCCGAAGACAAAAAAGACAACGCCCAGAGATTGCGGGAATTTACCGACTCCGGCCGCGAATCGTTGCTGCAAGAATTGACCAGCACCGCGCCGATCTACCGAGACCTGGAACAAGCAAAGCTGGCCGATGAACTGGGGCGTCTGGTCGAACTTCGCGGCGGCGATGACGAATTGATCGCAAAAGTATTGGCTGGAAATAGTCCCCGCGAGCGGGCGGGGGAATTAATCGGCGATACCCGATTAGTCGACGTACCGGAACGAGAGAAATTGATCGACGGGGGAATGGATGCTGTTACCAAGTCGGATGATCCGATCATCCAGCTGGCCCGATTGCTTGAGCCTGAATACCGCCGCATTCGCGAAGCGACGGAGCTGCTGCAAGAGCGTGAGCGGCAGGCGTACGCGAAAATCACCGAAGCAACCACGGCGATCGAAGGCACGGGCGGTTATCCCGACGCGACATTTACACTGCGGTTGGCGTTCGGCGTCGTCAAGGGATACGAAGAAGACCAGAAAATGATTCCCCATGCCACCAATTTCGCCGGCGCCTTTGAGCACCAGCAGCAACACAAAGGCCAGAAGAATTTTGACCTGCCGGAATCCTACATGCTCGCCAAAGACAAAATCGATTTGGATACGCAGCTGAATTTTGTCTGCACCGCCGACATCATTGGCGGGAACAGCGGATCGCCGGTTATCAATCGGCAAGGCGAACTCGTGGGTTTGATCTTTGACGGAAATATTCAAAGTTTGACCAGCGATTACGTGTACTCAGAGGAGCAGGCCCGCGCGGTGAGTGTTTCCGGTGTCGGAATCTTGGAGGCGTTGCGTTCAATCTACGACGCCAAAGACTTGGCCAACGAAATTGGACGCTAAAGCAATTTCATCATTGATGTGGGATCATCGGTAGGCCAGGACTTGTCCTGACGCCTGATTGCCAGGACAAGTCCTGGCCTAGCTACGAGATATCTGAAAATGCGCTAAGGCTCTGTCGAAAGCACGTAAGCAGCAAGCCGTGACGGCAGCGGGCAGAGCCCAACGCCGCGGCTTTCAGCCGGGCTGTGGGCCGCCTGTGTCCACGCGCACCAGGGCCATCCAGAATCGGTCATTGTTGCCAAAAACCGTGTGCTGTTCTGCTACGGCAGATCGTGATGTCCGCTGATTGATTCGCCGTCAAATTCATCTTCGTCCGCCAGATCGGCAAGGTCGTGGTGATGGGCCACTTCTTCCTCGGCGACTTCCAGACTATGCCGTACTTCCTCGTTCGCGGTCCAGTAAAAGATTGTGCCGACGATGCCCATGATCAGCTTGACGATCTCGAACACCAGCGCGACCAGGGTGCCCGAGGCCGACGTCTTGACCGCTGGAATGATTCTGTACATCTGATCGATCGCAAACTCCAGTAGTCCGACACCGGCCGGGGTCAGCGGCAGAGCTGACACCAACATTCCGATCGGCACGATTACGAAATGTTCGCCGAGCGTCGGTGGGGCCGGATATAGCGCTCGCGCAATCAAGTACATGCTGACCACGATCAGCCCATGCACGCCCAGGCTTATCACGATCGAAATGACGAATGCGATCGGGTGACTGTGAAACACCCGCAGCGGCGGGCCAACATGATGGACGATTCCGCCAACCGCGGGCAACTCGCTACCCCAACGGATCAAACCATCGACGACACGGCCACCAAAAACCAGGAAAGCGAGGACCGCCGTTCCCAACGACAGCAGAACGATGGTTGCCAGTTTGATGTCGGTAATGTTCAGTTGTAGCTGGCCATCCTCGGCTCCCAAAGCAAACGCATCGGAGGGATCCCGGATCAACAGCGCGACCGCGACGACCAACAGCAGTCCATAGAGGCCGACCGCACGGTCAACCAGCACCGATGCGACCGCTTCGACTCGTTTGCCCGGACGCCGGCGGGCCAAAAAAATCGCCTTGAACAAATCGCCACCAACACTGCCGGCAGAAACGAAGCTCAACAAGAAACAAATGGAACCAAGCCGGAAGGCTTCCAACATTGTCAAGTCGATACCTTGGCACCTGACCAAGATGCACCAGCGAACAAAGGACAAACTGACCCCAGCCATGGCGACCAGCAGGGCGCCGGTCAGCAGCCAATAATCCTTGGGGTGCGCGGCCAATTCGTCCCACTGATGCTGCTCGATTTTGGTCAGCAAGAATGCAATGATCGCGACCGGGATCGCGAATTTTGCAAGTGTCAGGACGATTTTCCGGTTGAAAGTCATTGACGGGAGGATAAGGTTGCCACCCCAATCGATCCAAGCCCGATGGCTGGGAATTCGCCCAGCAAGCTGGAAATCCTGCCAAGCCCTTGAAAAAAGGGTCAACACCGAGAGCCAGTCGCCAATCTGCGGATCAAATGCGACAATGTATGCGGGGCCGGAAATGGCGGGTCAATCTTGCCAAAAAGTGCTCCACTCGATATTTTCTAAGATGCGAATCGGGCACATTGGCATTTTGCGGGCCCCCTACAGAGCGATGTGATTTCTCTTGTTTTCGCCGCAATGCCTCTGCCCTGATGCTCCCTGATCGCGGGGCTGGCGGCAGTTAGACAGAAACAGTTCCGCTGTCCGAACAATCAATCGAAATTGGCCCTCCCGCTGAAGAATTCAATCAAAATAATCGTAGAGTAAGTCATGACTATGGATCAGAGCCTCAAGGTGAAGGCCGGGGCGATCAAAACACGAAACGTATTGACCAGAGCCGAGCGAATTGCCCGGCTGAAAGAATTGGACAAGTTCGACGAACAAGCCGGCGTTGTCGGTATGCCGAAAGTCCGCGTGATGAAGGTCTCGTTGAAGAAGAAGAAGAAGGTCAAAAAGGCTGCCGATGAAGATTCGTGATGATCGGTTCGCTCCTCGGCGTCCGTTCGTCGAATAAAGATGCCACAACAGCCGATCAAGTGCCCTGCACGCGATCGGCTTTTTTTACTGGACTATCTCTAAACCAGCGAGCAGGATAAGACTGTCCCGAATCCAAGTGCCGACGCAAATGAATACAACAACTCTCGAGCAACCCGATTCAGCCAGCGAGACCGATCCACTTCCCGATTCGGGCATCGATCCACAGCGTCTGCCGCGCCCGGAAGAAACGGAACCGTTGCGGGTCATGTGGGAGTACGTCGCTGTACTCACCAGCGTGCATCTCGTCGCGCTGTTAGCCTTTGTTCCCTGGCTGTTCACCTGGTCCGGCCTGGTATTGGCGGTCTTGGGTCATTTTGTATTCGGCATGATGGGTATCACCATTGGCTACCACCGGATGCTGACTCATCGCGGATTCACCGCGCCAAAATGGCTGGAACATACTTTGGCCACGTTGGGCATGTGCAATCTGCAGGACAGTCCGGCGCGGTGGGTCGCTATTCATCGAATGCACCACCAACATAGTGACAAACGTCCCGATCCGCATTCGCCGCTGGTCAGCATGCTGTGGGGTCACATCGGCTGGGTCGTGTGTCGACACAAGGACTTTGACCGCACCAGCCACTATGAACGATACGTCCGGGATCTACTTCGCGATCCGTTTTATCTGCGGTTGGAGCGCCGCGGTGGTTGGTTTCTGGTATTCATCTTCCACTCCTTTCTGTTTACGCTGGCCGGCGCCGTGACCGGTTATTTTTTCGGTGGCGGTGATTTGATGGTGGTCGCTAAATACGCAGCTAGCTGGACGGTCTGGGGCGTTGCGGTGCGGACCGTCTTTGTTCTGCACGGGACGTGGGCCGTCAATTCGTTGTCGCACGTGTTCGGGTATCGCACCTACGAGACCCGCGAATGCAGCACGAACAATTGGTTGGTGGCCTTATGGAGTCATGGCGAAGGCTGGCACAACAACCACCATGCCGAACCCAGGGCCGCTGCCCACGGCCACCGCTGGTGGGAGTTTGATATGTCGTGGCGGGTGATTCAGTTCTTGGAGCTGATCGGGCTGGCGAAAGATGTGGTTCGGCCCAAGGCGTTTTCGCGAGCTACCCAGACAACGTCTGAAACGAACGCCGAATCATAGGGTCAAATCTTTGGGCTCACTCTCGGCTTGCCTCTCCATAGCCGAATCGGCTTCGGTCCGCTGCCACTCGATCGGAATGCCACCGTCAGCGCGGGCGGCCATCTGTTGCAAGACGCGCAGATCCATGGACGAACTGCGGAATTCGTATTGCCCGCTACCCATCAGCAAGTAAGCTCCGTCCGGATGGTCACTTGCCAATCCGCCGACGTACAGAGCATCGACTTGCTTGCTGGGATCGGCTGGACCGCGAATGCGAACGCGTTCAGCATTGATCGGATGACCGGCAGTTCGCAGACTCGATCGCGTGCCACTGAACCATCCCAAATCTTCCTCAAACGAGGAAAGTTTTTCGCCCACAAACAGGGTAAAAGCGAGTCCGTCCGTGATATCCGATTCCGCAACGGGAAGATTCAAGCGAAACACTCCGTCATTGTCCTGGTCAATCGGCGTTTCAATCGAGGAAATAATGCCCGCATAACAGGTCGTGTTTTCGCGTGTGTCAGTCGCTGACGGGCAACGCAACATCGGCAAACTCAAACCGCGTACTGCTTGGTTTTCCTTCGCATAGACGCTGGCAGTTCGGTCGATCGCATCAAAAATGGTCTTGGCGTCTAGCATTGGTAACAAACCGGAAATCCAATTGTGATGAAACCCTGCAGCTTCATTTTTGATCGGTCCGCTCTCGTTGATTGAGCCGATTGGATAGTGATCGAACTGAGTTGAATACGCTGACAGTGCTAATGACAGCTTGACCAGATTCTGTTCGCAATGACTGCGCCGCGATAGTTCACGCATGTTCTGCATCGCAGGGACAAGCAGGCCAACAAGAACACCAATGATGGCGATCACCACGAGCAGTTCCACCAGCGTGAAGCCGTAGTCGCAGCGATTGGCTCGAAGAGACGAAAATTTGTTCCGATTGCTATTCATTTCTTTCTCGTTAGTTCTCTGGTGTGTCACCCAGTGCAGCAGGCTGGGACGGCGTTTGGATCGGACGCGTCAAGCGCGAGACTTCGGTGTCGCCGCGCAGCCAGATCGCTGTCAGCAACGTCCGATCTGCATTTGCCTTGACTTCTATCCGTTCCTGATTGTTCTTGGCGATCGGCAACCGTAATGGTGTCGTCCAATCCGATTGCAAAGCTTGCGCCTGGTTCATGGCAGCCAGCATCGACCTGGCGCGAAGTCGATCGCTTTCCCCTTGTTGGTTGGCCAGCGAAGCGGTCACCAGCCATTGGGTCGCCGAAATAATGACTAACAGAATCATCATCACCAGCATCAGAAAACCTGCGCCACGGCGGGCCGCCGCAGCTGACTTTGCTGGTCGCGAAAACTTAATCATGTTGCACCGCCTGGATGATCCAAGGATTGCGTGCATCCGGTTCTGTCAGTCGCAAATTCACCTGGCGGTCCTGGACAGCAAACGCCGGAAGACAATGTTCGGTAAGAGTGAAGAAATCAAGTGGCGGCTCCTGGCCCGAGTCAACGCGCTTGCGAACGATGACCTGGGCCCGCGGATCGAACTGATAGCGAATGACCTGGTCACCGATCGACAAATCGATCGCTTGCGAATCTTCATGCAGTTGATCCAGCTGTGCGTTCCGCACGTCGGCGCGAAACTGGATGGCTAGCCGCGCAATATCTGCTCGGGCCTGATTGGCTTGCTTATTGGCTAAGCCGATTTTGGTCACCGTGGCGAGCATACTGGTGCCGGCCAGCGCAATCGCCAGCAACAGCGAAAGCGTTCCGATCACTTCAATCAAGGTGAAGCCCTGATGTTTGCTACGCCGGATCGCATACTCGTTATTCATCGCCGACCTCCGCTGCTGGGGCCTCTCCCGCCGGGGCCTCTGCCTCCGGGGCCCCGGGGTTCGTTTGCTTGATGCGCCAATCGTGCAATTGAATCAAAACGTTGGTGCTTGGTCGGACGGTGACGAGAATGTGGGTGGCGTCACGATCGCCCACCAAAAACTGGTCGGTGGCCACGTTGATTTCGTAGCCACAAGACTTCTGGATTGCATTGGCAATGACAGACGATTCCCGGGACAAGTCGTCAAAGGTAACATCTTTCAACTGCTCGATAACATTTTCGCCGCTCAGTGTGGCAGCCAAACGTTGATCCGCGATCCGGCTGATCGCCGCCGATGACGCGGCCAATTTGCCCAGCGCCACCAGTGCGGTCGCCAACAACGCGATGGCAACGACCGACTCAATGATCAAGCTACCCGATCGTGGTCGAACGCAGGCCATGGAACGAACGCAGGCCGTGGAGCGGTAATGGAGATTCGATGTATGCTTCATGCCAGTAACGTAATCAGTTGCATGATCGTACCGAGAAACCCGTAAGCGTAGGACAAAACGGCAATCCCCAACAGCACGACCATCATCGGAAACAGAATTCCCATCAACCACTGTAGATTTGCCTGCGCATCACGAATCCCTTGGCGGCCGAAGTGCCGCAGCAGTTGCGCGAAGCGAAGCGGCGGCGCGTCACGGAGCCAAATGACTTCCTCGCCGTTAATCCATCCATTCTGGTACAGCGCATCGGCCGCCGAGGCCCCTTGTTGAATCAAATGGGACGCATTCTGAAAAGACCACCGCTGATTAGAATTAAGCGAGATCTGACCTGCTATCTCAATCGCCCTGGACAATGGCATGCCTGCCTCCGTCGCGTCGGCGAGCCCTTCCAGTATGTCTGCTCTGGACTGCGCAGCCAGCGGAGAAAGTCGAAACGCATTCAGGATCGGAATTGTGAAGTGATCCGTTCTCGCCAATATGGGGATCATCATCAACAGTATCAACACCATGACCGTGATTGCGATCCACGTCGGTGTTGTGCCCACGATTAGCCATTCGTACGGTTCCATCGTAACCCCAAATTCCTGGATCATCTGCTCGATGATTGGCAAGATCGACACGGTTACGAATGTCAGAACGACGCAAGTGATGGTCGCGGCCATGGTCAAATACAAGATTTGTGAGTACGCCGGCAACGCGGAGGACCCGGCACTCGAGTAGGGTTGATCAACGTCGTCCTGAGACTCGACCTGAGCAGCTTGCGAGGTGGTGCTCATGGCGACCGCGGTGCCCAATTGAAGCGGCACGCGTGAAGCTGCGGCCGCGTGAACGGGATCCTCACCAACCGTTAGCCGGCGAGCATACTCATAGCAGGGCCCGCGAAGCGGGCCGTAACGCGCGAACGCCGTCGCGATCTTCGAAATACTGGCCTTTCGATGGCAGGCCGCTCGCAACGCCAGGTTCAAGCTGCGCGTGGCCAGCCGCTGACGCCGCATGAACAAATCGTAGGCGGCCGCGATGATCAAGCAGGTCAACAAGAATCCAATCAACGAGGGAATCGCAAAAACAAAAATTGCGATCAAAAGAAAAAGAAAAACAGCAGCGATTGTAAACTTGGACTTAAGATTCACGCTAATTCCCACCGACCATCATTCGTCCTACGGTCATCCACATCCATCCCAAGGTGGCCGAAATGGACATCCAAATCAGCAAGCCGGCAAGGAGCGTCGATACGATCGGGACCGTCGCCTGCAGCACACCGACCCGGCGGCGAGCGACCTCAGCAAAGTGCTGGTTTGCCAACCGCCATCGTTCGCTTGGATCCACGTCGATGGTCTCCACCCACGTCTGAACCATCGCTACATCACCATCACTTGCCGGACCCAGTAGCGGTTCCGAAACACCCTGACGGACATGTTCAGCTGCCTGTCTAAGCCGCCAACGATTGCCGGACGTACGGGCTACTTCGGCAGCCGTATCAAACGCTTCCGGGTAAGTGCAGCCAACCGCCAATAACCTGGATACGGCATCACTAACATTCCACCAATCGATCGCCGAACACGTCCAGCGATGTCCCGGAAAACGGCCCAGCCACCAGCCCAGCAGTCCACCGATCAGCAACACTATGGCGATCAATGCCAACACAGGGGGCACTATGTCCAGAGTCAGTGGCGGGCTGAACACCTGATCTCGCCGGTTCCAGCTTAGCGGGTAAACTTCAGAGAACGCCTCTCGAGTATCATGCGCGAACTTGATAGCAACGGCACTGCTAATAACAGCCGCCGCCGTCACCAGCAACCACGCTCCCAGGCTGCACCAGAACGCGCGGCGGTGTAGCGAATCGCGCTGCTGACGAGCTTCCAACCAATCAAGTACCAGCGCGGTGTTCACATCATCGGCAGCAGCGAGCCGACTGGCGACTGGATCGAGTCGTGTCACCACTGCGCCACCTGCTGATAGACCGGTGCAATTACCCACCACGCGTATGCCAGGGTGAACCCGCCTCCAACAACGACCATCGCGATCCGCGGAATCAGTCTGGACCACAAATAATCATGTCGTCTGGCGCGTTCATCATGAATTGCGGCCAAGAACTTGAGTCGCGCCACCAGGGTCGCCTCTTCACTCACTCCTGGCACTTCCATCAATGGCGACTGAACCTTTGCCAATAAAGCCATGAACTGCGGCGACTTGAAGGTCGGGTTCGTTTCAGCCAACACCGAGGCTTCGCCCGACAATTTCGCTGCGTTGCGGATCGCATCGCTTTCGGGCACATCCGCTGCGATCTGATCGACCAACGACTGACAAAATAATCGGAGACGCGCATCTCGTGGCAACGATCGATTCCGGCTGCGCCAAATCAGCCAGCCGATGACCATGATCGCCAGCGCGATTGGCGGTACAAACCAATTCGATTCCAGCCAGTGGCTAAAATTCAACACAGATTCGGACCAAGTAAAATCACGTCCCTGATACGTTCGTAACATTGGGACCATGACACCCAGTGCAATGGCATAGGCAATCACCAATAAGATCAGCGGATAAAGCCACGCCAATTGCGAGCTGCGAAAATACTCGGCACGCCTTCGCAACAGGGATGACAGCCGAGTCATTACTTTGGGGTCGCCACTTTGCTGACTCGCCTGAACCGCCGCGGCGGCCTGATCGATGATCGGAGAATTACACAAACGAAGTGCATCCGCGGCGGTTTGGCCGCGGTTCATGGCGTCCGCACAAACGCCGGCGGCAATCGCGACCGGGCCCAACCGCCGGTCACGCAATCGCTGCATCGCATCCGCGATCGGCATATCGACGCGGATCGCCGCAGCGATCTCGTCAAGCAGGGCAGCAAGTTGGCGATCAGAAAGTTTGGCCATGCACAGGATGCCCAGGAATGAATAGATGAGAAGCTGATTGGTTAGCCTAAAGTGCTGGAGTCGAAAAAGCAACAATCCCGGGGTTGTGCTCTTGCCAACCAGACGCGTCAGCGAGCCAAGAAGATTCCTGTTCGCCCCAGCACCCGGTAGACCTCCGCTGGAGTCGTGAATCCCGCCTCCACGTATTGCTGGGCGCGGCTAGCCAAGTCGACTCCTCCGGCCTGTTTGGCGGACCGCCGCATCTGTTCCAGCGTTTGCCCCGCCTCAAGCGAATTCAGCAATGCATCTCCCACCGGATCACCGCCGTCAAAACGCACGGCTTGAGCAAGCGGAATGCGATCCTTGTATCCGGTGCCCAGGCAGTTTTTGCAGGCATCTGCGCTATCGCTGCCCGTTTCGCCTTTGCAGACCGGACAAATGCGGCGAACTAATCTTTGACTGACAATTGCGCGAACGCCGCTGACGATCGCGTGCAGGGGAACACCGAGTTGCGACAATCTGCGGAGCGCGGCCGAGACATCCGTCGCGTGCAACGACGAGAAAACCAAGTGACCGGTTAGTGACGCCTGCAATGCCGCTTCGGCTGTTTCGGGATCACGTATCTCGCTTACCAACAAGACCTCGATATCTTGACGTACCGCACTTCGCAGTGCCGATGACAAGGTCATGCCGCCGCTTTCGTCTAACTCGCTTTGGCTGATCGAATCGATGATCGATTCAACCGGGTCTTCGATTGTCATCACGCTGCGGCGAGGTACCGCCGCAGCAATTCTGCGGAGCATGGCGTAGAGTGTTGTCGTTTTACCGCTGCCGGATGGACCCGACAATAAGATTGCTCCGTCGGTCTGATCACTACAATGCTGCAGCGCGTCCGTCACGTCGCTGGGCAGTTCCAAAGAATCGAGTTGATCCAACTCTGAACTCCGGCGCAACAAACGCACGACGGCACGTGGGCCGTGAACGCTGGGGAACACGCCCAGCCGCATCGAAATCTCTGGCGGCATCGATTCCCAACGCAGTCGGCCCTCCATCGGTTGGCTGCTCCGGTATGTCGGCAGCGCCGCCATCACCATCAACCGCGTCACCGGATCGTTGCTACCACCGCCGGGCAGTACACCAACTTGCGTCAACACGCCGTCCACACGCAGCAGTATCTCCCAGTCCTCGCCGCGGGGATGCAGGTGCAAGTCGCTGGCACCAACATCGATGGCAGCGGAAAGCAGCAGATTCACAGCATCGATCGAGAAACGATCGTCGCCGGGCTGCAAGTCAGCCAGGGCGAGTCGAGTTGGCTGGAAATTCTGCTGGAGCATCTCGGGTGTTTTCCTGACGGGCGGCCTGGAGCGAGGCGTTTGCTGCGGCTAGTGGTACTTCAAGTCAGTTTTTGTGTGCCGCGAAAAGGGGTCAGACCCCAAT
>JBFJVZ010000050.1:0-26162 GCA_041623895.1 Pirellulaceae bacterium | reverse complement strand
GGTCCATCACGGTTTCGTGTCGGTGGTGGAAAAACAAACCTTTCTAACTTTCTCATTCGACATTTCTTGTTGGATATTCTGCGGTTTCATGAGCACCGGAAGAACATCCAATATCGAACAAGGAATGTCGAAGTGCGAAGTAGTTGACCCATAAGAGACCCAATTCTAGCGCATTTTCAGATATCTCGTAGGCCACATCAATGATGAAATTTCTCTAATCTCGGTGTTACGCCAGTTCCCCAGACGCTCCAGCGAGAACAGATTTTTTGCCGTGCACCCAGGTATACACGCAAGGAACCAGCACCAAGGTCAACACCGTGGATGCCACCATGCCGCCTAACAATGCCCGCGCTAGCGGGATCATTGCCTCGTTGCCGGGTGTCAGCTGGAACGAAAGCGGCAGCATCGAAGCAATCAGCGTCAGCGACGTCATCAGAATCGGCCGCAAGCGAACTTGCGCCGCCGCCATCGCAGCGTCGTGCGACGACAAGCCATCGGCGCGACGACGATTTGCAAACTCAACCAGTAGGATCGAGTTGTTGACGACGACACCAATCATCATCAGCGTGCCCATCAATGATTGGATGTTGATGTTCGTGCCCGTTAGAAAGAGAACCAACAACACACCGCCCAATCCAAGCGGAACCGCCAGCATGATGATCAGCGGATCGATGAACGATCGAAACTGGGCCATCAAGACCAGGTACACGAGCACAGCGGCAACCACCAGACCGGCTCCCAGCATGGTCATCCCTGACTGCATCGTTTCCACCGGCCCGCGAACTTTGGCCGTGACACCGCTTTCAAATTCCATTTCACCAAGTGCTGCCCGTACATCGCGGGCAACCGAGCCAATATCGCGGTCGGAAACATTGATGTGGACATCATTGACCCGAGCAATGTTGTAGTGCGCGATTTCGCCGGGAATCGTAACCCGTTTGATCGTGGCGACATTGGATAGCGGAATCGTGACCGGTCCGTCAGCCGTGGTCAGCGAGATCGGAATGTTGCGTAAATCATCCAACGACTCGATCTCGTTGGTTTCGTACTGGACTCCCATGAAAAAGTCGACACCTGTCTTGGGGTCGATCCAGATCGTGGGCGAATAGCCGACGCTGGAACCAAGTGCCGTCAAGATCGTTTGTGCAACCTCTTCCTGATCGATCCCCAGATACTTCGCGCGGGTCCGGTCAACTTGCACATCAAATTGGGGATAGTCCAACGCTTGAGCGATTTGAACATCCTCAGTGCCGGGGATTTTTTGCATGACTTCGACAACGCGTTCGGCATTGTCACGGCATTTGCCGATCGTGCCGGCGGAAATCTGAACGCTGATCGGCACGGGGACACCCTCGCTGAGTGCCAAGTTGACGATACCGCCCGAGACGAACAGGAACTGCTCCTGCGGATACTCCTCCGCCAGCTTGCCCCGCAATTGGTCGATGTAGGTTTTCGTGCTCGTCCGCCGCCCTTGCTGCTTTAGATTCACAATCAGGTACGCGGTATCCGGCCCCGAGTTGGAGCTGAGCACGGTAGAAAAACCGGCTCCTTTGCCGACGGGTAAGCCAATGTTGGCGATCAGTGTTTCGATCTGCTCTTCGGGGATGACTGTTTTGATGGTCTGCTCGATACTGGCCACCAGCTTTTCTGTTTCCAGTAAATCGGTACCCGGCAGTGTCTTGATCCGCAACTCGAACGTTCCTGCATCGACATCGGGGAACAGTTCCGAGCCAATCATGGGGAACAGAGCAAACGAGGCACCCACCGCGGCAATGACCAAGACGGCTGTCATTGCTGGTGCGGACAAAGCTGTCTTGAGCCAGTGACCGTAGACTCCACGTGGTTTGGTATCGTCGGACAACGCGTCAGATCCGGGCTGAGCGGGAGCTTCGCCCTCCCGCTGCGCGCGATCACGAATGAAGGTTGCACAGAATGCCGGCACGACCGTGAGCGCCAAGACGTAAGAGGCGCCGATCGTGAACGTGGCTGCTAACGACAGCGGCTCGAATAGATACTTGATCATGCCGGTCAAGAAGACTGCCGGCAGAAAAACGGCAAGCGTGGTTGCGGTGCCGGCTAGGATGGCGCCGGAAACCTCAGCCGTCCCATCGCGGGCGGCTTCCATCGACGGTTTACCCATCCGTTGATGACGAATGATGTTTTCGACGACGACAATTCCGGCGTCGACCACTGTGCCGATTGCCAAGGCGATCCCGCCCAGGGTCATCACGTTGATGGTTTGATCGGTGAAGGCAAAACCGAGTGTGCCGATCAGGATCGCCAGCAGGATCGTCGAGACAATGATCAAAGTGGGCAGGAAACGCCTCAGGAAAACCGAAACGACGACGGCCACCAGCAAAGCTCCCAAGCCGATCTGGCGGTACAGATTCGACATCGCCAGCCGAATGTAGTCGGATTGGTCCGAAACCAATTTGACTTCCGTGGCTTCGGGAATATCACCGCGCTGTTTCATCTTGGGAATCTCTGTGGAGATCCCTTCATAGATTCGGTCAACCACCGCGATCGTGTTTTCACCGGGCTCACGCAGCAGTGGGCAATAGACGCTACGTTTTCCGTTGACGCGGACGATGTTGTATTGCAGCGCGGCATCATCAACCACTCTGCCCAGATCGCGTATAAAAATCGGCCGGCCGTCGCGTACGGCCACGGGGATCGCTTCAATCTCTGCGGTCGTCGGCAGCGTGTTCCGCGGGTGAATTTGGTAGTCGGTTCCAGCCATCCGCGCCGTGCCCGCCGCCAACACGAGATTCGCTTTCTTCAGAGCTTCCACAACATCGGTGCCGCTGACGTGATGCGCTTGCAGTTTTATTGGATCGACGTAAACCATCATTTGACGGAATTTGCCGCCAAACGGGTGTGGAATCTGAACGCCCTTTAGTCCGCCCATTTTGTTGCGGACCGCGTAATAACCGATGCTGTACAGTTCTTGTTCGCTAAGCCCCTCGCCGGAAATCGCTGCCAGCACAACAGGCAAATTTGCCGGTTCACTGCGCAAGGTAAACGGCCACTCGATCCCGGGCGGCAGGTGAAACATATCGCTGGCTTCCAGATTCACGATGTCGTTCATCGCTGAACTGGGATCAGCACCCGGCTGAAAAAAGACTTTGATCACCGCCGCGCCGGGCACGGTGCGGGATTCCTGGTGTTCAATCTTTCCCGCCAGAGTAAGCGCCCGCTCGACGCGCGAGCTAACGGACTTTTCCATGTCCATCGTGGGCAGACCGGGATAGGAAAAGAAGCTGACGACGACAGGCTTCTTGAAATCAGGAAGAATATCGATCGTGATCCCCGGAATCACCGCTGCACCCAGCAGGCACAGAGCGATCGCAGCGGCCAACACGGCGAAACGATTGCGGAGCGAAAAGTTGATCAGTCCCATATGGCTGTGATTAGTTGAGCACGCTGACCTTTTGCCCGCTGCTGAATCGCTTCAGATTTGCGTCGATAACTCTTTCTCCTGCCTGGACGCCGGAAACGATTTCGATTCTTTGTCCATCATCGATTCCCGTGGCGACCTGGATGATTTCGACTGTGTCGTTTTCGTCAAGCAGATAAACGTAAGCCGCCCCGTTTTCGTCAAAGCGAACGGCCCGCGCCGGCAGCATGTTGGCAGCGACTTGTGTCGACAGCGCGATGCGGGCACTGCCAAACATGCCGGGCAAAAACTTGCCGTCGGGATTAGCCAATTCGGCTTCGACCAACATGGTCCGCGTGCGGGGATCCAGATTGCCGGCCGTCCTCGTCACCGTTGTCTTGATTTCCTGCTCTGCGGGAAAGGACGGGAATGTCAGCGTCACCTGATCGCCATGATCGACGTGGGCCGCATCGACTTCGGGAACGGGAATGTGGACGCGAAGGCGATCGACTTGGCTGATCACCAGCAAAGGCTCGTCGGCGGTGTCAAGGCGAACCAGGTCTCCAGGATCGATGGCACGATCGGTGACGATACCTGTCAGCGGAGCCTTCACGGTGGCATAGTCGACCATCACATCCAGCTCTTCCAATTGCCGCTGGGCGATTTCTGATTCTGCCTGGGCGGCGGTCACGTTCGTTTGTGCGGAAGTTTGTTTCGCCTTGGCAACATTGACGTCTGCCTCGGCGGCCAGGACGGCCGATTCTACCGCGGCCCGGCGTGCCAATTCCGAATCTCGCTTTTTGCGGACTTCGTCCAAGACTCGACTCTCCAGCGACTGACGATCAACCAGGTCCTTGGTGCGGCTAAACTCGGCTTCGGCCGCTGCCAGGGAAGCTTCGGTGACCGTTGCCTCGGATTTGGCTTGGGCAAGCTTTGCTTCAGCCGATTTGACGTTGGCGGCTGCCAGTTCCAAGCCGGCTTGCGCCTGTTTTTCCTGCGCCCGGAACAAGTTAATTCTTGCTTTGACAATCTCGCGTTGTTTCTGCATCTCGGGAATGTGAATCACAGCCAAGATGTCGCCAGATTGCACCGTATCGCCAATATCGACCTTCAATTCTTGCACGTAACCCGAAACGCGAGCTTCGATTTCAGCGCGGTAGTAAGCTTGCAGCGTTGCCGGTTGCGAAGTGGTGTGCCGAATCTGTTGGGCGGCAACGGCGACGGTGCGAACAGCGATTGGCTTGGATGGTGCGTCAGCCACTGGTGCCGGTGGCTTGCATCCGAACAGACCGATCAGTGGCGCCAACAGGACACCGAATCGCATCGACCGAAACCCACCAAACGTCATCACTGATTACTCCCGTCACTTTCGCTGTATTTGTGACAATCGCTACGACTGCGAACTGTCAAAATGCTGAATTGCCGCAAAGAGCGCATGAGGATCATATTCGCCCTGGATAGCCTGCAAAGCCACTGTTGTTGTCCAGTCTGGGCTGATCGCACCTATCGTAGTCGCCGAAGCAAAAATCATAAGACTCCCCGCTGCCCAATCGGCGGAGAATGTCAAGGTATGGATACCTGAGGAGGGCATGATGCCCCGTTTCGTTTGTTTTCTCGTCGTCATGGCTTGCGGCGGCTGTGTCGCGGACCATCGCTTCGCATCCGATCTGCTCCGCCGCGGCTCAGCGGCAGCCTCGTCCGCACGCCCACCGACGGCGGTGGCAAATGCAACCGCGAAGCCGAGCGTTGATTTGACTGCCCTGACAACCGAGGGTGAGCAATTCGACAGCCAACTGATCGAGCAAGCGGGCAACGAACCGATCCTTCATCCGCTGCCGCCGGATCCCGCCGTGCCGCAGCAAATCGAGCCGCTGCCGCTTGCGGAAGCACCGGTGGAAGCCACGCTGGCGGAATCGCAAAATGTCGTGCAGATCAACCTGCCAACCGCGCTGGCGATGATTGGCGGCCGGCACCCCGCTGTCGGTTTTGCCCAGTGGCGCGTCCAGGAAGCCTACGCTCGGCTACAGCAAGCCCGCGTGATGTGGCTACCGTCGATCCAAGCCGGCATCAGCTACCACCGTCACGACGGCAACTACCAAGCCAGCGATGGTTCAATCATCGACGTCGATCGCAACTCGCTGCAATATGGCTTGGGAATGGGCGCAGTCGGCGCAGGTACCACGCAACGGCCGGGGATCGTGGCCCAGTTCCATTTGGCCGACGCGGTGTTTCAGCCCAAGATGGTGCAGCAACGGGTCTGGTCCCAAACACACGCGGTCGGAGCAGCACAGAATCGACAGTTATTGGAAGCAGCCGTTGCTTACATCGAACTGACCGGCGCGCATCAAGCAAAGAGTGTGCTGGAACAATCTCGCCAGCAAACGTCCGAGCTTGCCAAGCTAACGCGTGACTTTGCCGCAGCCGGTCAAGGGTTGCAAGCCGATGCCGACCGCATGCAGACCGAGTTGAATCTGATCGATAGCCGTGTGATCGCTTCCCGCGAACGCGTTGCCGTGGCTTCGGCTCAACTGGCGCAAACGCTGAACACCGATCCAACCAGCGAACTGATCCCGTTGGACCCCACGATCGTTCCCCTGGAAGTGATCACGCCGTCAAACAAAACGACTTTGATCACCACCGGCTTATCCAATCGTCCGGAACTGAAGCAAGCCCGCAGCCTGGTAGCGGCAGCGTGTGAGGCCTACAAACGGCAAAAGTATGCGCCGCTGATTCCCAGTGTGCTGCTGGGCTTCAGTACAGGTGGATTTGGCGGCGGATTGGGCAGCGATACCGAAAACGTGCAAAGCCGTTATGACTTCGACGCGATTGTCTCGTGGGAATTGCGAAATCTTGGTTTTGGTGAGCAGGCATCTCGCCGCGGCGCTAACGCTCGTATCCAGCAAGCGCAGTTCGAGAAAATTCGCGTGATGGATCAAGTCGCGCGGGAAATTGCCGAGGCGCACGCGCAAGTCGATCACCGCCGCCAACAAGTCGCGATCACGCGGCAGGCAATTGAATCGGCCCAAAATTCTTACGCGCGGAACTTGAACCGGATTCGTGACGGGCAAGGATTGCCCCTGGAAGTCTTGCAGTCCGCGCGGGCATTGGAAGATGCACGAATGGCCTACCTGAGGGCAGTGGTCGACTACAACGTCGCGCAGTTTCGCTTGCAGTGGGCACTTGGCTGGCCAATCTCCGCGGACGTCGCGACCGCAAGCTAGTATGATGCGGGCTGGCCATCCGGTTCAGCCAAGTCGGATGGAAGCCTCAGCCAACAACCACGTTGTGAACACTCGTACGCGAAACTGGTGGCGCGATTGAAACCGTTGACGATGCTCCAGGATTGGCTTGCGCGGCGCTGGTATCGGCTATCAATCGCGCTGGCGGCGTGCATGTTGTTCAGTATCGGCGCTGTTTCACTCGTGTTAGTCGGAATCCCCGACACCACCTGGCCCATCACGACCGGGGCTGTGAGTGGTTTACTGTGTGCGTTTCTGTTCGGTTTGATTCAGGCTGCTGTGGCAATGGTTGGCGTGATGCGAATCTCCACGCCCTTTCGCGGGACGATGGCGGTGCTGATTCCCACGATATTCGTGGCTTTGCTCAGTTACCTGCCTATCAGCTTGGATCTACAAGTGATCCCGATGGTTCTGACGTACGGAATCGGCTTCGCTTCGCTGGTGACGGCCCTGGCATGTCGTTGGCATTTTGGCGAAGAATTGATTGCTCGGGGAAATCGCGTGCTGCGTTCATCTTCACCGACCGGTGAGGCTGGATTGGTCGTGTTCATGTTGTTGTTTTGCTGGGCGCAGTACAAGCATCTGGGAGGCTGGTACGCGACGAATGCGGGGCCACAGGTCTTAGGCTGGGCGATGGTGCTGAGCATCTCCACGGCCTGGGGCTTCATAGCGCTCAGCCGATTTGGTGAACGACGCCGAGCGTACGCGTTGGCGATCCCCACGGGTGTGGTCGCGCTATTCGGGCTTTACGTGAAATTCAGGATGGACGGCGCCTGGCTGATGCCCTGGAATGGATTTCTTGCCTTTGCCGTGATGGCTCCCGTCGGTTGGTGTGTCTCGCAAGAGTTAGCAGCCAGGTTGTTAGCAGTTTGTGGCTGGAGATGGCGGCCGATTCGCAAGTCGCGTGATTCTGGGCGACAGTTTTCCGCCGCTGAGAATCGCCGCGGAAGAATTCGCCTGGCCGAGCAAGGCTGGGTTTGTATCGCCCAACTGTTTCTGGTAGCTGTGGCCGTCTGCACGTTGTCTTTGCTTGCCAAGAAGCTGCTGAGCTCGCCGTACAATTTACAATGGCAATACGCGCTGCTGTCCGTATCTGGTTTGTCGCTTGGCGTTGGCTGGGCATCGATGAGTTCAATCATCGTTCTGGTCGCGCATCAACGGGGCACGCTGGTCTCGGAGTGTATCTTCGCCGCGGTCGTCCTATTTTCGCTGACGGTGATTACAACTTCAAAACTGAACTACAACGTTTTCGAGAGTTCTGGGCTGCGGCTCGATGGCGTTCTGATTGCCGTGGCCGTAGCCATTGCAATCCATTTGCTGGTTCTCGTCGTCGATCAGATCAGCGATGTCACGCACGGCAACGTCGATCAGTTTCGAGAGCACATTGGCATCCGCAGCTTGCTGGTTCTGACTTTGGTGATCGGCTTGGAGTTCGCATTACTAAGGTTTGCCAATGTCAACATCGTGGTAATTGGTTCGTTGACTTTACTGTTTGCATCTGTCGTCGCGTTGCTGTTGTTCCGTGTTTATTTTATTGGTTTCAGTTGGCAAACCGCTTGGGTGTCGATGGGACTGCTGTTGTTGGTTGTCTTCGGCTGGCCATATTATCAACCGTATTTAGGATCAGAACTGGTGATTGGTTTTTTTGTATACGCAGCTGCGTTGATCGCGATTGCACGGTGGTTGCGTCGGCAAGGATACCGCAAGGTGACGATCAGTCACGCTCGGCTCTAGCGGATCCTAAAAACGGCATCGCGACGGGGTCAGCTGCGGGTAGTACGTAGCGGAAGTCGCCAAGACGTTCGGCAATGACGGTCAGCGAACCCAAACTCTTGGCGACTTCCGCTACCCTAATATCAACTGTTGACTCAGTTCCAGGCACTGTGGAGCACCGGGTGTCATGCTTCTGTTGTAGACAAGTCGACGTACAAGAAACTCTCAGCCGCCATCAGTTGGTCCACGGCGCTGGTCCGCGTGTCGCCATCGACGCCGTTCTCGGTGGCCGGCGGCTGCGGTTGCTGATGATTGCTGATGAATGCAACGACAACCGCATCCGTTAATAGCTTGCGAACGCTCACCATTTCGCTTGTATCGACGGGCAACGCCGTGCGTTGATCGTGATCGCGGCGAATTGGGGCCATCACAAGTTGCTCGAGCTCGCTGGATGCAGCATTGCCGGCGCGGGCCAATTCGTTAATCACCCGCAGGGCATCCAGTGCCGTGGCGCGGTCATCGCCGTTATGGTCAAAGTACGCGTCTGGCCAGGTTTCGACGTCGATCGGACCCGTCAGTTGCGAGCTAACCGCATCCGAAAATTCACGTCGCCCCAGTTCGTTGATGATTCGCAGTGCGTCAACGGCTGGTTTGCTCCGTGCCGGCATTTAGGACTTCGCCAATCGCGGGAACATAATTAAAGCTGCCTGCAGTGTCCGCCGAGGCGTTCAGTTGCTGTTCGCTAAGCGGAGTACCAAAAGTGATCGCCGCGGGATCGGGCCAATCGATTACGGGATCTGCTCGCAGCACGTTAATGAACACACGGTCGCACTTGCCACATCAAAGGCAGCCAAATTGTCCGGTGTAAACGTCACCGACAGTTCCTGCGCCTGGCCGGCATCCAAAACCGATCCAACTGGTGGATTGTACTGGAAGGTTCCTGTGGTGTTGGCGGTAGCATTCAATTGCGTGCCGTCCATCAGGGCTTGAAAATCGATCTCGTCGTTGCTATCGACTTGGGCTGGATCGGTGATGAAGGTCAGACTGTCCGCGGTGTCAAAGAAAAAGACCTCCAAGCGCCCATCCGCCTGACCTCCATTGATGTCGTCGCTGCCAAGAATTTTGGCAGGCACGAGACCGTCTGCGAATGCTCCTTGCGCTGCGATCGGCGGTAACGCGGACATCGCGGTGGCAATCTCGCCGCCGTCATAGGTTAACGAAGCCACGTCCAATTGGATGGTCGCATCATGTAACAACCAGCCGCCCAAACGCGCGGCCGCCGACTCTAATGCCGACCTGAACCCGCTGCCCTGCGTTGCATCATTGAAGCCAATGGAGTTGCCGCACGAGATAATTGAACTCGAATGAGACCGCTAGCAGCCGGCGGTCTTCCAGCGGTTCGGCAAGCAGCCGGCGCGGACGTCTTGTATTGACCCGTTGCGGTGACGGATGGGACCTCCGCGGTTTGCGCTGCATAGAGAATTTGGACGTGATAAGAATCGAGAACGGCAAGAAAATAATGCAAGCAGTGTATCATAATGCAAAATTAACCTTTGAATGAAAGTCGGTTTCGATGTTGTCAAATTGACGAAAACAACATCGGCAGAATCGCTTTTTCCGGTTTTTCGTACTTGCGTCTCGGTATGCGACTGGACAGGAATGGCCTCGCCTGCGGCTTCGCGTTAAAGGATCGTTTTGCGGGCCGGCAACTTGACCCTGAAGCAAGCACCGTTTTCATTTGACTGCTCGTAAGTCAGACTGCCACCCAAGGCAGCGGCGGTTTGACGAGCCAGCGCCAGGCCGAGCCCGACGCCCGCGGCGGTTTCGGCGGCGCGTTCGGCCGATTTCGCGAACGGCTTAAAAATTGTTGCACGCAAGTTTTCGGGGACACCGTTGCCGTGATCGGTGACGCTGATCGTGACCTGATCGGAGTCGATGGTCGCCTCCAGATGAACGCGGCGGTCTGTGGCGTCCTTGGCGTACTTGGCGGCATTGTCAATCAGATTAAAAACCAATTGCTCTACGGCTGCCGGATCGGTCGGCCATTGTCCGTCGCCCTGCTGAGCAACTTCCAGTGTCATCTCCGCGGATTGCAATCGTTCGCTCAGACGCGGCGTGATCCGCTCGATCCACTCGGACAATTGCACGGTTTGAATCGCGGGACCACTGGAGGACCGTTCTAACCGCGAATAGCGCAGCACATTGTCGACCAAATGAGACAATCGATCTGCTTCGCGGCGGAGCGTCTGTAAGTATTCCTTGCGATCCTGTTCGCTGCTCACCATATCCCGGGCCAACAAATCACTGTAGAGGCGAAAGGTTGTCAGCGGCGTCCGCAATTCATGAGTGACGGCGGATACGAACGCAGCACGTCGTTCGCTCAACGCAATCAATCGGCCGAGCGCCAAGCCGGCCACGATGGCGGCAGCGGCAAGCCCCAACCAGCAGAGCATCAGGGCGGTGTGCGTCGGTGACCAGTCCGGTCCGGCTGCGATGATCGCTTGCGGCACGATGGCCACAGGTAATGCTGCCAGCGCACGCGCCGGATCGGGGGTCTCGTCCTGCTGAATCGGTAAGAATTCAACGTCCGGCAATAAATCAGCAATGTCTTCGCTTAGCGATTGCTCTAGTGCGGTCCAGTCCAGCCAGACTCCTTCAAAGAACCGAGCGTTATCGCTGCGACTACGGACCAGCACGAGCTGGTTGCGAATCCAAAACGGCGAAAGTCGAATTTCGACCGGTTGCTGATCGACGTCGTACGCATTCAGACTCATTACCTGCTGCTGCACCGCAATCGCGCGATTATCCAACTCGCGCTGTGGGCTTGCATTTTGAGCCACTGGGGATTCGGGTAGTGAGTAACTTTGCACCAAGGAGTTGTTCGGCCACAACCTTGTTGCAGCATCCGCGACCGTATCAACTTCCGGTAGCAGCTGTTCGACGACGGTTACCAGATGCTCGACCGGTATCTTGTCGTTTAGATCCTCATTATCGTTGGCGAGAGCCGGTTCCGACGCCAGCACTCCCGTGTACTCGAAGCGACTTTTTCCTGACTTGCCGGGCAACTTGGTGACTGCGAAACGACGGATCACAAAGTCTTGGTGATTGCCGGACGCGAAACCCAGACGACCCGCTGCCGCCGTGTCGTGCAACGTCGCCAAATAGGGAGCTAGCCGGGAGTCAAGCCGCCACAACGCCACGCGGACATTTTGCTCCAGGGCCTCACGGTGCGCCGTTGCCCACTGCCGGCTGTTCAGATCAATCGCATGCTTTGACAACGCTGCCAGGCCAAATGTGACGCCCAGCAAAACCACTGCGTACAGGCCCCACAGTACTTTGGGGCGTGTCGACAAACGGCCAAACCAGACAAACGCTTTCATCAACATTCGTCCTCGTTGATCACGTAGTTTGAATCGAGCATGTAGCCGCGACCGCGAATTGTCTTAATCACCTCACTTTCGTTGCCAGCGTCTTGGATTTTTTCCCGCAGCCGGGCGATGTGCATGTCCACGGTCCGGGTCGAGACACCTTTGGCATCGATTTGCCAAACACCACGGAGAAGTTCGTCGCGACTAATCGGCCGGCCCGGATGTCGTGCCAGGTAATCCAGCAGAGCTAGTTCACGTTCGGACAATGATTGCCTTGTGCCTGTTGACGATGCGATCTCACGAGTCGTCCAATCGATGTTGCCCGCTGGCAGCTTCAACGTCGGATGAGTCGCCGGCCGCGCGGGCGAACGCCGCAACACGGCTTCCACGCGGGCGAGTAGTTCGTCAACGCTGAACGGTTTGACGACGTAGTCATCGGCACCAAGCTTGAGTCCTTTGACCCGATCCGTTTCTTCGCCCCGCGCGGTCAAGATGATGACCGGCAATGTCGGTTTTTCGTTGTGGATTTGCTGCAGAACGCTCAATCCATCGCCGCCGGGCAAGACCAAATCCAGCAGCACCAGATCACAGGGCCTGGTCAGCGCCAGCTCCACGCCGCTGTCGGCGCGCTCGGCTTGCCAGACGACATAGCCGGTCGCCTTCAAGGAATCGACGATCCCGCGGCGAATCGCGGGATCGTCTTCGATCGTCAGGATGCTTTTGGAGCTCAAAGACTTTAGTCCCTGCGAAAACTGATTCCGGACAGCATTTGTTTCAACCGGGCGGACTGCGACGCTGCGGGCTCGAGGCGGCCGCCATTGGGTAAGGCGACGAATTGATCATTTGGCGATAGTCCCAGCCAGGGATCGGTCAATGGCATCAGGAATACTTCAGCATAAATCCGATGGGTCAATGATTCATAGGTCAACGCATGATCTTCTGCCGCTTCAGCAAACCAGTCATCGATCTTGGGTTTTAGTCCCAGCAGGTTAAACGCCGTGTCGCGAGTGATGTTTTCATCTAGCTGACGTACCATCCGCAGCAGGGGAGTTTCCATAAAACTCTTGCTCACTGCCAGCGGCATGGCGACTTCAGCGGGTACCTGCTGGGCAATGAGCGTTTGGGCCTGGATCGATAGTCCCCGTACTCGGTATTCACCCGCAGCATCATTCCAACGCCTGTCGGTCGGGTCGAGTTCGGTAACAGCTTGCCCCGGTTGGATGGCCATCGTTGACCGCTCGCGTGCTTGCTGAGCCTGCAGGCGATGGTAATTGGCAATGACGGAGACAAGCTCTTTCGGTTCAGCATTTTCGATTTGCTGCCAAAGTTTGGTTGCCCCGGCAAGCCACTTCGAAAACTCCGTTGCCGAAACGAGACCGGGCATGGCGTCGATCGGTCGACCCTGCGGGTCCAGGACTAGATGAACGCTGTTGCCCGTCAGTGGCCGCTGAAGTTTTCTGCCGTTGCCAAGATCGATCGTTACCTGCGGGACTTCGCGAACCGGTGACCAATGCAAGACGAACTGCTGCCGTAATTGTTCGGAGATTTCCGGATCTGGATAGAGTGTGGTGCGAAAGAATCGGCTGTTGGCACAACTGAAGTCTTCGTCCAAACGCCCCAGGAGCCGCAAACTAAGGATCGGCCGACCCGTTGCTTGCGAATCACGTTGCGCGGATTCCAGGGAGGTGTGCCAGAACAGTCTCGAGTTGATCGCATGTCTCTGTCCCGCGACCCGATCGATCAAGTCATCCAGCCGCTTGAGCCTGCCAGGATCATTGGCCTCGCCGTTGCCGGCGGCCCATCTGCTGCGTTGCCCGATCAAGGCGTCCACGGCTGCCTGCCCATGTTGTCGGAGCGCGCGAACCAACTCGGCTTGTTGGGCCCCGTTTTCCTCGGGCGTATTCCGCTGTGCGTGTTCGCCGGATTGGGCGAAGCTGCTCAACGCGGGGACCAACTCCGCCAGCGGGCGACGGTCCCGATCGCCGTAGTTACCACAGGCCCACAGGCCCAAAGGTAGGCACGAGATCCCGAAAAACAATACTGCTACAAACCCAAACCTGCGTGACATCTCTCGGCTCCCACTTACGTGATTGTGGCGAGTCCGATCGATGCTCGCCCACCGTTGAATGATACGAGCGAAAACGGCGTTGCAGGGTAACGTCTTTGTAACACGCTCAGGCATTCAGCTTGCTGATCGAATTCGGAGAATTCGAGGACAGCCTCCGAGTTTGTCAGCTAGCGCATTTTCAGATATCTCGTAGGCCACGACTTGTCCTGGCAATAAGGCGCCAGGACAAGTCCTGGCCTACCAATCATTCCACATCAATGATGAAAATGCTCTAGCAGGCTGATCAGATCCAGAGGATCCGATGCTAAGGCTGCGGATCATCAAGCGGAGCATCGGCATCGCGCACCGGCGATGCGACGTTGGGAACCATCGCCTGCGGAATCTCACCAATCACGTCAGAGCCCGGCACAGGTTCGAGTTGATAGCTGACGCCGTAGATCGCCTCGGTGGGCGAACTTTCGAGCGGTAGTCCACATTCGTTACAACCGCACTCGAGCATGCCGCCGGCGGACGTGCCGGGCAGCATCAGCAGATCGTCTGAGGAGACGCTACCGGGATCGATCCATAACCCTTCGGGTGTCAGTTCCATGGTCCCCAGGTCTAAGTCGAGACCGCGGCGGACGACTTCATAGTTGACGTAGATATTCAACAGCGAGTTTTGCGAGTTCAACAAGTCTTCCAAAGCAGAAATGGTATCTCGAGCGGCAGTGGGACCACTGCTCAAGCCTCTCGCGTCGCGGAACGAGCGGATGTCGTCATTCAATTCAATCTGTGCCGCGGCGATGCGAACCGACTGACGTCCCAACTCGAAGTTAAATCGGTTTAGCTGCAGCTGGCGCACTTGCCCGCGCAGCAATCGCCAGATTCCGTCTTCGTACTGGTAATAGGTTCGTTTGGCTTGCTCGAATTCGATCAGCGATTGCCGATACGTATTGCGTTCCTGCAATCGTGTGATCGGTGCATCCCATTCCAAGCCAACTCGCAGACGCCCGGAGTCGGAATCGAGCTTGAATGGGTTGTTACCATCGTTGGACATCTCTCCCCTGAATGTCAAATCCAAGCTGCTCTCGAGGTCGTCCGCGTTAAACTCAATCAGCCGCCAAGAATCAACTAGCGATGCGCGAGCATTTGCCCAGTCACGGCGATTTTTGCGGGCAATGGCAAAGGCGGTAGCTGGATCGATGTCGACTTCGGGCAACAAGACACTTTCGGTTCGTGCGCGGGCTTGAATCAGTTGCAGTGCCAAGACGTCGTCACCGAGTTCGGCCAATAAATCCTGAGACGGCAAAATCACCTCGTCACGCAACTGCTTCGCCAGTTCGCGAGGCGTTGCATCGCCGCCGCCACGTGCGATGAATTGCTGAATCGTTTGATCCAGGTCCAGCAGCCGCTGGGTGTAGGAGGCCAGCCGCATTTGCAGCTTCTGGTAATCGGCAATCAGGCGATCAACCGTCCCGGGAAGCTCGCTGATGTCGAAAATCGACTCATCCACTTCTTCCAGATTCAGCAGCGTGCATATATTCTCACGTTCCTGCCGATACAAATCGATCAAAGTTGAGTTTTGTGACTGGCGCTTGGGCAATGCTCCCTTGAGACGGTCGATATCGCTGGCGATCCGTGGCAGATCTTGTTCCAGCAGCATCTTGTTGAATTCAACCAGCGGCTGAAACTCTTCGCGAAGGCGTCGGAATTTTTCCGCGACGGACGGCGTCCACTCGATCTGTGTTTCCGGCAATCCGGTATTCTGATCGACGACGGACCGTGTTTCGCCCAACAATTCGACGTTGATTTGCCCAACCGCTGTGCGGACACCGATCAGCGACTCGCGGCGGCTGCGCAATTCGCGATCAATTAACTCAAACCGCTGCAGCACGGGATCGTCGATGCGAACACAGATATAGGGCGGCAAGCCAAGTTGGCCCAGGAATTCATCCAGCGACGCCTGATACGCAGCTTGCCGCGACAGCAACTGATTTTGCGCATTCAGCAACGCGGAACGCGCCTGTGCGACCTGCAATCGCTGACGAATGATTGCTTCGGGGTCATCCGGAATCGTGGTCAATAATTCGATCAGCGTGTTATCCAGCACCAACAGGTTTTCGCTCAGCCGCGAAATGTTCTCTTCCAAGTTTTGAATCTGCAATTGGTCCTGCAGCAAACCAAAGAAACCGCCCGCTTGCGGCACGCCGCCGCCGCCGCCGAATCCGCCGCCACCGCCGCCGAGTCCTGCAAAGCCGCTACCAAGTCCGGTGAATCCGCCCAGTCCAACGCCAAAGACACCGCCGCTGCGCTGAACCGTGCTTTCAATACCGCGACCGACAGTGATGTTCAAGTAAAACGCGCGTCGGTAACGTTCAAAGGCGCGGACGTTGGAAAGCAATCGGCGCTCGGCCAGGGTCAATCGTTCAAGCACGCGATCACGACCTGCGCCCCGCAACAACGGTTGGATTAGAGAAAAATCCAGGATCGTCGTCGCGGTTTGTGAACTCGGTCCGCTCAAAGCCCAGGTGATATTGTTGGCAACTCCGGCGACGAGTTCACCGCCCGTGGCGAATGCTCGCCGCACCACCAGATCATTCAGCCCATTGCTGTCGGCACCCAACTCGTATCTCGAGACGAACGCATTGGAACTGCCGGGGATGCCGCCCTCCGCTCGCACATCGATGGCTGTGTTTGCACCGCCAAAGAACTGCGAATCAAACCGGAATCGTTCGCTGCTGACATCCAGTGCGGATAGATAAAGTTGTTCGCGCTGCCGCTGGTAATCGGGAGACTGCAGCAGGGCGATGCGAACAGCGGTATCGGCGTCCAGGACCAACACACCGTTCTCGTCCAGCGGCAAGAATTGCCACCAATCAGGATTCTCGGTCGTATTTGTCACACCAGCTGCGTGCCACATCGGGTAACCACGGCGACCATCGACACACTGCATGTACCGATGTGAGGCCGGATCATCCACCGGCATTGGCTGAAAGTCCAAATCGAATGGATTGAACATGCGGCTGTTGCGACCGATGTCGATGTTGACCGGCATCAGGGGTGGTCTAGCCACGTGACGCGACTTCTCCGCAATCAATGCGTGCGCCTCGTTGTCCGCCTGCTTGCGGTAGTATTGACGATGACAGCCCGCGCATACCCCAAGCACGGAAAACAGCAGGGCGGCGATCAGGGCGTAGCGATTGGTACGGCAAGTATCCACGGCAACCCGATTGAACGTAGGATCCGATGCGAAAACGACATTCCTCACACGACGAATAGCCGGTTCCTTCGGTATCCACTTCGGAGTTCCCGACGCCCAGTCTTGACATCTCCGCCGATTACAGGGGTTCTTTCGCCGCCAGTGGGGCAGGCTCGTCCCGATTGTTCGGGTCGTGACGGCGGTGTCGCCTGGCACCCAGAGCCAGCTTTCAGGGCGGCGGCGGAGGTCAAAGTTTGAGCTTAACGGCGGTTATTCCGAGAAATGCTTGACGCTACAAGCTGCCCAACTTACTATCCAGATGGGTGTTTCCCGACCTCTTTTCCCCTGCGGCTGGGCCCTTTCGATATCAATTTCGCGGCGCCGCGGCGTCTTTTGAGAATCAACTCAGAGCGATCATGAAGTTTGCCATCATCGGAGTCCTGTCGCTTCTCTTCATCGCCTTTCTGGTCGTGCTTTGGAAGGCCGCCAAGGAATGGCGTTGGTACAACCTGGTCGCCGCTGTCTTTACGATGATCTTGGCGATCGTTTTTATCTTCCCCACCGCAGGCGCGCTGAAGAGCCGTAGCGAGTGGCACAAGATCAAGGAATCGCTCGAGGTCCGGACGGAGGAAACTTTGGCGCAAACCAAGGCGCTGAAGTTCGGTGATCCAACGGATCCATCGGCAGGTTTAGGGGCCATCGAGTTGGCTCAACAGTTGGGCAAGCTGGGCATCGAAGCCGGCCGCCGTTGGCGCGGATTGCAGATGACGAACAACAATTTGCAGAGTATCCAGCTTAATCAAGCCGCCCCACCGGTAGCACCTGGAATCGCAGCGGACCCCGCAGCAGCAGCGGCGCCCGCTCCCGCCGGTCCATTGATCCCTGATGGCTTGGTCGTTTACGGTTTCGCAGAGAACACAATTCAGGGCGTTCAAGATCGGCTGCCCACCTTTTTCTTGGGCGAGTTTCGTGTTACCGCCAGCACTCCCACCAGCGTGACGTTGACACCAACGGGACCGTTGGAAGCCGGACAGCAACAACGGATCACAGGTGGCCAGGCTGGCTTTTGGTCGCTGTACGAATTATTGCCGTTAGATGCTCATGATCCTTTCATTGCCGATGGCAGCTCGCCTGACGACGACAATCTTTTCGGACGCGTCGATGATCAATTGGTGCGAGGCTTGTTGGGCAATGTAAGCGAGGAAACGTTGCAAAAATATCTTCGTGATGGTGGTCGTTCCACGCCCGCCGACCCACCACTGAGCCGCTGGGTCAAAATCGAGTTCACCAAGAATCATTCGATCGAAGTTGATAGCCCACAAAAAACCGGAGCCTTGGAGGGCGGTTTCTTTGACGGCAACGGGCGGGCTGTGGATAGCCGCTTGCAACGAGGTGCAGACGGACAAGTCAAGTTCAAGACGGGAGATCGAATCGTTCTCAAAGAAGAAGCCGCCAAACAATTCACGGATATTGATAACGTTGCTCGATTGGTCGACACCTATTATCTAAGGCCGTTGAATGATTACCGCTTCGTTTTGCGCCGCATTCGCCTGCGACTGACCGAGCTGGCGATTCGCAGCAAAGAACTGGACTATGAGGCTGATGTTTTGAATGCGGCCATCGCGGCAACGGTGGCGATGTTGACCACCAATCAGAAGGAAAAACTGAAACTCGAGCAAGACCTGGCTCAAACCCAGGCAGAAGCGAAGGCGATTCGTGAATACCATCAACAGCTGCAGGACGGCGTGAAACAGACACGTGAAAGGTTGGTGGCGCTGTATCAAGACAACCAGCGACGTGAGCAGCAGCTCAAGAAAGCTTACGCCGCCGTGCTCAACTCCGCTCAGTAATCGGCCATCATCGCTTTTGCCGACTCTCGGCAGTTCGTGGTATAACCAAAGGTAGCGTCGGGAAACCCCGGACCGCTGCAGGAATCATGAACATGCTACCTTGACTGGGAATCAATCGATGCTGGGACAGTGGGTCGAGATTGAATTTGATTGTTTGCCGCTACGCAGCATCAGCCGTATGGATGTGCCGGTTGATGCTTCGCCTGTTTATGAGCAGTTCGTGCTCCGCGTGAAAGCCGCCATGCAGCGCCATGGCTGTCACAACACTTACTATCTGCACCGCGGACAGTGCACCTACCACCTGACGAATGATTCGGATCGCGGTTCCGTCCACTTCGCCTTTGAGGGTACGGTGTTGACCGACACGGAAGATCTCAGAACCCGACTTATCGATCTGCAGGTTCGACTCGACCGCGAGACTTGCAGTTGGCTCAGCGAGCCCTTTGTTGCTTTTCTGGCCGAAAGTGTTCAGCAAGCCGTGATGGTTGAATTCGATCGCTACATTGAAGCCGGTGACTTGAAAAAAACTGAAGAGCGACTTCGCAAGATTGCCGAGCAAAGCGATTCAGCCGACGGTTTCGTGGGCATGTATCTGTAACGAGCTCATCGTTTGTGCATTTTATGCTTCAAGTGTTCTGGCAGTTGATAACCGTCAGATTGCAAGAACGTCAGCAAGTATCCGATCTCTTCTTTGCTCAACACATCCAGCAATCCTTCGGGCATTGCCGAGATCGTCGATTTGACCTGTTCGTCAATGGCGTCCTTGTCGACTCGTGTCAGTGATTTTGGAGTCAGCAGGTTTGTCATGACGTCGTAGTGACGTTTCGATTCCCTGCTGATCACTCCGGCGACAACCTTTCCGTCGGCCAACAAGAACTTGTACGTCTGATACTTTTCATTGATCTCGCGAGACGGCTCCAAGAGTTGCTGCAGGAGCTTGTGGCCTTTGTAACGCTTGCTGACGTCTTTTAAATCGGGCCCCAAGTTTACGCCATGACCGGCCAAGACGTGACACTGGTCGCAGCGCGCTTTGGCAAACGCCGTCATGCCTCGCATCACCGTTTCATCATTGGCGGCTGGAACCTGGAAGCCCTCGAAGTCATCGAGCTGCCAATCTTGAATGACGCGTGGACCGCTGGCCGCGAGCATCGAATCGACATCACGCAAATTCTTGGCCACCACCATCACGCCGCGCATGATGATCCAATGCCCGGGAAACGTGCAAACGTACGGGTAAAGCCCCGGCTGGTCCGGTGCCTGAAAACGAAACACATGCACCTGACTGCTGCGCGTGGGGCCGATCATTTTGGAATGGTGAAGAATCAGCTGCCGCTTCGATTTGGGAATGAAATCGCTGTTGGCGTGCTTGGGATCCTTGGCCATCTCGTTGGCGGCCATGCCCACTTCTGCCAGTGCACCCGGTTTGACGAACACCATGTTGTGGTCGGTGGCATCCGGATTGGTAAAGACAATCTTGATGGGTTGGCCAACTGTCACCGCAAACTGTTCGACGGTGTAACGCATCATTTCCGGACGGCAGGCGATTTCCAACGAGGCCAGGTTTGGCTGTGAATCGAATTGTGCTTGCGAGGCACTGGGCGGGGGCTCGCGAAGCTGGGTACGGCGATGCAAATCGCGGAGCAGCCTGGCAACACTAAACGAGTCGTTCGTCTCCCAATGTTGCTTGAGCGTGTGCGATCCCAACGCGCACGTGACCGCGTAGCGTAAATGATCACCGCTGGGATGCCTGGTCACATCCATGATTGCGTCCAAAGCTTCCCGCGTTCCGATGTAGGAAGCAGCGATGGCGGCTTCCATTCGCGTCATGGCGTACGAATCATTGGCCGCTTTGCGAAGCCAGTCGATGGCATCGTCCATGTTTGCATGCCAATAACGCAGCTGCACCGTCGCGGCGGCCCGCGCGTGGCGGCTTTCGCAGCCAAGCAACTCACGGAGTAAATCGGTATTCGCGCGGCCAATTCCCCGGTAAACCCAAATCGCTTCCAGTTGGTGGTGACGATACCTGGGATCATCCGGGTTCAGCGCTGTGACCCAACGGGTCAGCGCCTGATGAACTTGATCGGTCTCACGTTCGCGCAATTCGCGACGCACCCAATATCGGATTCTTGACTCGCGACGCTTCAGCATTTCCAGCAACTGATCGATCGACGCTCCGGCAATATCGGGAGGATCCTGCAGCGGCTGCCCTTTTGCGGTGATTCTCCAGATGCGGCCGGAGTGCCGATCGCGGCGCTCGTCACGTAGCGAGTATTGCGCGTGGCCTTTGACCGGGTTGTACCAGTCGCAGACATACAACGCTCCTCGCGGCCCGAATCGAATATCGACGGGAATGAAACTCAAGTTGCTGGAGAAAACCAGATCACCAACGTACTCTTCGTCGAAACCGAACTCCAATTCATTCCAGCGATGGATCTCAATGCGATTGGTTGGTTTGTAGCGCACCTTGATGTAACCGCCTTGCAACTCATCGGGGAACGTCCCGAAATCGACAAACTCCTGGCCACAAGTTCCCGAATAGGCACGCAACCCGGCAGGCTTGGGATGTTGATTCGGGTAAGGCGGATCCAACGAATGGAAGGCAGCCGCAAAGATCGGATGGCTGGCGACATGCTGGCCCCAGTCATCAAACGTCACGCCCCACGGGTTGGTGCTGTGATACGTTCCAAAACTCGTCAGCCGCTGAGTGTCGGGCTGGAAGCGAAACCAACCGCTATTCTGTTGTCGCACCGGACCATACGCGGTCTCCACCTGGCTGTGATGGAAGATTGATTCACGCAGCAGCAAGTCGCCATCGGGAGTCCAAGTAAAGTCGTGGAGCGCGTGATGAGAGTCTTCCGTCCCGAACCCAGTCAGAACTTCTCGCCGAAAGTCTGCTTTGCCGTCACCGTCGGTATCTTTTAGGAAAGTCAAATGCGGCATTTCCGAGACGTAGACGCCGCCGTCGCCAAACTCGAACGAGAGTGGAATGTGCAGATCGTCCGCAAACACGGATGACTTGTCGGCACGTCCGTCACCGTCGGTGTCTTCCAGAATCACCAGCTTGTCGTTCGGCTCCTGCCCCGGATAAACATGCGGGTACGTGGTCGAGCAACTGACCCAAAGCCGACCAAGATGATCCCAACGCATCTGGATCGGTGCCGCGATATCGGGAAACTCTTCTTCGCCGGCAAACAACGTCACTTCAAACCGCGGATCGACTTTGAACTCGGCCAGTTCCGCCTCGGCAGTCATCCAGCGATTAGCTCCACGACTCTGTTTCGTCTCCGGCATTTCAGGAAGTTTCGAGTCGTCGATTTTCGCTGCTACGGTTTTGCCTTCAGCCAGATCCCAGATTCGCTTGTCCCGATTAGCCGTCAGCAAGTCGAAGTTGCGCATGGCGGGCAAGAAATCCAGATAGCCATACGATCCGCGGCGGCCGCCGGTGTAATAGAACGTGTTCAGGGGCCGGTAGCGGCGGAAGTATTGCCGGTTCTTGTCGATCACGACGGCGCGGATCTCTTCACGAGGCTCGGGCGGTGTTTCACCGAATAGCTGCTGAAAAACAATCCGCGCAAACGCTCGATAACCCTCTTCGTTCAAATGAACTCCGTTGATCGTCAGGTCATTGCCGGGACTCGCCATCAAAGGCATCATCGGCGTCAACACATCGACAACAGCGACTTGCTGTTCAGTTGCTACCTCACGGACCGCGGTTGCGTATTCATTCAATTGATCATTGTTCAGATCTGCGGCCTTGATCCCCTCGATATTTTCGTTGGCAATAGGAGTCAGCAGCACGATTTGCGGAGCTGATGTGCCGTTGAATGCTTTCGACTTCAACTGTGCGACGTACTCCGACAACGATTTTTTGAATGCTGCCAAACCGGCGGTGCCGGCAAATGACTCGTTGAACCCGAATGCGGCAATGATGATGTCTGCTTTCTCATGAGCCAGATGCTGCTGAACATCCGCAAAGTTGGCCGGTCGAGGTTGCAAGTCGGGCGTATCGCCAGGCCACGCCAGGTTGCGGATCACTAACTGGTGTGCCGGGAACTTTTGCTGCAATATCGTTTCCAGGAACCCAAATCTCTGTGATCGTTCCAGCAATGCGTTGCCGATCAGGGCAATGCGGGCACCCTTGGGAATCGTCAACGGTAGAGTCGTTGTTTGGGGCGTGGTTGATTTGGCACGCGGAGCATCTTCTGCGTAAATGGCATATTGCTTGAAAGCGGGGTCTTCAAACGGGGCCGGCGATTCGGTTTTCCGGTTTTTTGCGTCATTGACTTTGGGATTCTGGCCGTGGGCTGCGATGCCGGTCACGCAGGAGAACAAGAACACCGCTGCACCAACGGAAAGTCGCGAATGATTCAATCGATCAGTCACCTGGATCCTCGTGTGTAAATAGATTCGATTTATCAAGAGCCAGCATTTTAGCCGGATCACGAAGTGCGGACCGAAAGCAAAACTATCGCTTCGGGTTAGTATGGTGAAGCACGCAGGCCAAAGGAGAACCACTGGTGCCGGATGTGACACAACAAATGAAGGAAACGCCGCTGGACGTCGTCTTGCGATCTTCGTTTCGTTCGATGCTGGCCTTTCGGATCCGACTATTTTTTGCCGGGATCATTTTCCCCATCGGTTGTTTCGTCGCCGCCTTGGAGACCTCGGCAACCATAAATGTGCCCTGGCAATCGGGCAGGATAGCTGACTACGTGGCCATGTTATTGGCGTGGCCGGGTTACGGGCCGTTCTTGCCGCTGGTCATCTTCAGCCAAACTTGTCTGGCGACATGGTTGATCCGTCCCGACACCGAGTGCCGCCTGATGATTCGCTTGGGGATTTATACGGGCCTGTTAGTCTCGCTGCAATTCTTGCTGTTCGTTGTGATCACCTCCTCCATCTTGACGTTCATAGTCGCGATCTTTGTTGGTCCGATCTTTGCGGTGATCGTCGCGGGCTTTGTGCGACTGCCACAATTCCTGCGGCGGTTTACGATTCGCCATGTAATGATTTTGACTGCGGCCGTGGCCGTGACGATTGCCGTTGGTCGTTGGCTGGGCGTTACGGCCAGTGTTTTTTCCGAATCAATCGCGCTGCTGATGTATGTCGTGATGGCGGCGCCGGTGCTGTGTGTCTGGGCCTATGTTCGAGCCACCATCGCAGTGGCAGGGACACAGATAGCGGGAACTGGGTACCAGCCGTGGCACTGGTTGGCGGCGATCCTTGCCTGGATCGTCAGTTGGGGGATCGCATGGAAGCTTGCTGTCGACACCATGTTGGCTGAGTATGCGAAGCTGCCGACAACCGATCCAAATTGCTATGTATCGGCGGCGGCGGCGCACGGGCACCCGCGACTGGTGGGGACGGAGCATGCGAACGGCCCTGTCAATCTGCAAATGCGCAAATTGAAGTTTTTGGAAATCACGTTGCAGACCGGTTTGCCAAGGGTTCACCGCTGGATTCGACGAGCCTACGACCAGATTGGTCCCGTATTGGCAGATCAATGTCGCGGCTCCATTTGGTTTGCCGATGCGACCTACCTGATGCTGAAACCGATCGAGTATTCGAGCGACCTGCTGAGGGTTCTGTTGCGAATTCGCCGGTGCAAATTGGAGCGACTGTACTGCGGTCGATCACCAGGCGGTTGAGGCAATCAGCCGCTAAGCAACGAATCAAAACCCGGGGTCGCGTTGCCTTATATTGATGGATAGCGCCAAGAGTGGTATCTGATTCAATTCCACGAATGATTGGAGATGGTCATGCAGATGACAGCCAAGCAAACGCTTGCCGAGCTAAAGAAACTGGGCTCCCCAGCAACGAAAAAAACCTACGTTCGGCACGGCGCCAGCGAACCTTTGTTTGGGGTTAAGTTTGGCGACCTCGGCAAGCTGAAAAAAAAGATTGGCGTCGATCATGATCTGGCCCAAGAACTTTGGGCGACTGGCAACTGTGATGCGCAAACGTTGGCGCTGATGGTCGCCGATCCCGCAATGATCAAATCGAGTGAGATTGACGCTTGGCTGCGACCTTTGAAATACGATCTGTTGACGGGAATGGTGGCGGGTCTAACGGCGAAGACATCCTTCGCGGCGGCCAAATGGAAGAAATGGTCCAAGTCCAAGCAGGAACAATTGGTGGTGGCGGCCTACAACCTGTTGTCGAATTGGTTGAAGGAATCGTCTGATGACGTGCCGGACGAAATCATCCGTGATGCTCTGAAGAAGATCGAGTCGGGAATTCACCAAGCACCCAATCGAGGGCGTCACGCCATGAATAATGCCTTGATTGCGATCGGCGTCTTTCGCGAGGACTACCGGAACCGCGCGATCGACGTCGCCAAGCAGATCGGTCCCGTGCAGGTTGATCATGGCCAAACGGGCTGTAAGACGCCGGATGCGGCGGCTTACATCACCAAAGCCGTCGCCCACAATCGAAAACGCATCCGTTGTTAGCCATAAAAAAACGCCCCGCATGGCGGGGCGTCTGGGCCGTCTTTTCGGTCATGTTTCAACAGCATTACTCGCGCGGTCGGATCGCTCCGGTCAAACCGCTGTAGTCGACTCGGTCGGTGAGATGCCATAGCGGTTGGCCTAGTTCAACACGCTTCCGGAGTACTTCGATTTTTTCGGCACTGCCTGCTGGAGCATCCGTGGGGGTGAAGGAATCATCCTGGTGAGGAGCAAAATCCTCATCATGTCCGTACCGCAAGATTGCCTCAAACACGTTCTTGCACTGACTCATATTCTTTTTACCTTGCGCTGTGTGCGCCGCGATGAGTTCATCCTGATACAACTCAATCGCCCAAAATGGTTGGCTAAGGCGGATCCTGATCCAATCAGCCGCACTCGATTCAGCAAGGATTATTGACGCGGATCGGCCAGAGTCAAGAAATTTGTAGTCACAATTTGCCATCGACTCGCCCAATCGAGGGTCCCGGCCAGTGAGCACAAAACCGCGAACGCCGGTGCACGAAAACCGTTCAAGAACCGCCGAAAACTGCAAGAATCGTGCAAGGGGAGAATCTGCCGCCTTGCCTGTTGTTGATGGTGGCCTGTCTTACATGCATGTCAGCTCGATCCTGTCAACCACCCTCTCTTCAGCTGGGGGGCCGTCGCTCCGTCAATTGGTCGCCGGATCTCGCTGCTTGCAGATAATCCGTCAAAAAAATTTTCTATGACCGACATTTCCTCCTACCCCAGTTTACCAAATGTGGCTGCAACGAAGCATTCGACTCCCAGCCGCTCGCCGCGGTTTTCATTTGATCACGCGCCAGATCGTGGAGGCCGTTCCAGAGCTGGCTGGCATTCAAGTCGGCATGATGCAAGTGTTCATTCAGCACACCAGTGCCTCCCTGACGATCAACGAGAACG
>JBFJVZ010000049.1:0-26385 GCA_041623895.1 Pirellulaceae bacterium | reverse complement strand
TCGTCACGCTCAGTCAGCGGATGCCATGGTATGCGGGTCCGACTTTGCTGGATTGTTTGCACCGGGCAGCGGTTGGTGGTTGGCAAGGCTCAGGGCCGTTGCGGCTTCCGATCCAGTGGGTTAATCGGCCTGATGGGCACTTTCGTGGTTTCAGCGGCACGATCGCCTCCGGTTCGCTCAGCGTCGACACTCCGGTGCAAGTTCTTCCCGCCGGAAAGGGTTCGCGGATTGAACGCATCGTGACAATGGATGGCGACGTGCGGCAGGCCAGCCAGGGAGACTCGATTACGATCACGCTGGCCGACGATATTGACGTCGCCCGAGGTGACATGATTGTCGATTACGACGGAGACCCTTCGATCGGCCGAAACATTGAAGCCAAACTGATCTGGATGTCGTCGGATCCGTTGGTGCCGGGCAAGCAATATTGGCTGAAGCACACATCCAAGAGGACTTCATGTGAGATCAAGACGCTGGGTTACAAGATCGACGTCAACACCCTTCGGCACCTGCCGGCCGCCTCTCTGGGGCAAAACGAAATCGGTCATTGCCAGATCGAACTGCATGAACCTCTGGTGTTCGACTCCTACGAGCAGAATCGACACACCGGTTCGTTTATTCTGGTTGATCGTCGGAACCACGAAACGATCGCAGCCGGCATGTTGGTCAAGCAATCCGGGGAACCGTCGACGCCGGGTCACTGGAATCAGCAAGCAACCTTGCTGCGGCCGCGGCCGGCTGAAAGTCTGATATCCGATCAGCAGCGATCCGAGCGCTACGGCCAACGTCCGCTGACCATTCTGATTACCGGTCTGAGCCGGAGCGGAAAGACGGCAGTCGCGACGGAATTGGAACGCTTGCTGTTTGAAGACGGCAAGACAGCGTTGTTGTTGGATGGACAGACGCTGAGAATGGGGATCAGCCGCGATCTTGGTTTTAGCGCCGATGAGCGTTCGGAGAATCTACGACGGGCCGCAGAGATCGCCAAGCTGGTCAACGATGCCGGCCAAATCTGCATCGCCGCGTTTGTTGCCCCCAGTGCCTGGGCCAGAGACCGGGCCAGAGAACTGATTGGGGCAGATCGATTTGTTCACGTTCATCTTTCCACGCCGGTCGAGGTCTGCCGCCAGCGCGACATTACCGGTCAGTACCAGGCCGCCGACCAGGGAGCCATCGTGAATTTTCCCGGAGTCACATTCCAGTACGAGCATCCGCAGAACGCCGACCAGATATTCGACGCAACGAATCGGTCCGCCCGGGAAATAGCAGCTGAGATCGCCGCAAGCATCGAGATCTAAATAATCGTGCGCAATCGTGCGCGACCAGCTTTGCAGCATTTCTTTTGTAGCCGGAGTCGCCAGACTTCGGTCGTGCCGAGGAAGCCCCCGAATTCTGGCGAATCCGGCTACAAGAATCCGCTTCGGCGTTGCCCTCCGGGGAGGTCCCTTCCCCGGGTCTCTTTTTAGCGGGGCTTGCCTGTCTGCGTCACTGCCGCCGAGGTGATTTTCAAATCCTTGAATTCAGCCCCCCGGCCGGTCACCAACAAGGCAAACGCGGGTTTGATGCCAGCCAGGTTTGCGTGTTGAACGCGAATCACCGTTTCGCCAAGCTGCGCGGCGAGTTGATCTTCGTCGATCTGGATCCGCAAGCTGGCCCAGGTACCGGGCTTCCATCTCAACTTCTCCGTGGCCATCACGATGTTGCCAGGTGGCTCTTGATCCGTGGGCTGCCGCGTAATCGACAGGAAACGGTCGCTGACATGCACCAGAAAGACGTGATCGGGTCGGCTTCCCTGCAGCCTCAACGCATGCCTGGTGCCCAAGGGCAACAATAGCTGGTACTGCAGATCGGCAGTGTCAGTCTTGAGCGGACAACGCAGTGCGGCCGGCGCCTGTTGGCCCCCGACTTGTGTACCCCGCAACACACCGTCTTCGGCCACCCAATTGCCCCGAACCTTAACCCACGGCGATCCGGGCAGCGAATCAAACTGCTCCTGGCGCAACACCTGTCCCGTCACCTCAGGCAGGGGTCGGGGCGGTGGTGGCGGAGGCGGAGGTTCCGGTGGCAATTGACGGCTATATCCTCCGTGGCGGTAGCGGTCCAGCAGTGCCTTCAGTTCCCCGGCGGTTTGCGAATGTCGCGAGCTGAGATTCTTTGTTTCGGCGACATCGGCCGAAAGATCATACAGCTGCGGCTCGAATTGATCGCCGCGAAGCCGAATGGCGCCGAGTCGCGTGTCGGGATGATAGTCCCCCTCGATCCACTTCCAGGAACCGCGACGAATCGCGAAATTACCATCCGCACTGTGCAAGATCAGGTCGGGCCGAATCGGCACGCCGTCGTCTTCACCAAGCCAAGCCGGCAGCATGTTGAAACTGTCCTCGGCCGCCGCCTCAGCAGGCGGCAATGGCTGATCGATCAGCGCAGCCACCGTCGCTAGGGTGTCAACCAGGCTGAGCGTCTGGTCGCAAACGGAACCAGCGGGCACGCGGCCTGGCCAGCGAACGACGTACGGGACTCGGAAGCCACCTTCCCAGACGTCGTGCTTACCACCACGAAAGGGGCCGCTGATCTGCAATCCGGCCTTCAGCGCGTCGCTGGCTTCCCCCGCCTTGGTTGGCTTGTTAACACCGCCATTATCGCTTGTGAACAGCACAAGTGTGTCGTTGGTCAATTGCTTGCGATCGAGTGCCTCAAGCACCCGACCGACTGACACGTCCAACTCATGAATCCAATCACCGTAAGGACCCGCCTTGCTGGAGCCCTGTGTGCTGGACGAGGGCGTGACGGGATTATGAATCGCCACCGGCGTGAAATAGAGGAAGAACGGCGTCTGTTGATTCTGTTGCTCAATCCAGTCCACCGCCTTGTCGGTCAGCAAGGGCATGACCTCGGGATCGACGCGGTGCGGAGCATCGATCCCAATGTAGGAAGCACCCTTAAAGTTCTTTGCCGCCGACTCTGGTGACAACTGCGAACTGCGCAGTCCCCAGACACGATGATTCTCGACGTACACGCCACTGATGTCGCCGTGATTGGCGGGCACGCCGAAGTGGTAATCGAAACCGATTTCCAAAGGCCCGGGCTTCAACTCACGGGTGTAATCGACCCGCGGATCGGAACCGTAGCCGAGGTGCCACTTGCCGATTGCGGCGGTCCGGTAACCGTGTTGCTTCAGCAGCGAAGCGAGGTTCAGCCGTCCCGGTTCGATGTGCAAGGGTGAAAGCGTCCCCAACACTTCGTGCTTGAGCGACGTTCGCCAACAGTAGCGACCAGTCAACATCGAATAGCGAGTTGGGGAACACACCGACGAAGTGGTGTTGGCGTCGATGAAACGCCGCCCCTCTCTGGCCAGACGATCGATGTTGGGCGTTTGTATCAAATCGGGACTCGCACCGTAGCAAGTCACGCTGCCGTAGCCTAGATCATCGCTCAGGATGACCACAATGTTTGGCATCGACGCCGCTTGGCAGGCACCGCCCAGCATCATCAGTGAAAGACAAACAAGCCCTGCGGACGACCAACACCGAGACAGCGGAGCGCGAATCAAGAGCATTATCATTTCGATCATTTTGTGACTGGGAGAATTGAATCCACGCGACTGGCATATCAGCTAGTGCTCTGTCAACTTTTGACTTGAGGGTAGCCGGATTCGCCAGAATTCGGTTCGTTCCAAGATACCCCGAAGTCTGGCGACATCGGCGACGACCACCACCTTAAGATTGAATCTGGACAAAGCACTAGGATATCATTCGCGGTTGGTGGCAATACCGGTCGAGTACCGGTAATTCCTTGGGCGGAGTCTGAGGAACAGCCGCAAAATGGTGGTCTGTCGACGGCAGACATGCGTGAGGCGAAGCGACAAAGGAACCGACCCATTGACGTCGAACCACGACTGCGCCCATTTGGTCTATTCACAGGTCGACTTCGCTCTGCGCCCTTGGTTTAGTCTGAAGGTGCATCTTGCTAAATTGATGGCGGATGAGGGCCGAAGCGGGAAACGGCGCACGAGTTCAGCATATTTGTCACATTCGCTGATTGGTGTCGATTGCTGGAATGCGGAATCAGCTAAAATCCTCGTGATTCACGGCACCTGCCCAGGTGGTGGAATTGGCAGACACAGGGGACTTAAAATCCCCCGGCCAAATGCGGCTGTGCGGGTTCGAGTCCCGCCCTGGGCACTTGATTTTGCGGTGTTTTCGACCCGCCACCGCCCGATGCGCTGTTGCTTCTGCCGCTTGTGGTGATGAATTCAGCGCCATCTGCGTTCTTGGTCGCTGTCTCAGTCGCCAGACGCATAGTGAGCCATCTCGCTGCGATTTCAGCGTTTCATTGTGGGACAAAGTGGCGCCGCCGCGATCAAAACTCGAGCTGCGTTTCAACTAAACTGGGTCGGGAGTGAAGCTGACGCAAAACAGGGGAGCAGGCCCTGACGCGCAGAGGGTGTCGCATCGCAGATCAATAGGTCTTTAACCGGGACGGATCCTTCGCCATGCTGACCGACTTGAGGACTTCCCACGAGCCGAACTGCCAAGACGAAGATGCGAACACCAATCTCTCCAATCACCAGGTTGCTCTTGGTGGTTTGCCTTGCGGCGGCCGGCTTCGCGTTGTCTTCAAGGCCGATTTTTTCACAACAACCGTCTGGCCCGATCGTCGTGCCGCAGAACGTGAAAGCCATTTTCGCGTCCCGCTGCAATGATTGTCACAGTGGTGATTCGGCGGAAGGCAAAATCCGACTCGACCGTTTTTCTGATCTTCGCACAGAAACTGCGCTCGATCTGCTGAACAAAGCGCAACAGCAATTGTTCTTTGGTTTGATGCCGCCTCAGGATGCTGATCAGCCCAGTAACAAAGAACGCACCCTTCTGACCCAGTGGATGCGCCGTACCTTGCGGCAGCACAACGCATCAGAACTGGACAAGAAACTGAACCAACCGGAGTTCGGCAACTACATCGATCACGATGCGCTCTTCAGCGGAACAATCACAGATGCCGCATCTACTCCGGCCCGCCGCTGGTTGATCAGCCCTCACATCTTTGAAGAACGTGTGGTCGATGTCTTTGGACTACAGGATCGCGAGCGCGCCGCGGCCCGGCAAAATGGATTCTATGGCGTCACCAATCCGTTCGTGTTGCCCGATCACTCCGGAGTTCGGGATTACGATCTCGGTATGCTTGACGGCGGACACTTGTTGGTGATGCTTGGCAATGCCAAGTGGATCGCCGACAAGCAGATCATGGCGGCCAGGATCATCAAAGGCGAAGTCGACCCCAAACATTTTCTAAATCCCAAAGATCGCTGGTATCCGAAAACGACTCCGCAGCCGCTGGAGACAATCGTTCTCAAAGATGCCAGGCCGACCGAGGAAGAGATCGTCGCTGCGATTGAAACGCAGTTCGACCGCGTGTTGCAACGTCGCCCCACCGCTGCAGAGCAGAACAAGTATCTGGAGTTGACGCGATCGTCAATCAGGTTGGGCGGCAATGTTAGCGGCTTGCGGCAGATGCTGGTGACCGTGCTGTTGGAATCGGAATTCTTGTACCGAATCGAATTCGGGGCGGGGGATGCCGATGAACACGGGCGACGTAAGCTATCGCCGCGGGAGGCGAGTTACGCGATCTCGTATGCGCTTGGTGACCGTCGTCCTGACCCTGGCCTTGTCGAAGCAGCGAGGCAAGGGCGACTGGCTGGCAGAGACGACTACCGGCGTGAGGTGCTTCGATTACTTGACGACCAATCGTATTATCGGGGAGCCATCGGTCAATCATGGGGCAGTCGTGACAAAATCCCGCCTCGCGTGACATCACACCCGCGTATCGTGCGGTTCTTTCGTGAATTTTTCGGATATCCGGGAGCTCTCAAGGTATTCAAAGACCTCAAGCGTAGCAGTGGTTTCTACATCAACCCCGGACGCGGCAGCAATCAAACGCCAGGGCATCTCGTTAACGAAGCGGATCGTGTCGTCGCCCGCATTGTGGAAGCAGATCAAAACGTCTTTGCCAACCTGCTTACCACCGACAAATTTTTTCTGTACCACAACCGCGACAACGAGACGGGCGCGAAATTGATCGCGGACTGGCGGCGGGCTTACGAAGTCCTGAAGGACACGGATTGGCGAGAAGATCCTGATGCCGTGGTGAAAGAACACGAAGAGTTGATCAAGCAGTATCTCGATCGTCGCGGCATTACCGGCCGCAGCAAGGCTCGTCACGATAACAGCCTTGTTCGTTTCATGAATCACTTTGAGCATACGTTTGGACGTGGAAACACGCCTTTCACAACGATGCCGTGGGCGCACGGCAACCATTACTGGCACTCACCGATTTACAGCCTGCCCAGAACGCCCGGCCGAGGTGGCAAATACGGCAGCGAAGACGACTTCGATTATCACCCCGTGCAACCTTTCCCGATGCCGAACAGGAAAGGCATCCTGACTCATCCGGCTTGGCTGGTTGCGCACAGCGGCAACTTCCAAACCGATCCGATTCGCCGCGGTCGATGGATCAGAGAGAAACTGCTGGCCGGCCGCGTTCCGGATGTGCCGATCACCGTGGACGCACAAGTGCCTGATGATCCGCACAAGACGTTTCGTGAGCGAGTGGAGATGGTGACCGGCAAAGCGGAGTGTTGGAAGTGTCATCAGCACATGAATCCGTTGGGGATGCCGTTTGAGAACTTTGATGACTTCGGCCGGATTCGCACCCGCGAGAGTCTGGAACACCCGGACAACTTGATTCGACACGGCGAAGGAAACGAGGCCGACGTGTATGAGACAAAGCCGGTTGATACCACCGGGTATCTCGAAGGAACCGGTGATCAGAGTCTCGACGGCGAGGTGGCGGATGCCGAGGACCTGATAGATCGCCTAGCTCGGTCGCAACGAGTTCGGCAATCGATCATTCGTCACGCATTCCGTTTCTTTATCGGCCGAAATGAGATGCTATCGGACTCCAAAACATTGATTGACGCCGATCATGCGTATCTGGACAGCGGCGGCAGTTTCAAGGCCGTGATTGTTTCGCTGCTGACTTCGGATTCATTTATGTATCGGAAAGCGATAGACTAGTGGAGGAATCGGTAATTTACCTTTAACACCAGCACGACGCGCCAGCGAGTGAATTTGCCGCAATCATTCACTCGCTGGGCGCGTCCTGCTAGGCTTTGTCTCATAACTCAGATTCGTGGTAACTGGGAGGGCGAAGCTCCCGCTGAGCCGTTGCGTTCTCGGCAAAGTGCGGCTCGGCGGGAGCCTCGCCCTCCCGTTTTGAGACAAAGCCTAGTAAGAACACTGCCGCGATGATCAAGGTCAATTACCGACTGTTCGATTGGCACGAACAGCCGATGGAAACGAAGTGGCGTCGACCTGCTTGAAAGAAGATTGAGAATGATGAACAACCGAAGAAGTTTTCTGACACAGTCCATCTTGGGCGCGGGTGCGTTGAGTCTTTCTTCGCAGAGCCTGTTTGCTGCTTCGCCCGTCAACCGTCCGCCGACTCGGTTCATCTTCCTACATAAAGGAAACGGGCTCTTTCCAAGTTCGCTTGTTCCTCCCACGCTGGGCAAGCAGCAGATGGATGCGGAGCAAAGGAAGGATGCGTTCGTCGCTGACCTGGACGGCCAAGAGTTGCCGGAATGGATGAGCCCGCTTGCTGCTCACCAGGACAACCTGACGATCTTGCAGGGTCTGTCGGGAAAGATGTGCACCACGGGCCATCACACCTGGTGTTCTTCGTTGGGTGCGTTCAAAGCCAACGAGCGACTCAGTTCGATCAAATGGGCGACCGTCGATTTTGAACTCGCAAAGCTTTTTCCCTCTCCTTTCGGGCATATTGAGTTCGCTTGTTTCCCGACGGGTGGCGGCAACTCCCGGGGAAATATCAATGGTATCGAGAAAGGCTTCTCAGCCCGAGGTCCACAACAACCGAACTACGCTTTTGGCTCACCCAAGGTGGCCATGCAGGAACTTTATAAATCCGTTTCGGCCGATCAAACAGCTCGCGCGCAGTACCAGTTGGAACGTCAGATGCTGGAGTTCGTGGCGACCAACGAAGGTCAGCTCGCCGAGCAACTGCGCGGAACCGAACGGGTGAAGGTCGCAAACTACGCCGCTGCTTTGCAGGACATTCGGCAGCGGAACAGCCGCGTCGAAGCGATGAGCAACAAGATTCGCGAACACCTTCCCAAGCTAGATGCAAAATACCTGGGCGATGAATTGTCAACGGTCGATCGCCAAGCCGGCCTGACGGAGATCCTGCTGTCAACGCTGATTTCCGGCATGACCAACGTGGTCGCTTTCACGATGGACGAACTGGGTACGCCGTATTCCGGGCTGCCGGACATTGAGGGCGAGAAAGTCAATCAGCACGATGTCGGACACGGCAAGGCGGTCGGGAGATTTGAAGCCACCGAAGTTCGCAAGAAGATTCGGCGTCAGCACATGACGTTGATCGACACGATCGTCACGCGACTGAAGAACACCCCGGAAGCGGGCGGCACGATGTTCGACAACACCATGTTGTTTTACTTTCCGGATAACGGTGAGACTCACCACAGTCACGGTACGGAGTGGCCGTTCGTTGTGTTGGCCGGTAACAACACGCGGCTTGATATTGCTCGCCGCTACATTCGCCTGCCCGGTTACGGCCAACAAGGACATAAGACGCTGGGCAATTGGTACACCACGCTGCTGAATGCCTACGGTAAATCGATCGAACACTACGGCAGCTTGGATGTTGGCTTGAACATCGATCAAACCGGCCCCATCGACCAATTCATGGCATGATGAAGTTGATTCGGAATGTCAGGGGTCTTATTCCGGGAACCGCACCGTTCCCGTTCATCACGCTGTCTTTGTTGTTAGCGGTAGCTTTGCTGGGCGGTTTGCTTGCCATCGACCCGACTGCCCAGGCAGACGATCTGGAAAGTCTTCCCGTGATCGACTGCCACGTGCATTTATGGGATACCCGTCGTCCCCAGATGACGTGGCCGCGCAAAGAACACGTGAAGCTGTATCGTCCGTTTTTACCCGAGAAACATGCGCCGATTTGCCGAGCCAACGGCGTCAAAGGCGTCGTGGTCGTGCTGTCAGGCCAGGCACTGGTCGACAATCAATGGAACCTCGATGTTACCGCACACGACACGCGGCTCTATCGCGGCGTGGTTGGCAATCTTTCTCAGGCAATCGGGACGGATGAATTTCGGCCGCTATTCTTGAAACTCTGCCAAGACAAGCGATACGTTGGCTACCGCTTGTCGGGACGTTATCAGCAAGAGCTAACCGAAGCTGTGCTGCGCGATCTGCGGCTGACCGCGGAGATGGGGCGGACCGTCGATTTTCTGATCGGTGATTATTCCTTGCAGGACGTCGCTGAAATTGCCCGGCGCATTCCCAGCTTGAAAGTGATTCTTGACCACTTCGGTGGCGTGAAGTTGAACGGAGGGCCGCATGACCAGCAATGGGTACGTGGCTTCCGTGCTGTCGCCACACGGCCGAACGTGTTTTGCAAACTGTCGGCGCTTTATGGCCGTTTCAACACGCAGCCGGCACCCCAGGATCTGGCCGCCTACAAGCCGACGATCGATTTGGCTCTGGAATGCTTTGGCGAAGATCGCCTGATCTATGGCAGCGACTGGCCGGTAACGACTTTGACAGGTGACTATCAGTCGGTCATCCAACTAACCAAGGCGTATTTCGTGGGCAAGAAACCATCGCTGGCACGCAAAGTGTTCCACGACAATGCGATCCGCTTCTACGGGATCGCGGACCTTGAGGCGGCGCCAATCGTGGAACCGTGATTTTCAAAGTAACAGCACCACCTATGCCTGGAACGTCTTTATCAACCGTCCTGTCAATGATCTGCTGTTCGTTGATTGCGTCTCCCCTGATGGCGGGCGATGCGGCCGGTACGTTCGTGATCCCCGGAGATGTGCAGTCGGTGATTGCAAAGCAGTGCCTCGATTGCCATGCGGGTGAATCCGCCGAGGGCGATGTCATGCTGGACAGGCTTGGGAAGCTAAAGACAGAGGCGAGACTGGAGCTGCTCAATCGGGCACAAGACCAAATCTTCTTTGGCTTGATGCCGCCGGAAGATTCGCAGCAACCGAGTGAGTTGGAACGAGCGCTGTTGGCCGATTGGTTGCGGAGCGAGTTGCGAAGGCACAACGCGTCGAAACTTGATCAAAAATTACACGATCCGGCATATGGTAACTTCGTTGATCACGACAGACTTTTCTCCGGCGAAATCAAAGACCGGCCCTTCACACCGGCACGCCGCTGGTTGGTGAGCCCGCAGATTTTTCACGAGCGTGTTAATGCGGTTTTTAAATTGACAGGGAACACGCGCCAACGCAGCTTTTACGGTGTTACCAATCCCATCGTGCTGCCGGACCATTCCGGTGTTCGCTATTACGACACGACCGCGCTGGATGGCGGGCATTTGCTCGTGATGCTCAATAATGCCAAATGGATTGCTGAAAAGCAGATATTCGCAGCAACTCATGCGGGTGTCGATCGCCGCAAGCTTCAGTTCCCCAATCCCAAAGACCGCTGGGTTCCTCCGAGTTCACCGGACGCGTTTGTCGCGATCGTGAACAAGCGGTCCGAGCCGACCAGCGCGGAAATGATGGCGGCCATTCATGCTCAATTCGATTGTGTGCTGCAGCGTGAAGCAACTCCGCAGGAGTTACAAACTTACCTGCCGTTGCTGCGATCGGCAATTCAACGGGGAGGGAACACGGAGGGCCTGCGACAGATGCTGATCAGCGTACTGCTGAGTTCAGAGTTTCTTTACCGGCTGGAATTCGGAGCAGGCGAGCCAGACGAATTCGGTAGAAAAAAGCTTTCACCGCGCGAAGCCAGTTATGCAATCGCATACGCACTGACCGATCGTGTCCCGGATGATCCATTGGTTGCAGTTGCCGACCAGGGGCGGCTGCTCGCCAAAGCAGACTATCGACGTGAAGTCGAGCGGATACTCAATGACAAGACCAGCTTTTTTGCAGAGGCATCCCCTTCCGTGAGCACGGGGCACGTACGCCCGCACAAGGTGACGCATCCCAAGATCATCCGTTTCTTCCGCGAGTTCTTCGCTTATCCCAACAGCATCAAACTGTTCAAAGACGAGTCTCGCAGCGGCGGCTTTTACGATAACGCGGGCCGGGATTACACGGGGACAGCGGGTTCGGTCAGTAATGAAGCGGATCGCGTGGTCGACTACATCCTCAGGCAAGATCAGGATGTGTTCGAGCAGCTCTTGACCACGGACATGTTCTTCGTGCTTCATCCCTACAGCGACGAAGAAGGTCAAAAGATCATTGCTGGTTGGCGCGAGGCTTACGAAAAACTAAAAGACGCCGACTGGCACGCCGATCCCGGGAAATTCCTGGTCGACAATTTTGAAACACACAAAGAGCTGTTCAAGAATTTGCGTATTACCTCGCTGAAGGAGGACCGCCTTGACATTCATGTCCGGGACTTCAAGCGGTACATGGAGTTCTTCGATCACACCTTTGGCAAAGGAATTACTCCGATCACGTTCCCTTGGTTTTATCACGGCGGGCAAAAATTCAGGTACTCAGAAATTTATAGTCTTCCTAAAATCGCTGGTGCCGGGCCGATCGGTGCTCAGGGCCGGTATCGCGAGCAAGTGACATGGGATTACCCCGTCTCACAGCCGTTCCGAGTTCCCAACCGCAAAGGCATTCTCACGCATCCTGCGTGGCTACTGGCGCATTCACAAAACACCGAGACCGATCCGGTGCGGCGCGGCAGGTGGATCCGCGAAAAGCTGCTTGCTGGCCGCGTGCCTGACGTGCCGATTACCGTTGATGCACAGATTCCGGAAGACCCCCACCGCACTCTCCGCCAGCGACTCGACTCCGTGACGCAGGCCGCCGAATGTTGGAAGTGCCACAAGCAGATGAATCCGCTGGGTTTGCCGTTTGAAGTCTTTGATGACTTCGGACGCTATCGCAGCGAGGAAGCTCTTGAGCATCCCGACAATCTCATCAGCAAGGGTGACGGAAAGACGAGTGCCAATGTCTACAAGACGCTGCCTGTCGACGCGACCGGATATCTCGCCGGCACAGGTGATCCGGCGCTGGATGGCCAAGTCAAAGACGCCTTTGACTTGATCGACAGGCTTGCCCGATCCACACGTGTGCGTCAGTCGATCATCCGCCACGCGTTCCGTTATTTCTTGGGAAGGAACGAAATGCTCTCCGACTCACGAACATTGATCGACGCCGACCGCGCCTACGTCGACAGCGGCGGCAGTTTCAATGCGGTCATTGTTTCGCTGCTGACATCCGATTCATTCATGTACCGAAAAGACGCGGGCAAGTGAAAAGTAGTCTGACTTTGCGAACAGGACCTGCCCGGTGGCGAGCAAGAATCATGATTCGAGAGATGGCCGCTGCACTGTTGGGCGTATTGCTAATGGCCGGCGGCGGTTCACTTGCGCAAGACAATGACTTTGGTGAGCAGGTCAAAACATTTTTCAAGGTGAATTGCATCAAGTGTCATGGGCCTGAGAAAAGCAAGGGCGAGATCATGCTGCACGCTCTCGATGCCGACTTGTCTACCGGGCGTGACCTGGAACGGTGGGAACGGATTCTGGAGATGCTCGAAAGCAACGAGATGCCGCCTGAAGACGAGCCGCAACCGGCGGACGCCGAGCGCAGGGCGGTCGCTGAGTGGATCGAAGCGGGGTTGCGAGATTACGTTACCAGGGCCAGTCAGACTGCTGAGGTTCCGACCGCAAGGCGGCTGACGAACTTTGAGTATCAAAACACGATGCGAGATCTCCTGGGGTTCGAATTGAAGTTGATCGACCAGCTTCCGCAAGACCCGACCAAGCCGTACAAGTTCAACAACACGGCTGAGTTCATGCGGATAGGGCCGGAGCAGATTGACCGATATCTGGAATCCGCTCGTCGCGCCATGGCCAGCGCCATCGTCGAGCCGTCGAGACCCCAGATTCACAAGACTCGGCGTGACTGGCAGCCTCACGGATTGGACAGGGGATTGGGAGCGGACGAGGTGGGCGTGTGGGGCAATCGCCGCAACACACCGGCAACGGGGATGTCCCTCAAGAGTTTTCCCAAGACCGGCGAATTTTGCATTCGTATCAAGGCGTCGGCTATCCTGCCACCGGGCATCACCGAGTTGCCGCTTCGTCTGATCATGGGCTACGGAATCAACGTCAATAGCTCCACGCAACGGGTTGAACCGGTAGGTACGATCCGACTGAGTAATAGTCCGGATCATCCGCAGGTTTACGAATTTCGTGGCCGCATCGAAAACTTTCCTGTGCAAACGGGGGTGGTCAGAAAGGGGAAGCGTCAGCCGGACACCATCGTGATCACGCCTCAAAACCTTTATGACGATGGGACTCTGAATGATGACAACAACTTCAGCAGAACACGCAACCTGGCGATGCCGCGTGCTGTCGTGGAGTGGCTGGAATTCGAGGCCCCGCTGACGGAAGCGTGGCCGCCCCAACATCATTCCAGGATTCTGTTCGCGTCCCCGTTACGCGAGAGTGATCCGAAGGCTTATGTCAAAGCAGTCTTGCAACGTTTCATGTCACGAGCCTATCGCCGGCCGGCTACAGCGGAGGAAGTGAACCGATTTGCCAGGATTTACGACCTGGTCGTGCCTGAGTTGAAGACGATGGAGGCGGCCATGCGCGAAACATTGGCGATGGTCTTGGTTTCGCCACAGTTCATGTACCATACCTTGGCACAGGACGGCTTGGCATCGCGGCACTACGAGTTGGCCTCGAGACTTTCCTACTTCCTGTGGGGCAGCATGCCGGATGACGAACTGATGCGGCTGGCTTCAGCAGGCAAACTCGACGATCCCGCTGTCATTGAGCGGCAAGTTCGCCGCCTGTTGTCCGACGACCGGTCGCAAGCTTTTATCGAGAACTTCACCATGCAATGGCTCAGTCTTGCCAAGCTGAAGACTGTGCCGATCAACCGGGAGCTTTTTCCGCGATTTCTCTATTACGTTCCTCGCGGAGAACGAGCGGGAACCGAAGAGCCGTACCGTCCCACCATCCGCGACCATATGCTCGCCGAAACGATTGGTTTTATCGCCGAGTTGATCAATCGCAATGCCAGCGTGTTGAGCATCGTGGACTCCGACTTTGCCTACTTGAATCAACCGCTGGCGGCGCATTACGGCGTTGCAGGAGTGCAGGGTCACCAGCTACGCCCCGTGGCGATCAAGCCGGAACACCGGCTCGGGGGGCTACTGACTCACGGATCGGTTTTGATTGGCAATGGCACCGGTTCGGCACCGCATCCAATTTACCGTGCTGTCTGGTTACGCGAAGCGATTCTGGGCGACGAAGTTCCACCGCCACCGGCCGATGTCCCGGCGCTTTCGGATTCCGCCGGTGAATCTGCAGAGACCTCTCTGACGATCAAGGATCTGCTGACCAAGCACCGGCAGAAGGAGAGTTGCAACGAGTGCCACTCGCAACTCGATCCCTGGGGCATTCCATTCGAGAGGTACAATGCGATTGGCAAATTCCAGCCCATGGTGCCTGCGGAAGGAACGCGGGTCAGTGGTTTTGATAAGAACAAGCACCAGAACCTGGCAGGCTATGACGCTTATCTGAAATCTATTAACGCGATTCAGGTGGAAGCTGATGCAATCGTTCCACGCGGCCCCAACATTGACGGGATGCGTGAACTGAAAGATTATCTGCTGGAATTCCGGGAAGATGAAATCGCCGAAAACGTGCTGCGACGGCTACTCAGCTACGGCATCGGCCGAGAACTGACTTGGCGCGATCGCTTTGCCGTCGAAGAGTTGGTCACGCAGACGAGGAAGAGTAACTACAATTTGCAGGACATGATCGTGTCGATTTGTCAAAGCAAAACATTTCGAGGATTGGATTGGGTAGTGCCGCCAGCTGAAGGCCGATAAGCATGAAACAGAAATCCTGGCATCTGAATCGACGGGTACTTCTTACCGGAGGCGGCATTTCATTGGCGCTGCCCCTTTTGAACGGAATGAGCTGGGCCAAAGACGTGGCAAGTGATGACTTGCCAAAGCGAATGCTGATTAGCTACTTCGCATATGGCGCCTACATGCCCAACGGGACTCACGGGGTACCGGCCGCAGACAAGCCAGATCCATGGAGTTGGTGGCCGTGCAGCGAGCCTGGGTCGCTGACTTTCAACAAGTCGTCAGCCCCGTTCGAGCCACTGAAGGAATCCGTGAGTTATCTGAGCGGTCTCGACCACAAAGGTGGCTGGTCCCTTGGCGGTCATAGCTCCGGCGATGTCTTCGCTACCGGCGCCGACATGACGGGACACGAGAAGACAAACAACATCTCAATCGATCAGGTCGCCGCCAGCGTGCATGGTCAGAAAACTCGCTATGCATCATTGGTGTTGGGGACTGAGGGTGGTACTGGTTCCTACGGCAGAAGCAAGACGCTATCGCACCGCGGACCTGGTCGGCCGATCCCGTCATTGCACAAACCCCAGGAAATCTTCAACCGTCTGTTCAAGCCGTACGCAGGTAAGGGTGTTGATCAGGTTCGAGCGGGGCTCAGGCGCGAAGCCAGCATCCTTGACTTGCTGATCGATCATAGTCGCAGTTTCAAGACCCGGCTTGGCAGTCAAGATCAGCGCAAGTTGGACGAGTACTTGGAATCCATTCGAGCGCTGGAGCATCGTGTGGAGCGGACCAGCAAGTGGACTCACGAGCCATTGCCTGATGTGGCTACCAAGGGGCTGAATCTGGAGGTGTCCCACACGCAACCGCAGGAGTACATTCGTTGCATGTACGACCTGATCTATCTGGCCTTTCAAACCGATTCGACGCGATTTGCCACTCTGATGCTGGAAAGCGAACATTCGTCGGACAGCGAGATGTGGAATTACGCCACTTACGTTCTCGGTTACAAAGGTGCCACTCACGACATCGCCCACAAACGGCCGCCGGACTATTCCGGACAGTGGGACCATTGGCGCGCCCAACAGCACGCTTACTTTCTGAGTCGCCTCCGTGATACGCCGGAGGGCGATGGAAACATGCTTGACCGCACGATCGTGCTTTGGGGATCGGCGCACCCGCATGCATCGCACAGCACAAAGAACTATCCCATCCACCTGGCCGGCGGCAACAAGTTGGGCTTCAAACACGGCAAACTGCACATGTTTGAAGGGAAAAAGAAAGTTCCTCTGGCCAATCTTTTCGTCTCCATGCTACACGCCGTGGACGTACCCGTCGAAAGATTCGCTGACAGCACCGGCGAGATGACCGAACTTCGAGGCTAAGGCATGCAGCTGATCAGACTGTTCATCTTGCTGCTAAGCTGTGTACTCCTCCCCGCGCCCGCGTTGGCAGAAGCCGCGCTTCCGCGCGTGCTGATTCTGGGTGATGGTGTCTATCAGGAGCCAGCCCGACGGGTTGCAAGCGAACTGAAAGGACGTGTCGAGGTTGTGTATGCAACCGTGCAACCGGGTCAGGTGAGTACCGCAGAAACAGCATGGAAGAATCTGGATACGTTGCTGGGAACAGGCAGCTGGGATTTGATCCACTTCAATTTTGGACTCGGGGATCTGGTTTATCGCGCGCCAGCAATGGAGTCCTTCCGCACGATGTCCAAAGCAGCCGGGGGCGTCCGCACAACGGGCGTTCAGCAATACGAGAAAAACCTCCGCGAACTGGTTGGCAGGTTGAAAGCAACGGGAGCAGAGTTGATCTGGGCAAGCACGACACCGATCCGCAGTTCTCCCACCGGTATTTTCGATTTGGGATCCGAGCAGCAATACAACGCGATTGCTGCCAGGGTCATGGCCGAATACAAGATCCCAATCAACGACATGCACGCCTATGTCACCAGCACCATTGATATGCAGCGGCCAAGCGGGTCCGATCCGTTTACTTTCGACAACAAGCCGCTGCACCCACCGATCGCGCGCAGCATACTCCAGCATTTAGAATAGACTCCTGGCGAATGACCGCGTGTCAGCAACGGAAACGGACACCGCGTGTTGCGACGCCGGTGCCCAAGTCGACGCTTGCAGGCATGACCCAAGAAAAGCTGGTCCGCTCTGCCGGCACTACTGCCAATCGAGCAGGGCCTCGTCGGTGGCGTCGGTGTCCAGGTCCCGCTCAGCGGAGATCAGATCATAGATTTCCTTGCCGCCGCCGTCATGATCACGGGTTGTGGCCCAAGGGTCCAAAGTGTTCGCAGACGCAGCGGATGCTTTCCTGAGTTTTTGTGGCGTCTCTTCCGCCGGGGCGATCCACTCTGATTCCGCGTCGACGTTTGACCGCGGTGAGGCGTTTACTTGTGGTGGTATTTGTTCCCCTTCGCCGCGCACCGTCATCAGACTGAATTGTGTCAAGGCGTTGATGACTTGCAGCGCGTCCAGGGAGGTGGCTTCGTCGTTTCCGTTGACATCCAAGAAGGGTGCCGGGCCAAACGTATTGGTGATATCAAACAACCGCCTCGTTAGGCCGTTGTGGAATTTTTGTACCGCCAGTTCGTTGATGATCAGTAGCGCATCCAAAGCGGTTACGTTGCCTGAGTTGTTGACGTCGAAACGGTTGATTGGGTTCTGCCAGGTCAACGGCGTGGTTTGCAGGTTGACGTTGGAGACCAAGGCTTCGCTGGTGTCCGCGCCGAAACCGACCAGGTCAAAGTACAAGGTCATTTGACTGCGGTTGAAATCAAGCGGCAGCGGAATGGTGACATCCAGCGGCTCGGACAAGGACGCCAAAGAGCTGCCGCTCGCCGGGGCCCCGGACACAGTGACTCCGTCGGCAAAGTAGATCGTTCCGTCTGCCTGAATGTTGAGTAGTGCGTCACCGCCGGCCAGTCCAGTCGTTTCGCCGAATCCGGACTGCGAGGTTGCTGCATTCAGCAGCGCGACCTCAAAGGCTTCCGGCGGATGATTGCCGCTGCCGACATCAAGGGCCAACCCACCGAGTGTGAAGGTGAGCGTATTGATGCCGTAGGGGACGACAAAGGTTTGCGAAAGATCCGAAATCATGCCCACATCTTCGCGGATCGTCGCAACTCCGTCAGTGAAGCGAACGTCCCCCAGCGTCGACCATACAAATCCGCTTGCCTCTGAATCCGTGATCCCGAAATCTGCATTTCGCAGTCCAATCGGCGGCCCTGACGAGACAGCCGCGGAAACACGATTGTCCAAAGGCACAAACTCTGCTTCACCGTCATGGGGTAGACGAGCCGAATCATCCGCGGTTGTCGCAGCGGCTGGCGATTCTCCTTCCGCTGATGTAAAGAGTTCCGGAACTTCAGCCGTGAATAGGAAATGACGGGTGGTGCTGACGATCAAAGTCCGATTCGCATCGAAAGCCAAACCGCTCAGGTCCGTTCCGAATCCGCGTTCGTTCATGTCGATCGCGCGGATTTGGTCGCCCGATGTCGTGAACTCGTAAAGCGTTGGCTCCACGTTGCTGGCAAGGACAAGATTTCCGCTGGTGGGATGAATCGTCAGATCACCACTGACCAGTTCGGTTCCCGTTGCCCCGGTCAGGTCGAACGGTGCAGGAAACTGTCCGCGGATCCGTCCGCTAATCGGATCAATCGCGACGATTTGGTTCGATCGTGAGAGCGCGTAGATGCGTTGCGAGCCGGCGTGAAAGGCACCGCCGACCAACGATAGATCGACTCCTAGATCGATCTGGGCGAGCACGATTCCGTTGGCGGGATTGGCTGCAAACAAGACATCTGTCGGGCCGCGGCTATCGGTGACCAACAAAGAGCCGGGTGGGACAGTCGTATCCGCAAGCGTGAATTCGACGTCCACGATTTCAAGCCCGATTTCGGATTCAGGATCGTCGTCGCCGCGAACAGGCAGCGGCAGCACATCACCATCCAAAAACTGCGGGTATTGCAAGCGGTAGATTTCGTCCAGCGGCGTTGTCAGTACCAGATCTTCAGCCGCGTCGTAAGCGACATCATACAATGGCGGCCCCGATTCCAGCACGCCAATCCGAACAACGCGCACGCGACCGCCCACGTCGCCGTCATCGTCGGTGACCAGAATCTTGACGGTGTAGATGCCTTCTTCAGCAAATACCACGTCATCCAGGTAGTGGCTGGTGTCTGCCAAAACCGCGCCCAGCGATCCTTCTAATACGATGGTTCCATCCGAGGTGGAGACGACCGCATTCGCTGTGAACGTATCTTCGACGCCGACATCGGAGAATAGGAATTCAAAGTCGACGATGTCACCGATCAGGATTTCGCCATTCTCACCCGAGGCGCCATCAAAGACTCGGATCGGTGAGACTTCCGGTGGCACGTTCAATATCGTTGCTTCGATTTCCGCATTGGCGACGCGGGGGAGATTGGGGATGACGACATCAACTTCCGTGACCGTGACGCTGATGGTTTGCGGATCAGACGGAGTTTGGGTTGGATTGTCGTCGACATAAACATGCATTGCTTGGATGGTCGACTGGCCTGCCGGCAACGTGAGGTTGGTGGTTTCACCGTCATTCCAATGTACATCCAGGTGGTGCGCGGTCTCCGGGCGTTCGCCAGTCAGGTCAATCGTCAATAAGACCTCGTCGCCTTCGTTGGCAGCGGCGGCCGCCAGTTTCACGCCCAGCGGGATAATCGTGTTTCCGATCGGCTTGCCTTCTTGCAGAACCGGCGGTGCCGTCTCGATCGCGTTGGGGAAACGTCCCAAGGTGAGCGGAGTGAACGGGTTGGGCGTATTCCCAAACGGCCCCGTCGGAGGGACGCCGAAGACAGGACCATACAGTTGCGGCTGATTAGGATCATAAAATCGGATATCGCCGATCGAACGCAGCGATGGGTCAACCCCGTCAATCGGCACAGTGCTCAGCGGACCCCGCAACAGCGTCAACAATGAGCGCGGCACGGACTGAATGTAGGGCGCCTGGCTGTAGTCGGCTTGTACTTCCTCGCTGCCGGCTTGTTGTTCGATCAAAGCGATCGTGCGTGCCAGGTCATAACCAACCAGCAAATCTTTTGTCGGGTAAGTCGTCAGCAGCAAACGATTGTCTGCCGAAAGACTAACGTCGGTCGGGAATCCGGAGTCGACCGGCATCGTGGCGGCGACCAACCTGGGTTGTGTTTGCGGATTGCCGGGATCGCCCAATGGGCTGCGAATGATCCCGATGTTTCCGCCGGCGGTCACGGGAACACTCAGCGGCTGGATACTTCCCGGGGCATCCCGATATAAGGTGTAGGCAAAGAAAGTTCCCAGTGACGGGTCGGTCTTGGGATCGCCCGGCTTGAAGGCGTTGAAGCCGGCTACGAAGGCGTAATCGGGATGTTCGCCGATCGAATCTTTCAGCGCGTTGGCGGGCAAGTAGGTGATGCCTTGCGCGTTGTTGACGCTGAATGAATGCGTTGCCCGGCCTTCGATCAAGCGGCGAATCAAGCCAAATTCGATGAAGCTGGTCGTGGAGTAGGGTTCGTGGACCAGTTGATCGTCTTCTTGCAACCTGCGAATCGTGGTCAAGCTTTCGCCGGTATCAATCCGATCGGTCACGAAAATGAACTGCCCATCATCGGAAATCTTGACACCGAAGGGGCTGCTGCCAACCGGGGTCAAAAATTCGGGATCGAACGTATCGAATGTCACCGTTAACCCGCGGCCGACTGTGTCGAACAACATGGCCTGGGGCTGCTGGTTTTGCTGTTCGACCGCAACGACGCCGGTGCATGAAACATCAATTCTGTCCGCACAGTCGGCCGGTAAAGGCATCTGGTACCGCAGCGGCAGATGCATCAGCCCGCTGATCCCACTGGACCGTTGCTGGAACAGGTCTTGACCCGGCGCCGCGATGTAAAGTGATGATCCGTCGGGCGTCAAATCAAGGCCGCGAAGGCCGAGTCGAGTGATGTTTCGCGTTGCACCAAAGATGGAGATCGTATCGGCAACCCGGTAGCGTTCCGGCGAGAAGGGATGCACATCGATCACGTACAGCGTGCGACTGAAGCGGTCGGTCAGGAACATCGCGCGGCCTTGCGGATCGACGGCTGCCGCAAACGGAACCGCTCCACCGGGAAGGGCAATGTGCTGGATGCCGGCGATGTCCGGATCGGCGTCCAAGACTCGCAGAGTGATCGGATCAACGATCGCGATCCCGCCGCTTTCCAAGACCACAAATGCGCGGGTGCCATCGGGTGCGAAGACGATGTCGCGCGGCCGCAGGGAGCTACTGGAATCTTGGCCAGGCAACTCACCAGCTTTCAAATTCACTCTTGCCGATTCCATCGCCGTGGGCTTGGTGTTGGTGATCGTGCGAAAGCCACCAGGTTCAGTGATGTCGGCAATTTGTGTCTGATAAGCATTACTGAGCCCCGTGTTGACGACACTTAGCGTGTCATCGCCGCCATTGGTGACAAACGTACCGCCGCCGGGCGCTCGAAAACGTGCGTCGTTGCTTTTGATCTGCATCGGCACGAAGGAATCATCTTCATCGGGGTCGGGTACGTATTGCTGTCGTAATACCCGAATCGACGCGCCGGCAATCGCGACTCCCGGTGGGAGTTGGAACGTCAAAACGTCAACGGTGGATCCTGGTTCGCCAGATGTGGTGAACGTCAGGTCGGCTGCGGAGATGATCGTGTCTCGTGGTCCGACTTGAGTCGTCAGGACGCGATTGAATCCGAGTGTGTCGGAATTGCCTTGGACGATTTGTACAGCCAGATCGGAGGCCTCGTTTCCGTCATCCGGCGCACCGACGTAGGGGCTCTCCGCAAGAAAGTTCGTTCCGGTCAACTTGATCGTGATCGTGTCCGACGACCCAAACTCAATCTCAGCCGACGACAACACCGGTGGCACCGGTTCACCTTCGCCCGCAACCACTGGGATGGTGGTGATGCCGTCTGTCAGTTGGTCACCCGGGTTCAAGCGGATGATACTTTCTTCCACGAATTGCAATCCGCGTGAACGGCTGGCATAGGTCGTCATCCGAAAATCCACATTCGGAATGACCGGCAACAACAGTTCGCCAAACAATGTCGTTGCGGCATAGAAGCGACCCGACAACCGCGTCTCACCGGGCGAAGCCCCGAACGCCTCGCCGGACACCACCGGCGGAATGTTTCGCGCGCTATTGTTGACACTATCCAACAAGGCTACGGTCGAGACCAGCGGTCCCGGAAAGGCCGTAAACATGCTGAACCCGGCGCTGAATTGCGGTACGGTTTGATTGAGTGGGCGACGGGCAAAGACACCGGTGTTGGGCGGTGATGTGGTGCGCAGCATGCCGTCATCGCCGACGACCACGCTGTCCAGCAATTCCCAAGTCTGACCGCTTGTCCCATCGGCAAAGGCAACTTCGATCGGACGGAAGACGTAACCCACTTGGCCCGTGGAAACCCCTGACGGTGCGGCTGTGGCAAGGCTCAGTGGATGCTCCAAAGCGTCGTCATCGATCCCGATCCCGATGCCACTGCCAAAAGTGAATCCGAACGGCAATTCGTAGGGCAGATCACTTTCCTGCAAGGTCTCTACCGTCAGCGTCTTGGTGCCCGTGATCGCGCCGGGCGGAACACCGACGATGGCACCATTGCCATCGCCAAACAAACCGCCTTGGCTGTCAACAACGGCAGGACCGCCTTCGATAGCCCGCCGAATCGAAATCGGGACGCGCACGCTGACGCCACCGTGCGTGACCGTGACTACCGTGTCTCCCAGACCCGCGGGGCTGAACACTCCGTTCTCATCGACGCTGCCCAGGCTGGAGTTTTCAACTGTGTAGGTTGTGCCCGAAGCGATCGCGCCGAGTTCGAGAACCTCGTCCCCAACACGTTGGCGGACGCGGAATTCACGATCCTCATCCGGTTGCAACACGTAGCTTTCCGGGTAGAACTGCAACCCATCGATCGGCGCCAGGTTCACCGAGACGGCCGTAGCCGCTCTCAATCCAAACCCACTGGCCTCGATCGCTGTGTAACCGCTGGATTGGCCGATCAATTGTCCGCTGTCGGTTACGATCACAATGTTCGGATCGCTGCTTGTCCACGATAACAAGCGGGGATCGAGTGGTTCGGCCGATCCATCCGCACGAATTCCCAGTGCAGCCAGCGACACGGTTGATCCCGTGGCCAACGTCGGATCGTCGGTCACGATTTGCAGTCCCGTGAAATCACTGTCGACAACATCGATGTTAACGATGGCCGGGTCGGACTGCCGCAACCGGTCATCGGCCAAAAGATTCACTTGCAGCGAATTGCCCGCAGCAACAGTGGGCGTGATCGAGACAAATCCGGCACCGAGCAAGCGGATGTCCCCGCCCGAATTGATGTTGGAAACCGTGAAGGCCGCATCCCCTTCGGGATCGCTGACGTAGTCTGACGTTTGCACCACGACCGGTCGACCATCAAAACTTCGTGGTGCTTCCAGGGGTGGCGTTACGGTCGGTGCACGATTGGCGACGAAGCCGAACATGCCGCTCAGAGCCGCTCGGTCGGTATCGTCCACCAAGCCGTCGCGCTGAACATCCGCAGCCACCGAATAGTTCGCGTCGCCGGCTGCGCTACCGAGCGCGGCGGCCAAGGCGGCGCTGTCGGCGGCATCGACATTTCCGTCAGCATTGGTGTCACCGGCCAAGTAAATATCAGCACTAAAGTTGCCCTCCACATCGTCGACGGCAGCAAGTGAGACGACAAATGTGCCTGCGTCGGTCAACGTGAACATCGCAATGCTGCGACCTGACTGTGTCGTCGAGAAACCCGCGGTTGCTTCTGTGATCGGTCCTTCGATGGTTGCGGGATGCGGATCAAAATCTGAACTGCTTACATCGACACCGATCGTGATCGCGCCCGAGGGACTCGTCCCTAACTCCGCCGCTGTTAGCGTAAATGCAAACTGCGCCCGCTGGCTGGCTGTGATCGATCCGAGCAACGGCGAGTCAAACAGGAGGTCGGTACCTCCGACATGCCCGTTGATTGGAGTCGATGAAACCAACATGCCTGCTTCATCGTATCTGTGCAGCAGGTCGGTTCCGCCCGCGTCCGTGCGGAGGCGAAGTGCTGCATCGTAGGCGTAAAAGACTCGCTGGTCTTGGTCGACACGGATGACGGATCGCAATTCGCCGCGGTCGCCATAGTCGTACAGCAACTGTTGATTGTCGGGTCCGACGATTTCGGCAATCCGTCCGCTTGCGTCGCGGACAACGGTCAAGCCGCTGCCGTTTGCCCCAATCAATCCGCTGTCCGTCCATCGTAACGAATCTTGTCCGTCGGCAGCGGTGATTCGATGCAACAGAAACTGTGGCCCCGTGGCAGTCTGCCCAGCGACGACGTAGTCGTAAGTGATGCCGTCGCCATCGATCAAACGATAGGTAAACGCGGAGTTCCGGAGCGACGAAATGGTTGCGGGGTCGTAGGGCAATCCGGACCCGGTGACGAAGTACGCGCCGTTGGAGATCCGCAATGTGGCCGCTGCGCTTTGCAGCGTCCAATCCAGCCCAGCGGGCGAACGCCACGCCGGCGAAAACGTTTGCACACCGGAAGTCGTGATCGGCTGCGGGTCAAAGTCAAAGGCAACACGGTTTCCGCTGGGCAAGGTCAGGTAAAGACGTCCATGGTCGGTCATGGCGTCGAAGGGGAGTTCATCGTTGCTGGTGGCCGTCACATCTTTGCGAACCGCAATCTGGGGATCGACCAGCGGCACGTCCCAAGTCGTCCCCAAGAGGCGATTGCTTGCCGCGCCAACGCCTTCGCTACGACCAAGCGTTGAATGATAGCGCGCGACGGTGACCGGTATGCCAGCGAGTGTCACTTGCAGATCGGTGACCGATTGGCGAAGAGCGCCCGATTTATCGGCGGAGAGAATCTCCAGTGGCCGCGACAGCTGACTGCCAAGCCCACCAAAATCAGAGGCCGTGACCAGTAAGGTATAGAAGCCATTACTGAAACGAGCCGGATCAATCGTGATCACTCGGCAAACGCTGGCATTACCCCGAGCGATCACGGTTGCCGGTCCGCCCCCGTTCGGCTGCAACGAAATGGTGTATTCCGCCAGACCCGCATCGGTGATGTCGATGTCCAATTCCAGCGGTTCGGTAACGACAATCGGGGTAACCGCGTCGATCGAAAGTACTGGGGGCGCTTGATCGGTGACATCACGGATCAGAATCGCACCATCCGCGATCGTTGTTCTGCCTTCAGCATCGGTGACCTCCGCGATCACTTCGTAACGGCCCGGCGAGTCCGCCACAAATCTGGCTCGTCCCAATCCATCCAGTGCGACTTCGTTGCCGTTGATCCTGATCGTTGCCGCACCGACATCGACATCGCTGTCCGCAATCGCTTCGACCAGCACCGTCTGTCCCGGTGTTGCCGGGAAACTGGGAGTTGTAACGATGCGAACACGCGGTCCCGCTGGTTCCAGCGAAGCAATCACTGTGATGGCTTGCTGTGCCTTGAGCATGCCGTCATCCGCCGTGATCCCGATCGTGTACGTGCCGGCCTGAAAACTTTGCGGTGTCCATCGCAACACATCATCGCCGTCAAGCGTTGCGCCGGCGGGTAGATCGGACACAGCCAATTGCAGCGGATCGCCATCTGGATCAGAGGCAACGATCGGCACTTCCAAGAGCTGGCCGATTTGGGCGTTACGCAACGAGGGCAAGGTCACCTGGGGCGACCGATTGGTTGGCAGTACTTGAACGTCGACATTCAGCGTCGCGGTTGCACCCGACGGATCCGTTACCGTAAACGGCAACGTGTAGGCGCCCGCGGATTTGAAATCGAGATCCCAGAAGACCGTCTGCGAAGGACGATCGAATTGCAGTCCGCCGGGACGGGTGCCGCCGAACGAGTAGATCAAGGGCTCGCCGTCCGCATCACCGGCGGCGATCGTAAACGTTAACCGGTCGCCCTCACGCGCGAACAACCGCGGCAATGATGCGAAGACCGGCGGCTGGTTCGTATTGGTGACCGTCACCAGAACATCTTCGCTGCGCGAGCCCGCGCCGTCGCTGGCCGTGATCCGCACGCGATAATTGCCCGCTTGATTCGCATTGGGTGTCCAAGTCAATTGGCCGCTGGCCTGATCAAATTGAACTCCCGCCGGCAGCGGTCCGAGCGCCGCACCTTGGACCTGCGAGGCGGAGTAGTGGATCGAGTCCCCGTCAGCATCGCTCGCAACCGCCTGGATGGTCAGCGTTTGACCTTCAGCAATCGATTGTTGGCCGATCGGTGCTAAATCGGGACGCGTATTCGTCTCGCGCACCGTCAGCGTGACGGTGCGATTCGCACTCAGCGGCGAAGCGGCTCCGTTGTTGCCGCTGTCGGTGACGGTGAAGGTGATCGTGTGCTCACCGATATCGAAGTCGGTGGGAGTCCAGTCAAAGCTAGCCTGACCATAGACGGTCGACTGGGTCAGCG
>JBFJVZ010000048.1:0-26415 GCA_041623895.1 Pirellulaceae bacterium | reverse complement strand
TGAAGCTGCACTTCGATGATCAAGTTGCCGGTCTCTTTAAAAGGGCTCCATCACGGTTTGCTGTGGGTCGGTTGTTGGCAAAATGGGTCCATTCCGATCTTACACGCGTTAACTACTTCGCACTTCGACATTCCTTGTTCGATATTGGATGTTCTTCCGGTGCTCATGAAACCGCAGAATATCCAACAAGAAATGTCGAATGAGAAAGTTAGAAAAGTTTGTTTTTCCAACACCCACAGGAAACCGTGATGGACCTTAAATCGGCTCCGTTACCACGCTGAGCATGGCAACGAGTCGACTTCTTTGCTGCGGTGGACCGTGTGAGCCTGCTGCCATTTTTTTTAGCGGCGCGAACGACAACTTTGCGCGTATAATTCCAGTCAGGGCAATTGGACCTTGGGGGGATTGGCCATGCGGACGTTGCTGTGCTGCGGAATCTGTTTGTTTGCCAGCGGAATTTATGGTCAGGATTACGAAGTTGTTGACCGTGCGGGCCGTGTCAAAGCATCGGCAACGATTTTGCGCGGGCAGTTGGTCGTTGTCGAATCGACGGGCCAGCGCGTGAGCTTTCGCCGCGAGACTCGCTACGATTCGCCCGATGGCCAGATGCTTGGTTTCTTGAATGTCGATTTACAGCGTGTGTTACGATTCCCCCGCAGCGGTTGGGGCGTCATGCAAGTTGCTGACTTGGATGACCCGAATCCGCGATTCCGAGAGACATTACGCAAAGTGAGGCCGGCGGAAGTCGATCCCTTAATCGGTTATATCCCTGCTTATGGCGCCGGCCATGGATTGGCTGGCGATCCCTATGCGTATTCTTATCCTTACGTGTGGGGATATCGGCCGCGGCCACGTTCGCTGTTGATCGAGTCAAAGACAGTTGCCAAGTCGCCTCTGAAACCGGCAAAACTGGCTCTCACCAACGGTGGTCCGCGCGACGTCCTGGTAACCGTCGTCGATTTAAACACCGGCCAGCCCAGCGAACATCGAATCCACCCGGGGCAGCAAGTTGAAATTGAAGCCCAGCGAGACCAGGGCGGCAAGCGCATCGCTCGATACCAAACGGTCTCGCCAGCCGGAGGTTCGGTTGTCAAGGAAGTCGTCACGAAGGTTCCGCCGAAGGTTCGCTACGAGATCGTTGTGCATGAATGGGTCATGCAATCGGTTGCGATTGATCGCACCGGCAAGAGTCCAGCAGTCATTGAAGATGTGAATTATCAGGGCAAAGGATTGGGCCGCTTTACCTTGCCGCCGGGCGACCAGCTTCGCAGTGGCACTTTGGACGTTTATCGGGCAGCGATTGCGGCTAACAACCGCCAGTCAGTCGTTCCGATCACGGCACAGGAAAAACCAATCGGTGATGGTTCCTCGCCGTTGGAGCGAGCGGTACGGGATCTTCGCCGCTAGAGCAGCCGAGTTCCGCTGCTGGCGATGGGACGATGGCAAGATTGATCGCTTCGTGTACATTTTGATGGCTCGCCACGCACAAAGTCCCTCCAACACCCGCCTCCATGACCGATCAAGAAGGATCCACTTTTCCAACCACATCTTTGGGTGTTGTCGGTGTGACCGTGATCGGGTTGGTCGCCACATGGCGATGGTCAGCTAGTGGCACGTCGACGGCCGCTACGGTTTCGTTTGAGTTATGTCAGGTGGTGGCGGTCTCGATCGTGATCTGGCAGGCGTGCGATCCTTTTGCCGATGCCGCTCAGTGGTTTGGCGAACGCTGGAAGCTGCCTGGTTCGGTTCGCGGTGCGACTCTGGATGCCGTCGCCAGTTCTTTGCCGGAGTTGTTTACGGGACTGTTCTTTGTCGTGCTGGCAATGAAGGATAGCGGCGGGCACGCCGAATCCGCGGGCACCGAGGGCTTGGGCGCGACGATTGCGACCTGCGCCGGTTCGGCGGTTTACAACATGATGTTGATTCCCGCGTTGTGCGGGATCGTGATCGCCAAGACGCGCTTGGAAAAACCCGTGATCGAAGTCGAAGCGCGGGTGATCAGCCGTGATGGCTTGTGGTTTTTGGGTTGCGAATTGGTACTGATTGTCTTTCTCTTCCAACCGAAGATGAATTGGGAGATGGGATTGGTGTTGCTGTTGATGTACTTCATGTACATCTGCACGCTGATCTTGGATGCCAAACGTTATCGCCGCGCTCGTCAGGCGGTCGCAACCAAGTTTGCCGACCAGCGACTGCCCACAACGGACGAATTGGTCAGTGCCTTGCGGGAGGCGGGAATTCCTCCGACACTGGCCTTGATCGATCAAGTACGACGCGAGTTATCGGCCGAGCACGAGGACGTCGAGGATGAGCCGCACGACACTGCGGCTGTCCTGTTTGGTTTGATTCAAGTTCGGCTGCGACCCGTCGTTGGCTACGCGATTCTGGCAATCTGCACGGCGGTCGCTGCGGGGGCCTGTTACTGGCTGGTCGAAGTGACCCGTTCCACGGCCGAGACCTTGAATGTACCTCTGTTTTTTGTGGCGGTGATTGTCGCGGCGGCGGCCAGCAGTGTGCCTGACACGTTTCTGTCGATTGCCGCAGCCCGTCGCGGGGATGATGATGGTGCGGTTTCCAATGCTTTTGGATCCAACATCTTTGACATCTGCGTCTGCCTTTCGATTCCGCTGTTGGTCAACATTTGGCTGAATGACGGGCAACCGGTGTCGCTAGTCGAGGACGGCAAGCCGATGCGCGGAATTTATGGTTTACAGATCTTGCTGTGCGCATCGACGGTGATCACGCTGCTAATCATGTGGCGTGACCTGCGTTTGACGCTGACCAAATCCTGGGTTCTGGTGGGCCTGTATGCCGTGTTCGTGGCCTACGCGGTACTCGGTTCGCTGGGAATACTGGACCTGTAGGTGCTAGATCTCAAATCTCAGATCTCAGATCTCAGATCTCAGATCTCAGATCTCAAATCTCAAGGCTCAAGGCTCAAGGCTGTCAGACGCGGCGGATAAATTCTTCGGCGTAGCTCCTGATTTCCTGCCCGTTCAGCACGTGTACCATCCTGAGTTGCTTGACTTGCTCGTCGCTGAATGAGCTGAGCGGCACGTGAATCAGATGCTTTTTGTAGCGACGGGCCAGGCGTCGCCAACCGGAACCGGGCGGCAGCGAGGAAAGCAATGCGATCTGCTGGCCGCCGGCGTGGATGCAGGCCGCGGCGATCAGTCGTTCTTCCAGAGTCTCGGTGAAATCCAACCGCGGGTCGCGCCAAACATCGGGAATCACCACTGGGGGAAACAAGAACATGGCTCCGCCATAGACACTCAAACCAATCCCCGGGCCGACCATCTCGTCCATAAAGTTGCTGGCAAACAGCGCCAATGTCGACTCGTTCTCATGTTCGGCAAACCAGGTTGTTCTCCAGGGGTAATCACGGGGATCGGCCGGACTGTCAAATAGCATCACGCAGGCATCCAGCGTACCGCGGCTCGGGGGGATGACTTTGACATAGATTTGTTTTTCGTACCAGTGCCGTAGCGTGTCGCGAATATCGATACCATCTTTGACGCTGGTGGTGAATTTCTCGGTCTTTGCCAGATCGTTACCGATGATCGCCTTGGCCCGGTCGAAGACGCGCGTGCGAAAGTTTTCAATTCGTTCGTCTTCGGGCGGGTAGCTGCATTGGCTGAAAGGATTCCAACGATAGCTCCAGCGTTCTTTTTCGCATTCGGTTGGCCGTCGTTGAAATTCCAATGTCCGCCAGACAATGGGCGGTCCCGGCAAGCGACTGACCAGGGATACGGTTTCACCATCGGGCAACCTGGCTTGATCGATTCCCAGTGTCACCGCTGGCAAGTCGTCGACAGTTGCGGCGGAATTCGAGTACATATACTCGTTGGCACGTTCGGCCACATGCAGAGCGTACTGGTCGCCCAGAATCTGTTTTGCCGCTGTCACGATCGTAATCAGACTGGGCGTCATGCGGCGATGAATCAGTGACAAGTTGCGGATGTACTGCAAACACTTTGTCAGATGAAGCGGCGTGATCCGGCGACCGCGGCGGCCGAACTCCCGCACGTAGGACTGGCGCGCGGCGATCAAAAGTTCTTTGACGCCGTCGACTTGCAAATTCTCGTCTTCCTCAAGCTCCGCTCGCGCTCGTTCGTAAAGGCCGGTAATGAACGGCAACTCGCCAAACAAAAACATCAAACTCCGCTGGCTGACGGAAAACCTCCGCGGCGGTATCACATCGTCATGTTCGGGCAGCTCCGCAAAAGCAGACGCTTCATTTGCCGACAATGCATCCTGCCCGAAAAGCTCGGTCAAAGCCTCGCGAATCCAGGGCCAGTGCAAGACACTGATCACCGCGAGCACACGCTGGTGATGCCGTTGCAATTCGGACAGACGTGCGGCCATGTGTACAATTCGCGCCCGTGTCTGTTGATCGGGCGGTCGCGTGATGCTGGGTAGCAGAGCAGCCGCAAAACGTTCGGGGCAGACATGCCGCAAGGCGTACGGATCGGGCATCACCGTCGAATACGGCCGAAACGGGTCGGTTTCCAGGTCGATGTACGCGCGGCGAATGCGCTCGCCCATGGCGGCCCGAATCGCCATGATCACGGGCTGGCAGGGGTCCACGGGCACGTAACTGACCGGCAAGTCCAGATCTGCGTCTTCGGCTTCTTCCAGTTGGGCCGGATCCCAGTCGGCAACACCTTCAAATCGAGGCGTTGTCGGCTGAATCACAATCGAAGGCCTTGGTAAATCGAGTACCGCGGACTCGACTTCCTCCCGAAACGACTCCGGCAGTGGGACCGCCACACAGTCGAATTTGTGCTCCAGCATCCAACGGCGAACCGTCAAGGCGAACTGGCCGCTGCCATGGATCACGGGCAACACAGCGATCGAGTCGCCGATCCGCAGCAGTTCGGGAATCGTCGATGAATCAGAAAAACTCACCGCAAAGGACCTTTTCAGTGAATCCCGGTTGGCTTATGATCTGACTTCTTGTCACAGGCGGCGCTTTTTTCGCATGACCAGCTTGGTCGATTGACCAGTCGGCAGCGGGCCGCAGTTACATCTGTTTAACTCAAACTTTATTGGTTCGACCCGGTTATTGTCGCAGACGCAGGTGTCAATTGATACCTGCGTTGTTTTTTGCGCCAAGCGGTGCACCCAAGGCACCCACCGAGCCCAAAGCTTCGGCATTACCGGTTCGCCGAGAGCCTCGCACCCCGATTCATGGTATCACCCCGATTCATTCAAACCTGACGCAACACTAGTAACTAGTGCTTTGTCCGGATTCAATCTTAGGGTGGTGTCGTAGCCGATGTCGCCAGACTTCGGGGTATCTTGGAACGAACCGAATTCTGGCGAATCCGGCTACCCTAAAGTCAAAACCTGACGCGCCACTAACTAGCCGCTTAATTCAACCTCTGCGCCGACCGCGAATACCCTCTCAATCGGTGTGGTCAAGTACTTTCTGGCGGCCACAGACACCGCATCAACGTCCAAAGCACGTAAACGCTGCAGCGTCTCATCAACATTCACGTAGTCATCGCACATCAGCCAACGGCTTCCCAATCCAAACAGGCGATTGCCAGGTCGCTCGCTTTGCATGATACAGCCGGCGGTGGCCTTGTTGACGGCTTGCTCCAGCTCTGATTGCTGAACACCGTTCTCAACGGCACTGTGTATCACTTCGTCGATAACCCGTTGATTGGCTGCAACGTCCTCGGGCGCGCAGATCATGTAGGTAAACCAGGCACCGGTATCGGTGAATTCCTGGGGCCAAACGGTCGCCACTTCGGCGCGGCCGGTATCGATCAGCTCCCAAAACAAGCGACTGCCGCCTTCATCACCGATGATCGATGCCAATACTCGCGCCGCGTAGCGATCATCGCTCTTCATCGTTGGTCCGCCGGCAATGCTGACGCAGTAGGCTTGAAAGGCGTCAGCAATCGGCAAGGTGCGGTCCAACTGGATGCCCGGCGGCAAGCTCCCTGAGTCGTCCGCCGATGGCACTGCCGGTTGGGGCCGTGAGCACCATGACCGGCTGTGTTGACTGACGGCGTCCACCATCGCGTCAAAATCGACGTTACCACTGGCAGCCAAAACAATGTTCTCCGGACGATATCGACGGTGGAAATAATCTCGCATTCTTTCAACCGTCATGGACTGAATCGACTCCGCCGTTCCCAGCACACGCCGACCCAAGCCGCGGGGACCAAAATGGACCTCCATCATTCGTTCAAAGGCACCAAACGGAGGCTGATCTTCGTACTTGGCAATCTCTTCCAAGATCACCTGCCGCTCGGTTTCAAACTCCTCCGCATCCAAGATGGGATCGAGCATATCCGATAACAGGTCCAACAAGCGATCCTGGTATTTCGGCAACACGGTCGAGTAATAGACTGTTTGTTCTTCTGTGGTAAAGGCGTTACTTTGACCACCCAACTCATCCAGTTCCCGATTCACGTCTGCGGCACTGCGGCTTGCCGTGCCTTTGAACATCATGTGTTCCAAAAAGTGACTAAGCCCCGATTCACAATCCACTTCGTCACGCGAACCGGCACGCACAAAGTATCCGAATGCAGCGGAATAACTGCGCGAATCGATTTCGGCGGCGATGCGAAGCCCGCTAGGTAAGGTAACGCTACGGAATTCTGGCATGATGGCTAGGCAGCAGGAGAGGGTGCTTGAAGGGCTTGCGGTCCGAGCGTCACAAAACGGTAATCGCCAGGTTGGTGCTGGTCCCAATAATTGCGAACGTCGTCCAAAGCCAGCGATTCAATTTTTGACTCCAGTTCCTCGGTCGTCAGGGCGCGGCCCAACTGGTATTGATCGGAGACCAGGGATGAGGCCCGCGAAGCGCTCGATTCTTGCTCCATGATCAACGCGCTTTCAATTCGCACTTTCCAGCGATCCAACTCTCCCGGTTGCAAATCGCTGGTCAAATTTGCAATTTCGTGCAGAGTCACATCGAGCGTTTCTTGAGCGCGCTCCGGTGTCGTGCCGGCGTAACCAAAAACGCCGCCGGCATTCTTTAGCGAGTGACAGCTTGCCGCCACGGTGTAGCAGAGGCCCCGTTGCTCGCGAACACGGTCAAACAAGCGGCTGCTCATGCCGTCGCTCAAGATGCCGACGCCCGCACGCATCTTGAAATATTCAGGATGCCCGTAGGGGATCGAAGCGAATGCGAAGCCAATGTGCGTTTGGCTGGACGGTAATTCGATATGTTCATAGACGGCCTGGCCTTCGACGGGAAAACTGGGCTCCTCAGGACCCGTCTTCCAATCCCCGAATGCGGCTTCGGCCAGCTGCAATCCCTGGTCGCCGTCAATGTCCCCAGCAATCCCCAGGATCGCACCGCCAGCGTGATAGTGCGTCTGGTAAAACTCGCGGACATCCCGCTCCGCGATTTGTTTGAGCGCCTCCATGGTGCCGTAATGGCTGCGACCGAGCCGGGGGCCGTAGTGCAGCTCTCGTAAGCGTCGCATCACTCGCTGGGTCGGCTCGTCCTCCATGGCCCGCAACTCTTGGATCATCATCATCCGCGCATCATCCAGCTGGTCACCGGGCAAGTGCGGGCGTCTGACGATATCGGCATACAGCTTGAGCGCCTCGGGCAATGATTGGCTGGGCATCGCGGCGCCAAACGAGGCCATGCCTGTGGAAACGCCGGAGCTGCGATCGATGCCAAGATTATCTTGGATCGCGACCAGTTCGCGACTGTTGTAGTGACCGGCACCCCGCTGGACCATTTCGCAGACCAGCGAGGCGAGTCCGTTAAGAGGCTCCGGCTCCGACTTGATCCCTGCGCGGAGGGCCAACGAAAACGCGGCAGTCCTGAGCCATGGCATCGGTTGAATCAGGACGGTCATTCCGTTGGCGAGCGTCTCGGTGCGGATGTTCGTTGCGGTCGTGTTGGACGTGATCAGAGTTGAGTTCCTCATCGGTTTGGTAGCGGAAGTCGTAAAGGCCTTCGCGTGCTGGCAGCGGAACTCTTCCCAGTTCCGCTACAAATTTCGCGTCAGCCTGCGCCGATGCTGACGACTTGGACGGTTTGCACGCGTCCGACAAGAGTATGGCTGCTGGCGTCGTCGACATGAATTGGTATGAATTGTCCAGCTTGCCGGCGGTTCCCGTCAAAGACAACGATGCGGTCGCAATGTGTGCGACCGGTCATTTGAACCACCGAGTCACTAGCCGCCGACTTCTGTCCTTTCTTGCTCGGGCCTTCGACCAAGACCTCAACGACCTGGTCGATCAGCCTGGCATTGTCTTGCCGGGCGATTTCGTTCTGCAGTGCCAGCAATTCGTTGTTGCGGCGAGCCTTGACTTCCCGGGGCACGTCGTCTGGCAACCGTTCGGCCGCTTTCGTACCGGGCCGCACACTGTACTGGAAGATAAAACTGTTCTTGAACCGGCAGCGCTCCAGCAGCCTGATTGTCTTCTGAAAATCTTCCTCGGTCTCGCCGCAAAAACCGACAATGAAATCGCTACTGACCGCCGCCTCAGGCAACACTCGCTCGATTCGCTCAAACATTTCCATGTAATCCGCGACCGTGTAACCGCGTTTCATTCGCTTCAGTACGGCGTCGGAGCCGCTTTGTGCCGGTACGTGCAGGTAGGGTGAGACCTTCGGTAGATCCCGAACCGTCACCAACAGCCCTTCGGTCATGTCTTTGGGGTAGTTGGTGACGAATTTAATTCGCTCGATTCCCTCAACTTCATGCAAGGCGTGCAACAGCGCTGACATGTCAGTCGTCTGTCCATTGGCCGTGAAGCGGTAGCTGTTGACGGTTTGCCCCAGCAGCGTAATCTCGCGGCATCCTTGTGCGGCCAAGATCCGCGCCTCGTTGATGATTTGTTCTGGCGGCCGACCCTGTTCGGGACCACGCGTGTTGGGAACCACACAGTAGGTACAGAACTTGTCGCAGCCAATTTGAATTCGCAAATACGCTTGAAAGGGCGTGGGCCGCATGGCCGGGTCGCGGAGTGGATCAAACGTTTCGTGGCTGCGCGCGATGACTGCCTGGGAACCATCCTTGCGTCCCAGCGAGACCGCCATTTGACGCCCATCGCCACCGCGAACTTTCTCCAATAGCTCGGGAATCGTGTGCAATTGGCCCGGCCCCACCACCAAGTCGACGTAAGGTGCCCGCTTGAAAATGATCTCTTGATCTTTTTGCGCCATGCAGCCCATGACCCCAATCAGCTTGTCCGGATCGCGCTGTTTGGCCTCGCGAATTTTTCCCAACGCACTGTAGACCTTTTCCTCAGCATGCTCGCGGACACTGCAAGTGTTGTAGAGAATGCAATCGGCATCGGCAGGTGAGTCCACGACCGTGTAGCCGTGACGCTTGAGATCGGCAACGACCATTTCACTATCCAGAACATTCATCTGGCAGCCGACCGTCTTGATATAAACTCGTTTGCTCATCGAAACCTAGGGCCAAATCATGGGCACCGCGAGAATTCGCAATTCGATAGGATACCTCGCCCAGGCAAAACCGCGTAGCCGTATGATTTGCGTCCTCCGCCAGGACAGGTCCTGGCCGGTCCTGGCCTGCCTGGCAAGCAAACGCCAGGACCGCGGTCCCGTGGCCCACGCTGAACTCACTCCTCGCCCAGGAAATAATGATCCAGGAATTCCTTGCGATCGCCGGTTTCGGCTGCAAATTGGACCATGGCGTACAGACGCTGTTGATCCCTGAGCTTCTTTTCCGCTAACCGCTGCTGGTCCTGCAAGTCATCCGGCAACGGCTCAAGTACTTCAAAACACTCCGGCGGTCTCGGCCCAGCGATGACGCCGTAGCGGTCCAAGATCGCGATCGCGGTGGCTAAGCGATGGTCGTGGCGACTGCGTTGCTGAAGCATGTCATTGAGCCACTGTAGCCCGTATGCCTTGCACTTTTCATTTTGCTCGGTCAGCGTGCTGTACAAACGGATGTAGAACTCGGCATCCGGGTTCGACCAATCAATGAATTGCATTTGTGTCATCAAGTCGTGTTGGTCATACAACCAGAGGCACAGGCTGGGCTGATTGTCGCGGCCTGCACGACCGATCTCTTGGTAATAAGCTTCGATCGAACCAGGCGTTTCGGCGTGGATCACGACCCGGATGTCCTCTTTGTCCACACCCATCCCGAAGGCGTTGGTTGCCAAGACCAAGTCAGCATCGCCGGTCATGAATTCATCTTGCACCCGGCGGCGGTGATCGCGAGCAAGATCGCCATGATAGCACACGTGATCGATCCCGCCGGCAAGCATCCGGTCGCTGAAACGCTGCAGCGTTTTGATCAACGAGAAATAAATGATCACGCTGCCGCCAGCATAAGTCGGGTTGCCGATGGCGGTGGTCATCGCAGCGAATTTTTCGTCCTCATCCCAGACTTGTTGAACTTCAAGGGCCAGGTTCGGCCGTTGGATGCCCTCGTGATATAGTTCGATGTCGGTGGCGGCAATTCCCAGTTGCTGGTAGATGTCGCGACGGCATTCTGCCGTGGCCGTAGCGGTCAGCGCGATGGTGGTGGGCTGGCCCAGCAGACCACGGATCTCGGCAAGACGCGTGTAGTCGGGGCGAAAATCATGACCCCACTGACTGACGCAGTGGGCCTCATCGACGGCCAACAGCCTGACATGACGCCCCGCCATCACGCGGACGAACTCAGGCTTGCGAAACCTCTCGGGAGTCACGTACAACAGCCGATACCGGCCCTCGGCAATCTCCGCATAACGAGTCTCGCGCGTTTGCCGATCGAGTGACGAATTGACATAAGTTGCGTCGACGCCTCGTTGGACCAACGAGTCGACCTGATCCTTCATCAGGGCAATCAGCGGAGAAATCACGACAACGATGTCACGCTGCTGAGCCATCATCAAGGCGGGCACTTGATAGCAGACTGATTTCCCCATCCCCGTAGGCATGACCACCATGGCATGCCGGCCTGCTAACACGCGATCAATGATCGCCTGCTGACGTCCACGAAACGAATCGAATCCAAACACCCCGCGGAGGGCATCGATCGGTCGGTGAAAAACGATTTGCGATTTTGGTGGATCGTGTGGCTGAGTCGCATTCATTGTATTTAGGGCCCATTGTTCTACGTCCCGACCGAATCACGCAATCCGTGGGGTTTGCCAAACCCTCACATACCGCAAAGCGGCTACCAATTCACTGTGCAAAGGATTCCAGAAAAGAAACATGGCGGATCCTGGAAAAGAAACACGGGATCTTCACCCACAAGGCTGATAATTGCCACGTTTTTTCCCGGCTGAGCCATGAATTCTTTGCAGCCAGTGGGCGTATCGACCATATTCTTCTTACCGATGTGATCGTCAATTATCCTGAGCAGGCCCCAACGTGAGCAATAACGAAACCGTGGACTTCGAAGAGATCGACAACCTGGAAGGCGAGACGGAACTGACGCCACCCGAAATGTATGCCGCCAATTTGATCGACTGGGCTGTCGATCGGCATGCCAGCGATTTGTACTTATCCGACGCCGTTAACAGTGTCGTTGTTTCCGTTCGCCGCTTGGGAAGAATTGAAACCGTCCGCAGGCTGGCCCGTGATTACGGCCACCGTTTGATGGGTCACCTGCGTGTACTAGCCGGTAGCGACGCGGTAGAAAACATGCGTCCCACCGAAGGCCGCGGAGTGCTGCAAATGCCCGGTGGCGGCGCCGTCGACCTGCGGCTCAGCACGATCCCAACTCTCAATGGGCAAGATGTCGCGATTCGCCTGTTTGATCCCTCCCGAGGCGGTCACTCCCTTGAACAGTTGGGCATGGATGCGTTTGAGTTGGAGATCGTCGAGCAGCTCTTGGAACGTCCCTCCGGCTTAATCCTGTTCGTAGGCCCCGTTGCCAGCGGCAAGTCGACATCCATGTACGCGATGATTGATCGGCTGAATGATCAGTCTCGCAAGATCCACACGCTCGAAGATCCGATCGAACGGGCCATTCCGAACGTGATGCAAACGCGAATCAATTTGCGTGCCGGATTGGACTACCCCGACTTACTATCGGTTGTGCTGCGGCACGGTCCTGACGTGATCATGATTGGAGAAATCCGTGATTCGCGAACGGCCGCGGCTGCCGTCCGGGCCGGTGCCAGCGGCCAACTGGTGCTGGCAACCATGCATGCTAAATCCGCCGCAGAAGCCATGGACACGATGCTGCACTATGACGCGCACCCGAAATTTTTGGCCGCTGCCTTGATCGCCGTGATCAACCAACGATTGGTACGCCGGCTATGCACCGAATGCCGCGAGACAATCGAGCTACAAGAACCACTTCACGTGCCCGAGAGAATTGCCCATCGGTTGGGCAACAAGGAAGCACGGTTGTACAAGTCCGGTGCCTGCGAGAAGTGTTTTGGTGATGGCTTTGATGCTCTGACTTGTATTCCGGAAATCATGTCGGTGGACAAGAACTTATCCGACGCAATCGGCCGAGGCGCATCCTCCGCAGAATTGCAGGATTTGGCCGAACAAAACGGCATGCTGTCGATGGTTGAAGCGATCATCGGGCGCGTGTTCAGCGGTGTGACAACGCCACAGGAAGCCAACCGCGTGGTCAGCGATCCAGACTTGGCCGCACTGGCCGCATTGGCCGCGAAGTGTTGATCAGCGTTCCCATCGGGCCGGCTTAACTAATCCTGCCCGCCACCGAACATGCTGTCCAACGTATCACCGGCTGACGGCTCCGCCGGAGACTCGGAGGAGGGCTCGGCCATCGCCTGATCGCCCATGTTCATCGGGGCTGATTGATGTAGTGGAGCAGCGTCTGACTTCGAAGCCGACTCTACCGGCTGAACACCAGCTTCGGCACCGTCCTCCAACAATGGGAAGCTCTCTTCCAGGCTTTGCACACCCGCACCAGCCAATTCTTCCAAAGCCTCGCGGCGGTATTTCACTTCGGCCTCCTGGAAGACACGGAAACCCGTCCCTGCGGGGATCAAGTGACCGAGGATCACGTTCTCCTTCAGTCCCACCAGGCGATCGACCTTGCCGGCCAAAGCTGCTTCGGTAAGCACTTTGGTTGTTTCCTGGAACGAAGCCGCACTGATAAAACTGTTGGATTGCACGGCAGCCTTGGTGATGCCCAGCAACTGAGTACTTGCCGTCGCACTCTTTGGCTTTTTGGCTTTGGCCGGTGTGCCGCTAAGCGCTTCGATCTGCGCGTTGGTTTGCTCAAAGGTTTCCTTGGGAATGATCACCCCTTCGGTGAAATCGCTATCGCCGGGATTGGCAACCTTGACGCACGTGGTCAATTCCTCGTTTGCCTTGCGGAACTGGAATTTATCCATGACCAGACCGGGCAGCAGACTCGTGTCGCCGGGGTTCTCGATCTTCACCTTGCGAAGCATCCGCGCGATGATGATTTCGCAATGCTTGTCGTTGATCTCCACTCGCTGCGACTGATAAACCTGCTGAATTTCATGCAGCAGGTATTGCTGCACCGCTTCTTCACCGGAGACACGAAGAATATCGTGGGGCACCAATGGTCCTTCGACCAGAGCCTGACCTGCTTTGACGATGTCGCCACTGTGCACCTGGAAGTGCTTTCCGTGTGGGACCAGGTGCTCTCGTTCGATCCCTGATTCGCTGCGGACGATGATCGTACGTTTGCCGCGTTTTCTTTCGGCCAGGATTTCTACCTCGCCGTCAACTTCAGCGATCACGGCGGGATCTTTGGGCTTACGAGCCTCGAAGATCTCTGTCACCCGCGGCAAACCACCGGTGATATCGGAAACACCGCCTGTCTCGCGGGGCATTTCTGCCAGCACGGTTCCGGGCTTGATCTTGGCGCCTTCTTTGACGGTGATCATGGCCCGCTCGGGCAAGTATTGGACATCCAGTGCCTTACCGGTGTTGTCCTCGATGACAATCTGCGGGTGCAAGTCACCTTTGTGGTCGACGATCATCAAGCGGACATTGCCGCTCGCTTCGCGTTCCTGACGCATCGTTTCGCCTTCCACGACGTCTTCAAAGCGAACCTTACCTTCGACCTCGGCAAGAATCGGAACGGAATACGGATTCCATTCGCACAAGATCTGGCCATCCTTGACTTTATCGCCGTCTTCGACCATCAGCGTCGCACCGGTGGGGACCGGGTACGATTCAATTTCACGGCCGCGATCGTCGACCAGCGAGATTTCGCCGTTTCGCGTCAACACGATGTTACGCCCTTCGGTGTTGCGGACCGCACGCATCCGCGTCAAGCGAACTTCACCTGCTTTCTTACTCTTGATGTCGGACTCTTCCATCGTCTTGCTAACGCTGCCGCCGATGTGGAAGGTACGCATCGTCAGCTGAGTGCCCGGCTCGCCGATGCTCTGCGCGGCGATGATGCCGACCGCCATGCCTTCTTCGACCAAGGCTCCGGTGGACATGTCCATTCCGTAACAGCAGCGGCAAACGCCCAGCGGTGCATCGCAGGTCATCGGTGATCGGACCTGAATCTTTTCAACACCCAAGCTCTCGATCTTGCGGGCAATCTCTGGAGTAATCATCTGTGATTCAGCGACGATGATCTCGTCGGTGATCGGATTAACGATCGCTTGCAGACTGACCCGGCCGTTGATCGAATCGGCCAACCGGACTTCAACTTTCTCGCCGCGATAGACGACACCTTTGGTGATCCCTTGGGTGGTACCACAGTCTTCCATCGTGACCACAACGTTCTGTGCCACGTCGGCCAACTTGCGAGTCAGGTATCCGCTGTCCGCCGTTTTCAGGGCGGTGTCGGCGAGACCTTTGCGGGCCCCGTGTGTGGAGCTGAAGTATTCCAGTACCGACAAGCCTTCGCGGAAATTCGCTTTGATCGGCGTTTCAATGATTTCCCCGGTCGGTTTCGCCATCAAACCACGCATCCCGGCCAACTGGCGAATCTGTTCGATGCCACCACGAGCCCCCGAGTGCGACATCAAAAACACAGGGTTGACATACCAACCGCCTTCGCGGATGTCATTTTCCATGGCTTGCATCATGTCGGTGGTGATCGCTTCCCGAGCCTTGGTCCATTCATCCAAAACCTGGTTGTAGCGTTCGTCGCCGGTCATCAGCCCGCGATCGTAGGCTTTCTTGTGCTTCATGACCGCCTTTTCGGCGTCCTTGATGAAGGTCTGCTTACTTTCCGGCGTGACCAAATCGTCGGTGGCGAAGGACAAACCGCTGCGCGTCGACTCGCGGAAACCCATCTGCATCATGTCATCCAACAGGTGAATCGTCGCTCGGCGGCCGACTCGCTGGTAACAGTCACTGATGCAACCGGCCAAATCGCCACTCCGCATCGGCCGGTTGTAAAAGTCCATCCCGTCAGGGAGCATCTCGTTAAACCGCACACGTCCGGGGGTGGTGTCGATCAGGTCCCCATACTTGCCGTTATCATCCTCCGTCTTCAGCTTTTGATGCTTGGGCAACCGCATCTTGATCTTTGTGTGCAACCCAACCACGCCCTGAGCGAGCGCCAAGTCGACTTCGTGATAGCCGGAAAAGATCATTCCTTCGCCGCGCTGATCAGGCAGTTCGATGGTCGAGTAGTAGCAGCCCATGACGATGTCCTGTGACGGACTCATGATGGGCTTACCGTTCGACGGTGCGAACACGTTGTTGGTGCTCATCATCAAGGTGTGTGATTCCACCTGAGCCTCGATCGATAGCGGCAAGTGCACGGCCATCTGGTCACCGTCAAAATCGGCGTTGAAACCCTTGCACACCAATGGGTGCAAATGGATCGCATTGCCTTCGACCAGGATCGGTTCAAAGGCTTGAATGCCCATGCGGTGCAGCGTGGGGGCGCGATTGAGCAGCACCGGGTGGTTGGTGATCACCTGCTCGAGAATATCCCAGACCTCTTCGTCTTTTCGCTCCAGCATCTTCTTGGCCGACTTGATCGTGTCAGCGTGGCCGAGTTCCTTCAAACGACGAATGATGAAGGGCTGGTACAACTCCAGGGCGATTTTCTTGGGCAATCCACACTGGTGAAGTTTCAGCCGCGGACCCACCACAATCACGCTACGCGCCGAATAGTCGACTCGCTTGCCAAGCAGGTTCTCGAGAAAGCGACCTTGCTTGCCCTTGATCATGTCCGTCAATGATTTCAGCGGGCGGTTTGATGAGCCCAGCACCGGTCGCTTGCAGCGGTTGTTGTCGAACAGCGCATCCACCGATTGCTGCAACATTCGCTTTTCATTGCGAATGATCACTTCCGGAGCATTCAAGTCGACAAGCTTGCGGAGCCGATTATTGCGGTTGATGATCCGGCGATACAAATCGTTCAAATCGCTGGTGGCAAAGTTACCGCTATCGAGCAAAACCAGGGGACGCAAGTCGGGCGGGATTACCGGGATTACATCCAGGATCATCCACTCCGGGCGGTTGTCACTATCGCGAATGGCTTCCACGATCTTGAGCCGGTTGATCAGATCTTTTTTCTTTTGCTTGCTACCGGTTTCTTCCAACTCCTGACGCAGTTGCCCGGACAACTGCACCAGATCCAATCGGTTCAGCAGCTTGCGAACGGCTTCGGCGCCCATGTCGGCCTCAAACGTGCCTTCGCCATACTGGGTACGGGCCGCACGATATTCTTCTTCGGTCAGTAATTGCAGCGATTCCAGCTCGGTGGTACCGGGATCGATGACCACGTAATCCTGGAAATAGATCACCTTTTCCAGTGAACTGGTCTTCATGTTCAGCAGGTTGCCCAACCGCGAGGGCATTGCCTTGAAGAACCAAATGTGCACGATCGGCGCGGCCAATTCGATGTGACCCATGCGTTTGCGGCGAACGCGGCTGTGCGTGACCTTGACGCCGCAGCGGTCACAGATCATGCCCTTGTATTTCATCCCGCGGTATTTTCCGCAGGCGCACTCCCAATCCTTTTCCGGGCCAAAGATCCGCTCGCAGAACAAACCATCTTTTTCGGGCCGGTAGGTGCGGTAGTTAATCGTTTCCGGTTTTTTGACTTCACCAAACGACCAACTTTTGATGTCCTGCGGTCGCGCCAGTGAGATGCGGACCGAAGCATAGTCATTGATACGGTCGTAGTTGCTGGATTCGCCAATCGACATATTTGGGATGCTCCTGAGCGGTTCGGCCGAACAAGCGAGTTTGTCCGTGGAACTTATTGGCCGATGCGTGATTGCGATTTAGTTTTCAATTACAAGACCAAGCTGACTTGGTCACTTCATGACTGCTGCGGCGACCGGCGGTCGCCAGTGGTGAGGCGCTAGATCGGTCGCTTCTCTAACTGCATGTTCAATGCCAGACCACGAATCTCGTTGGTCAACACATCGAAGCTGGCGGGTGTTCCAGCCTCGAGCGTGTTTTCGCCTTTGACCATGGACTCATAGATCTTGGTACGTCCTTCGACATCGTCGCTCTTGACGGTCAACAACTCCTGCAAGATGTAGGCGGCCCCGTAAGCTTCCAGTGCCCAGACTTCCATCTCGCCAAAACGCTGTCCGCCGAAGCGGGCTTTTCCACCCAGCGGCTGCTGCGTGATCAGCGAGTAGGGGCCCGTGCTCCGCGCGTGGACCTTGTCGTCGACCAGGTGATGCAATTTGAGCATGTAGATGTAGCCCACCGTGGTTTCCTGCTCCATGGCCTCACCCGTGCGTCCGTCGGTCAAACGCACCTTCCCATGTCGGGGCAAACCGGCCTCGGAAAGCACTTCGTTGATCTCTGACTCGCTGGCGCCACTGAAGACCGGCGTGATCGCTTGGAATCCCAGCGCCGCGCCAGCCCATCCAAGGTGTGTTTCCAGGATCTGGCCGACGTTCATACGACTGGGGACACCCAGTGGGTTGAGCATGATTTGGATGGGGGTTCCGTCCGGCAAAAACGGCATGTCGGCAACCGGCAGGATTTTGGCAATCACGCCCTTGTTCCCGTGGCGGCCGGCCATCTTGTCCCCAACGCTGATCACGCGTTTGGTTGCGATGTACACCTTGACCATCTGTAACACGCCGCTGCGAAGCTCGTCGCCCCGCTTCATGCTGTTCAGCTTACGGTCACGATCATCAATCGCATGTTCCACGTTTTCCCATTGCGACTTGTAGACCTTGTCAACTTCTTTCTTCTTGGCCGCATCTTTGACTTGATCCAAGATGTGATCAATTCGGAAACTAATGGCTCGTTCGGCGATGAACTTGGGATCTTGACCGTCGGCCAGCGGCGTACCGGTGGAGTCTTTCAGCTTCGTTCCCGCCGCCGCTTCCAGGTCACGCACCAGCGACTCAAAGGTGCTGGCAATCTCTGCATTCCCGCCAGCTTCGACCTCCTTCAACTCTTTTTCAAACAGCTTCCGCTCCTCTTCCGAGAGACTCATGCGGCGGGAGAACTTCTGCGTATCGATCACGATTCCTTCGATCCCCGAGGGGACCTCCAACGAATCATTCTTCACATCTTCGCCGGCACGGCCGAAGATGGCGTGCAGCAGCTTTTCCTCCGGCGTCAGTTCCGTCTTGCTTTTGGGACTGACCTTGCCGACCAAAATATCCCCCGGCTTGACGTAAGTTCCCACCTGTACGATTCCGGTCTCGTCCAGATTACGCAGCGCTTTTTCCGAGACGTTGGGGATATCGCGAGTGAATTCCTCACGCCCCAATTTGGTTTCCCGGATTTCGACATCAAAGTCTTCGATATGGATTGATGTGTAAGTATCGTTACGCACCAATTCTTCGCTGATGATGATCGCATCCTCGTAGTTGAATCCGTCGAATGACATGAACCCAACCAACACGTTTCGACCCAGCGCCAACTCGCCCTTACGAGTCGCGGCGCCGTCGGCAATGATCTGATTCTTTTCGACCTGCTCGCCAACTGTGACCAATGGCTTCTGGTTCTGGCAGGTGCGTTCGTTCAATCCCTGGTACTTGACCAAGGGGTAGTGGTCGCTGCCGATTTCGATCCGCGTCGAATCAACATAGGTCACCTTGCCGGCGCGACGAGCACGCACAACCAAGGAGCTGTTCCTGGCCACTTCGCGTTCCATCCCGGTGCCCACGATCGGCGGTTCGGCTACCAGTAGCGGCACCGCTTGACGCTGCATGTTCGATCCCATCAAAGCGCGGTTGGCATCATCGTGCTCCAAGAATGGAATCAATCCCGCCGAGACACCCACCATTTGGCTGGGCGCGACATCCATGTAATCAACTTGCTCGGGCAGCACGATTTCAAAGTCACTGCGGAAACGAGCAATCAGGTTGGGGCCGGGAACCAGCGCCCCGTCCTTCACCTCGGTGTCCGCCGGCGCCACATGCGACTCGTTTTCCTCGTCGGCACGAAGCCAGACGATGTCGTCGCTGACTTTGCCCTTCTTGACGCAGCGATAGGGGGTAATCAAGAAACCGTAATCATCAACGCCGGCAAAAATCGCCAACGAGCTGATCAAGCCAATGTTCGTGCCTTCCGGAGTCTCGATCGGGCAGATCCGCCCGTAGTGCGAAATGTGAACGTCGCGAACCTCGAATCCGGCACGTTTACGATTCAAGCCGCCGGGGCCAAGTGCCGACAAACGACGTTCATGCGTCAACTGGCTGAGCGGATTGGTCTGGTCAACCACTTGTGACAGCTCACCGCGACCGAAGAAATAATCGATCGCCGCTGAAACGCTCTTCGGATTGATCAACGACCGCGGCGTCATGTCCTGCGCATCCTTGATGCTCATCCGCTCTTGAACGGTTCGCCGCAACTTCAAAAAGCCTTTGCGAAGCTCCTCGCAGGCTAATTCGTCGATCGTTCGCAGCCGACGATTCCCCAAGTGGTCGATGTCGTCGATTTCGGCGTCGCTTTCCGAATCGAACAAGTCGATCAAGTAACGAATCGCCGCGATCATGTCGTCGGGACGCAGCGTCATCACCGATTCGCTGACCCCCAATTCCAATTTGCGGTTCAGCCGGAAGCGGCCGACTTTACCGAGCCGATACCGGTTATCGTCGTAAAACTTTTCAGTGAACAGGGTGCGAGCCTTTTCCAGTTGCGGCGGATTCCCCGGTCGCAAACGCTGGTAAATTCGCAACAAAGCTTCCTCGTGGCTGGCCGTGTTGTCGTCAGCCAGGGTGTTGAATATCAAGGGGATTTTCGGCGACTCCATGCACTCGATGCTTTTGACTTTCGCCGTACAGATCGTCTCGGCCGACTCCTTGGTGATGCGGTGCCCGGCTTCGACGATGATCTCACCGGCGCGGTCGTGCCCGCTTGGGTAAACCACGTCATCCACAGCGATCTTGCCTTCGATCTTGGCAGCCGTCTTGGCGCTGCCGATCTTTTGTGTGGACGTTGGATAAAAGGCCTTCAGCAGGTCGGCATCCGTGGAGAACTTTGGGTCCATCGCCCGCAGCAACGTGGTCGCGGCAAATTTGCCACTTTGGTCGATACGAACCGTCAAGGCGTCCTTCTTGGTGACGTTCACTTCGATCCACGAACCGCGCTCGGGAATCACACGACAACTGGGCAATTTGCGATCGGTGGTGGTGTCTTGCTCGAGCACAAAATCCACACCGGGGCTGCGGTGCAATTGGCTCACGACCACCCGCTCGGCCCCATTGATGATGAACTCGCCGCCTCCCATCATGATCGGCAGGTCGCCCAAGTAGACTTCTTCTTCGACCGGCTCTTCGCGATTCAGTCGAAGCCAGATCCGCATCGGCCGACCGTAAGTCAGTCGCAGCTGCCGGCATTCTTGGCTGGTGTAACGGGGCTTGCCCAGTTCGTAGTGAAGATATTCCAGCGTGGTATTGCCGTCATAACTGCTGATCGGAAAAATCTCCCGCAGCACACTTTCCAATCCGTGGTCGTCACGCGATTTGGGATCAACATCTTCCTGTAAAAAACCATGGTAGGATGCCGTTTGCAGAGCTGTCAGATCGGGCAACTCCAGAGCCGCGACTCCGCTTCCAAAATGACGCACGTTGGTGGGCTCGAGGCGACGTTGGGACGTTACTGCCATCGTAAGTGAATGCTCCTTGGCTGTGGCAATTAGTTGACCGCTGTTGCGGCCATGGCTTGGCCCGACGCAATGTGGATACGTTCAGCGCGAACTGTCAGCCCGATTTGAAACGAGCCTGAGAACAAGAGTCTGCCGGTTTTCCGTCGCGGCATCTGGGTCAGCCGGTCGGTGAAGGAGGGCACGGGCGAACGCGAACGCAACATTGGGCCGATGATCACTCCCAGAAAGTAGCAAATTTCGCTATCAGCGCGAAGGCCAACCGGGCAAAAGTGGTCCGAATTATGCTGACAGCCGATCTGACGTCCCTAAGTCGTTACGATGCTAGCGTTTACGGCCGTCACTTTTGCACGATCTCAAGGAGAAGATTCGCCCCCGCAAGGTTCACAGCCGTTTTTTTGCTGATTTTGAATCCCTCTGCCTGCGAGGCAACCAACTCCCCAGGATCCTGGGCAAACCATTCGCCCACGCCCAGCCAACCAGTGGCACCGCGATTTCCCGCTCTCTGGTTGCCAACGGCGAACAGCCCCGCCACCACAACGACCATTCGGATTTCCTGCCGAATCGATAAGATTGGCCGCGTCAAATCCAACAACGGCCGCGGGGGATCCGACCCTTGGCGGCATCGGACCAACGGCATCAGTCAAGCAAAGTCAGTCAAATCAGTACCCCTTCATCTTCAAGATCACCCGCCGTGAATGTTTCCACCTTTCTGGACACCCACTTTCGTCATTTTAACGCCCGCGAATTGCTGGCTGCCGCCCGCGGCTATCAGGCGCTGGTTGCCTCGCGAGGCCGGATGATGGTGACGTTGGCCGGTGCGATGAGCACCGGTGAATTGGGGATCTCATTGGCCGAGATGATTCGTCAGGACAAAGTTCACGCGATCACATGCACGGCGGCCAATTTAGAAGAAGACATCTTCAACCTGGTCGCGCACGACGAATACCGCGTGATCGACAACTGGCGCGCACTTGCGGTCGAAGACGAAGTCGCGCTGCTGAATCAAGGATTCAATCGCGTCACCGATACCTGCATCCCCGAATCGGTCATGCGGCACATCGAATCACGACTAATCGAACGATGGAAAGTAGCGGCCGCAGCGGGCAAGCCAAAACTTCCCGTCGACTACATGTTTGAATTGTTGGACGACGAGGACCTGGTTCAGCACTACCAGGTGCCGCGGCAGCACAGTTGGCTGGCGGCTGCCAAGGACGCGGGCATTCCTGTCTTCGTTCCCGGCTTCGAGGATTCAACCTTGGGCAATATCTTCGCGGCCCGCGTCTTTGACGGCACGATTCCCAATCATGGCGCGATCAAGACGGGAACGGAGCAGATGGAACTGTTGATTCAGTGGTATCAGCAGACGTCCACCGCGCCGATTGGTTTCTTTCAAATTGGTGGCGGCATCGCCGGTGACTTTCCTATCTGCGTGGTCCCGCTGATGCGGCAGGATTTGAAATTGGATATCCCGCTGTGGTGTTACTTTTGCCAGATCAGCGACGCGGTGACCAGCTACGGCGGCTATAGCGGCGCCGTGCCGAACGAAAAGATCACCTGGGAAAAACTTGCCCCGGAAACGCCCAAGTTCATGATTCAAAGCGACGCTTCGATCTGCGCACCGCTGATCTTTGCCTATGTCTTGGGCTGGTGAGCCGACCGCGTCCTGGGCTGGTGCGCCGACAGCGGCGAAGGTTGATACCGGCTGTGATGGTTTTGACGATCGGTTTCACGCGATTTACTGCGATCGCCGGGGCTCCCACGCGCCTGGTGACGTAGATTCTCAGTAGGGCTCTGCACATTCCGGGAGGGACGAGGCTCCCGCCGATCCTTGTTGGTTCCGGCATCTGCGGCTCGGCAGTAGCCTCGCCCCCATTGAAATCATTCGTGGCCACCGGGAACTCATTTCATGCGCAAGTTACGTCGCGGCATCAGTCTGTTTGAAATCACCATCGTGATGTTGGTGCTGGGAATCTTGGCCGCCGTGGCTGCACCGCGATTCTCCGATACATTTCAAAGCAGCAAACTGGTGGCCGCAGCCAACCAAATCGCTGGTCACGTTGACTACGCGCGCCGCATCGCGATCAACGAAGGCAGAACCACTAGCTTTCACTGCGACAGTTCCGCCGACAGGTATTACAGCAGCGAAGTCACGTTCCCCCATCTTCCCGGACAATTGCTGGACGTCGATATCCGGGCCGTGCACGATCCGAACTTCGATTTGATGGGGGATTTTGATGGCCAAACATCGCTGTGGTTTGACTTCGAGGGCGTTCCCCACGTTGGTGCAATGCCGCTGCAGCAGGGAACGATCACAGTTTCAGCCAACGGCAGGACTTTGCACATTCAGATCGCGGCGGGCACGGGCGATACAACGGTGACCGAAGACGCCGGACAAGTCGACATTGACATCTACGATGACCCTTACGGCGAGCCCGGATACGGCGACCCCTACCAGGAGTACTACTACTGATGCGGGGAGCTGCATGGCAACGACGGGGCTATACGTTAATCGAGTTGGTTACCGTGATGATTGCGGCGACTGTCTTACTGGTGTCGCTGGCATCGACGGTCGTGCTTTCGACTCGGCTTCTGGAATCGCCGCCGGAGGATAGCCGGCAGTGGCACGACCGGGAAATCGCTGATCGCTTGGCCGCGGATTTGCGTTACGCAACCGATGTGGACGAATCGTATGGATTCGGTTTCCAAATCAGCAAACCCAATGCGGTTAGCGGAACCAGCGAGAGTGTGCTGTACGCGGCCGAGTACGACGGCTTGACGCGACAGGTCGACAGTGGCCCCGTCATTAACTTGGATGCTCAGGCGCCAAGCCATCAGTTTGCTATCGATGGCTACACGGCACCGACATACCTTGTCTCCAGCAATCTGCCGCGTGTGCGGTCATGGAGCACGGCGGCGAGCAGCGGGCCAGTCGGTTCACTGTTACTCGACCTGCCAGCGGGCTGCAAAGACGGCGATTTGCTCGTGCTTGTGTTGGCAATGCGGACGCCCTGGTATTTCGATGTATCGCCAGCCGATTGGAATTATCACGAGTTTTTGACCCAGGACAGCTTGCAGATGGTGGTCATGTACAAGCTGTATGATGCGTCAACGGCGGCGCCCCTCAGCGTTGTGTCATTTCCATCAGCGGGGATGTCTGCCGCAATCGTCGCCATTGAAAACGTCGATCCGTATTACAGTGTCCAATGGTCGGGGTCAGCGAGGGGCATCGCGACGCCTGCCGACAGGAATAGCCACGCCACGCCGCTGGAACCAACAAGTTTCCCGGCCAATCACCTGAACGTCCAATTATTTGCCGCGGTTGGTGATCCCTGGTACGACGGTGCGCTCGGTTTGTCGTCATTCACTGACGTTGTGCAGGAGACAGCCGCCAGCGGTTGGTGGTCTTATGAAACCTCCGTGGCGATCGCCGTTCGCAACGGCCCCATGCCCGAGCAAAAATCGACGCCACGCGTGATGCATCTGACATCGGGCAGCTGGGCTCAAGTTGGACTTCAATTGGGGCCGGCACCGTGAATCGACAGCAAAACCGATCGCGCGGCGGCTTGACGCTTCTGGAAGTCGTCATTTCGCTGATCCTGGTCTCCACGATTGTGCTGGTGTCAATCACGGCGTCAGCAAATCTGCTTCGCAACAAAGCCGTTTCCATGCACGCGATCGAGGCTGGCGATTTGGCGTTTCAAATCCTGGATGAAGTCACGGCGGTCCAGTTTCAGGAAGCGGGCAAAGAACGCGTGTTCGGCCGCGAAACCGACGAAACGGCAACCAACCGCACCGACTTCGATGATGTCGATGACTACCACGGCTACACTGCTTCGCCACCCACTCATCGGGACGGCACGGCAATCAGCGGATTCGACGGCTGGTCCTTTAGCGTCAGCGTCTCTCCCGCTGAACCGATTGCTTCCGGTATCGCAGTTTCCAGCGACGATGCGGCACGGCTGCGGTTGGTGACCGTCACCTGCACCTCGCCGGGCGGCAACCCGACGTCCGAATCGATGTTGGTCTCGGAAGTGCCGATCAGCATGCCTGCCAACATTTCTCATGAGAAGTGGCGGCGGCTGACGCTTAGATTTCCCGATCAGCGCAAGATCGAGGTGACCGCGCCGCTTCGAAATCAACCGGAACCCGGAGCAGCCTACTGATGATCGTGGACAGAGCCTTGCATAACAGACGCTCGCCGTCGGCGCGACGACAAGGCTACCTTTACGTGGCCGTGCTGTTCACCGCCCTGATCGTGGCCGCCTCAGTGGCGGCATCGCTGACGCTGTCCACTGGAAGCCTGCGGGCGGAGAACGACCGAATCAACCGAAATAGCGCACTGCGACTTGCCGAATCCGAGATTCAACGGGTTGCCGCGTACATGAACAGTACTTCCGCCTGGCGGACCAACAAAACCAGCGGTGCTTTCTCGTCGTGGGTCGTGCTCAGCGACGATGGCGTGCATAACAGCGATCCGTCGCAAGTCCGCCACCGCTTGACCGACAGCGATGGGGATCTAAGTGATCAGGAAAGTGACTCAGTCGAAGTCACTGCGCACGCGGTCGTCGGCGACTCCGAAGTTGCCGTGACGACGACGCTGGAACCGAGATTAGTCGCCGAATCGATCCTTCACTATGGCGTCACCGCCTATGATGACATTCATATCGAATTCGGTGGCACTTTAACATCGGAGCCGCCGATCCAAGTTGGTGATGATTGCAAAACCGGCTCCAGTGGCTTGCTGACCACATCAACTCTGCACTGTAACGGTCGAGTCGAAATGGGATTTCGAGGTGAACTTTCATCCGCCAACGTCAACATGCCTACCTATGATGTTGTTGATAAGTATGTGCAAGCCGGCACCCAAATCTTGGTCTCTTCGCTGCCCCAGCAAAGCAGCAGACGCGTGATCGAAGACGTTGTGCTAACCGCAGCAGAGAATCCCTTTGGAACGGTCGATGCCAAGGGACTTTACTGGATCGATGCCGGTTCTCAGACGATTCGTATTGCCAATTGCCGAATCGCTGCGACGCTTGCTATCAAGAATGCATCGGAAATCGAGGTTGGCGGCGGGATCGTTTGGACTTACGCCTCGAATCCGGAAGCGATCCTGGTGACGGATGCAAAAGTCATATTTGGCAATATCGAGCCGGCACTCGACGAGACCACGAGAGCCACAAATTTCAACCCGCCGTCTTCACCCTACCGAGGGACTCTGGCTAACACCACGGCAACGGATCGATTCCCGACCGAACTCACGGGCGCGGTCTTTACCACGCATGACATTACTTTCGATCCCACCAGTGATGGGCGGCCTCTTGCCATCACCGGCGCGATCGTTTGCAAAGACCTGCGGATCCATGAATTCGTGGCGATTCGGCAACTTGTCGAACTGATCAACACGCCGCCGCTGGGATTGACTGACTTTACGCCAATGCAATTTGTACGCGGCACTTTTCGCCGCATCCCCACTCCCTAGCGCTTTGGCCCAGGCAGATTCTCG
>JBFJVZ010000047.1:0-26788 GCA_041623895.1 Pirellulaceae bacterium | reverse complement strand
GCCATATCACATTGGCCGCCATGGTGCTGTTCCCATTTGAACTGGGGTCGACCGTCAATGGAAGCCACGGCTACGGCGCGCTGATGTGTTTCCTGCTCGGCTGCACGCTAATCATTATCGGGACCGGTTTTTTCAAACCCTGCGTCAGCGTGATGGTTGGCCAGTTGTACCGAAAGAACGACCCACGTCGCGATTCTGGATTCACCATTTTTTATATGGGCATCAACCTGGGCGCCTTCTTTTCGCCCCTGGTGGCCGGCTACTTGGGCGAAAAAATTGGCTGGCATTGGGGATTTGGCAGCGCAGCGGTTGGGATGTTGCTGGGCTTGTTTTTTTATCAGCTTTCACGCGGACGGTATCTGGGCACGATCGGCGCACCACCAGCAGGGCCAATGACCGCTCAAGACAAAAAGTTGGTCTTATCGGCAGTCGTGATTCTGGTTGGCATTCCCGTTTTGCCGCTGCTGATTTTTGCGGCCGGCGGACTTGATTGGGTGACGGCGCAGTGGAGTGCTTTTACCGGATTCATGGGTCTGTGGGGAATGACGGCGTTGATCGTCGGCGTCGTTTTGTTTGGTGCCTTGGCATTTTTGTTTGGGCAACCCTCGGAAGATCGCGGCCCGCTGGCGGTCATTTTGATACTTGCCTTCATTGGAAATATCTTTTTCTGGACCGCGTTCGAGCAAGCCGGATCGTCGATGAACGTGTTCGCCAAAGAACAAACCGATTTGACTCTCTGGGGTCTAATCAAAGGTGGCATCCCGGCATCGTTTTTCCAGTCGGTCAATCCACTGACGATTCTGTTATTTGGACCTGTGTTCAGTTGGCTGTGGCTGTATCTGGAACGCAAAGACCAAGACCCGTCGACGCCGATGAAATTTGCGATCGGGCTGTGGCTACTGGGGCTGGCTTTCTTGGCAATGGTGGCTGGCGCAATGGATGCGCGCGATGGCTCAGCAGGCGCACACTGGCTGTTGATCACGTATTTGATTTACACCTGGGGTGAACTTTGTCTCAGTCCCGTCGGCTTGTCGATGGTGACCAAGTTGGCGCCAGCCAGACTACAAAGCCTGATGATGGGATTGTGGTTCTTTACCTTTGCGCTCTCCAACCTGCTGGCCGGCCTGGTGGCAAGATTCTCCGAAAAGTTCGTACCGGAATCCCCGGGTGAAGTGGCGGAAATGTCATTTCTGATTCCCGGTTTGCCCGGTTTCTTTTTGATGCTGGTCGTGGCACCCATCGCCGCAGGCATCCTGATTGCCGCGTTGACGCCAGTGCTTAAGAAGATGATGCATGAAGTGAGCTGACAGGGCATGCGGTTTGGAAGCCGAGCCAGTCGTTTCGCATCGCCCCCGACCAAAGGAGTTAACGCCCCGGCGCAGAGCAGGCCTGACCCGATATCCGCTGGTGGGGTGTTGGCGTCATTGTCCTGAATCGGCTGCACCTGGTTGGTTGCTTGCCATTAAAATGTCGCTTCCCTGCTTTTCGTATCCAAAGTGACATGAACCATCCCGAAGACGCACGACTGATTGGCCTGCTAAGCCGCGTGTTGCGCGACTGCCGCAAACTTTACAAGCATTGCGGGACGTGGATGGTGCGCCGGTACCCAACCTTGATCGAAGGACGCGTGGAAGAATTTGTCGAACTGATGGACGACTTGCACCGGGGACTGCTGATCAAAGTCTATGTGACGACTGTTCGCGCCGACGATCGCTGGACCGGACCGGAAAAAAAAGTTGCCGCCGCCATGATCGAACACCTATGGGGCGAGCAGCTACGCGGCCCACAGCTTCGTGAGGCGGCAACGGGGCTGTTCAAGCAAGCCGATCTGTTGTCTTGGGAGTCGCTGGTCGCCCCGTTTGTCCGCTATGCACCGCTTGGCGACAGTAAAGCGCAAGTCGAAACAATCGTTATGCGGCTTGCCAATTTGGTGGCCAAGTGCGACGGCCAGACGATGCCGGAAGAAGCCATTGCCCTGCACACGCTGCAACGCGACATTGACATGGCGTTGCACCCCGCCGAGCCCCAGAAAATTTTGGCGCCGCTGTCGTCCCCTGCAGCCGGCCGCACCGCCAGTGCACAGCAAAAACAGCAGGCGGAGCATTCTTCTACCGCGCCACCGCCGGCACAAATTAGCGAAGCTGAACGCAATCGCCAACTAACAGCGGCGATGCAGGAGCTGGATCAGTTGGTCGGTCTGCGATCGGTGAAAGACCGTGTCCGCAGCTACGCCAATTTCTTGCGTCTTCAACAACAGCGTAAGAAAAGTGGGTTGGCGACGATGCCGATCACACTGCACATGGTCTTTTCCGGAAATCCGGGTACAGGCAAAACCACGGTGGCGCGAATTGTCGGCCAGATTCTCGGTGCTATGGGCACGCTGCCGACCGGCCACGTCGTGGAAACCGATCGCAGTGGCCTGGTTGCCCAATACGCAGGACAAACCGGACCGAAAACAAACAAGCTGTGCGACTCGGCCATCGGTGGTGTACTGTTCATCGACGAAGCCTACAGCCTGATCGACGAATCCGGCGATGACGCCTACGGACGCGAAGCCGTGCAAACACTGCTCAAGCGAATGGAGGATGACCGCGACCGGATGGTCGTGATCTTGGCAGGCTACAGCGATGAAATGAATGACATGATCCGCAGCAATCCGGGACTCAGCTCGCGCATCAACACCCGGATCGACTTCGAGGATTATTCGCCCACCGATCTTGGCAAGATCTTCGAGGTTCTATGTGAGCAGAATCAGTACGAAATCTCAAGCGAATCCCGTCATCGTTTGTTGGTCGGCTTTCACCATCTGTATCAAGATCGCGATCGGCACTTCGGGAACGGGCGGCTGGTTCGCAATTGCTTTGAAGACACTGTCAGGAGATTGGCCGATCGTGTCGCCGAGGTTTCCGAGTTGACCGAGGCGCTGTTGACTGTCTTGATTCCCTCAGACGTCAGTATCCCGGGAATCTCCAACCACAAGTTAACTCAGTTGGTCGCCGCGCCGCATCGATTGAAAATCGTTTGCAATGGCTGCCGGCGAAAAGTGGTGATCCAACCAACGTCGCTTGGACTGCGCGTCAAATGCACAAAATGCTCTCACGTACAAACAGCATCATGGGCCGCTGTCTGCACAGATTAGTGTTCTGTCAGTCTTGATTTGACATCTGAAACGGGAGGGCGAGGCTGCTGCCGAGCTGCGCTTGGCGGATCTTTTGCTCGGCATATTCTTACTTAGCGTCTGGGTCGCGAAGGCAATACAGATGCTGGCCGGTACGAATCAATAAACTTCCCTCCACGGCCGCGACTCCATAAACCGTTGGATCGCCGTAGGAAAACATCTGGTGGAGCTGTTGCTCGGGCAGGTTAGCAAACAGCTTCTCGGGACCAGATTTTGGTCGGGCTTGATCGGCGGGAACCGCGTTTGCCGTTCTCAACTTTTCGGCACGCTCGGCAGCTTCCATCATTTCATTCCGATCCCACAGCTGGTTGCGGGCGATTTGATCGTACTCGTCACCGGGACGGAGGACGATGGAGAAGCCGTTCTTTTGTACAAAGTAGATCCGTGCTTCCCCGTTTTCATTGTGGCTGCCAATCGCGGAGGCCCAGCACGGATTACCGATTCGCTTCGCGTATCGTTGCTCGCCTGTCTTCTCGTCGACGCAGTACAACACGCCGGCTTTGTTGACATAGTAGACGTAGCCACCATGCGCGAGCGGTGATGAATAATACGAGTTCGCGCGTTCGGCACCCCAGCGGAGCTTGTAGTGCGATCGGCCGTTACTGGTCGTCAGTTCCAGACAACAGTTCGAACCGGCGACCTGATCCGGGTCAGTTTCCTGGTTGAACATGCTGGTCGAACCGACAAAGATGCGATTGCCGACGACAGCGGCGGAGGGAATGTGGTTGTCCTGCAAGCCGTCGAGTTGCCACAACAATTCGCCATTGATCGGGTCGTAGGCATCGACAGTGTCCGCCGAGCTGATAACGACGATTTCTCGATCGTTGTGGCGGGCAATCACCGGTGAGGACCATGACGGCAGGCGCTCGCCGCGGTCGGTTTTCCAGGCGATTTCTCCGCTACTCTTGTCGATCGCGACGAGATATGACGGGCCATGGTGATCGATCACCACGAACAGCCGATCGCTCGTCTGGGCGGGCGAACTGGCCACGCCGCGTTCGTTATCGACTTCGCCATATCGCTTGATCAAGGGAACGCTCCACATCACTTCGCCATCGTGGGTCATCGCCGTCAAATCGCCGCTGGCAAAAAACGAATAGACCGCGTGCTTGTCAACCGCGCAGGTCGGTGCTGCTCGACTGTTACGAAAATAGTTTTCCACAGCATGCGTGGCTTTGATCTCCCGCGTCCAAATCTTATTACCGTTGTCGATTCGATAGGCGTGGACCTGGCAAGACTCTTGGAAGGCGCCATCGCTGGAGGTGACATAGGCCGTGCCTTTCCAGATCACCGGCGAAGATTGTCCGTAACCCGGAATCGTGGCTTTCCAGGCGATTCCCTTTCCTGGCGCCCATTGTTCGGGCAGATTCTTAGCCGCGGTAACGCCACTGCCGTCGCCGCGGAAACCGGGCCAGCTATCCGCTCCCGTCACAAAAGCGATTGCCACGACGAACAGGCTATGGATCGTCAACGGAGATAACATGAGTCGGCCTCGCCGTAACTTGCCCGAGGCAAGTCAAGCAACCAGGGAATGTAACAGGTGTGATGATGCCGAACGATTGTAGTCGATCGGATCGAGACACCGTTACCCGTTCATAATCGGCGTGAAGAGTTTCGCGAGACTGAGGCAATCTCGCGAGTCCGAGTTAGAATCGCATTGCCAGCGTCAGCAAAACACCATGCAGGCCAAGATTACTGTCGGCATCGACCGGCCCGCCGACTCCAAACCATGTTTCCGCCCGGTACCCGCCGCGAACAATCCAAGTCGCGCGCCTGAACGGTTGAGACGTCCATTGCAATCCTCCGGCGAGTTCAATGATCGGCAACAGATCATCTTGCCGGTGCTCATCCTCGGCAAGTGATGCGCCGCCTGCGGTGACCAGCACAATATCTTGCTGTTGTTCACCCAGCAGCAACGACGTACGGGCGTTGGCAAACCAGGAAAAACGACTTTGCAAGAAACACATTTGCCACCATTGCCGTGTAAATTCACCGCTGAGCGTTGGTCCAAATCCTTCGAAGTCGACATCCTGGCACACCAATTCCGTCAGCGCACCGCCGGGGTCGGTGGCTACCGCATGGGCCCGCTGGTGAATCTTTGCGTAACGCAAGCCAAACGCCCAGAGTGCTTCTGTGCACGCGTAGCGATCACGGTGCGTGCCTTCGATGTCAATCGTTCGCATTTGAAGATGATACGTGGAGGTCAACGCGTCGCCGCTATATGCGAACGCCGTTCGGCTCAAGTTGCCGCCTGCACCTGCGATCGTCAAGCTCAGAGGCGAAGCGCTGGCCGTCGCGAAATTGACTTGCTTCGGCGCGTCTGTTTCCAGATACCAATACCGCGCCCGGAGCCCGTTGCCGCAGTGATTCTCGCCGGCGATGAAAATTCGCGAGGTTGTTTCGTACTCGTGATCAAAGCTGAGTGCCCGATCACCAGAGGGACGTGTTACTACCGCCGAAACGTTGTTGGAAAACCGCGGCTGCAGCCAATTAAACTCGTGGCCCCCGGATAACCGAAATCTACGTTTCACCAGCCGTGGTGCGGCAGGTTCGCTGGCCTCCAAAATGCGAGCCATCCGTGGGTGAAGCACATCAGAAGCAACATCGGTATCCCAATTCGATGGTGAGGCGTAGGGCTGCTGGGCGGCAATCGTCAAAGTGGTTAGCCAAAGCAGCAGCCATGACAAAGCGAATCGATCCATGATTCCACTGGGTGTTCCGTCATAAAATTGGCAGCGGACAGCGCTGCACAGCCTCTTTCAAAATCGACGTAGCGAAACGTTGATCGCCCCTCCTTTTTTACCTTCAGCCATTACCGATTTGATTGATACAGCTTATCCTTGGATCTCGGTAACGGCCGAGAAAGTGTGCCAAGCCGTCACACAATTCGAGAGTTGCTAGCGTGCTTGTTGGAGAAACTGTTTGATTGTGCACAGTTTGTGCATCAATATTGTGCCGCAGCAACGACGCTCGTTTTGAATCAGCTACCGGAAGCATCAGCATCATGAGAATACCCGCAATTGCCATCGCCACGGCCGTCATCGTCACCACTGCGTGGGCCGAAGAGGATTGGAAACTTCAGCCGCTGAAATACAACCATCCGGGCTTGAATGTTGATCTGGGGGTTGGCTTGTGGGCCTGGCCGCTGCCGATGGACTATGACGGCGACGGCGACTTGGACTTGCTGGTGTCGTGCCCCGACAAGCCGTCGAACGGCGTTTACTTTTTCGAGAATCCCACGCAAGACCCGAAGATCAAGATGCCGGTGTTCAGGCCCGCCGTGCGGCTTGGCGCGACGGGGCAAAACATGCAAGTCAGCTATGTCGACGGCCAACCGCGGATCTTGCAAGAAGTGTTTGAACTTTCGGACTTTCGTGCAGGTGACTTTGCCAAGAAGACCAAGATCTATGCCAACGCGCGTTTTCATTCCGGCAACACGCGGGCTCGCATGTGGCGCTATCTCGATTACGAAGGCGACGGCGATCACGATCTGATCGTGGGCATCGGTGACTGGAGTGATTACGGATGGGACCACGCTTACGACAACCACGGCAACTGGCGTAACGGTCCCTTGCACGGTTACGTTTATTTGATCACCAACACCGGAACGGATGACGTGCCGGAGTATTCAAGCGATCCGCAACGAGTGAAAGCGGGCGGCGGTGACATCGATGTTTACGGCTGGCCGTCACCCAACTTTGCTGACTTCGACGGCGACGGCGATCTGGACTTGATCTGCGGAGAATTCCTGGACGGGTTCACGTATTTTCAAAACGTCGGTAGCCGCAGGGAACCTCACTACGCCGCCGGTCGGAAACTCATCAGTGCCGCAGGCAAACCGCTGGTGATGGACTTGCAGATGATCACGCCGACGGCGATCGACTGGGACGGGGATAAAGATTTTGATCTGATCGTTGGCGACGAAGACGGCCGCGTTGCCTTGGTCGAAAACACCGGCGATTCGCACGGGCGCGGACCGGTTTTTAAAGACCCTGTCTACTTTCAACAACAAGCCGATTCGCTGAAGTTCGGGGCGCTCGCGACGCCCTTCGCCTACGATTGGGATGGTGACGGCGACGAAGACATCTTGTGCGGCAACACCGCCGGCTACATCGCTCTGTTTACAAATCTGGGAACAGCGGACGGCAACGGGGGAACAGCCGGCGGCGGGCTCCCCAAGTGGAGCGGACCGCAATTGCTGGCAGCCGACGGCAAAACGTTTCGCGTGCTGGCCGGACCCAAGGGTTCGATCCAGGGCCCGTGTGAAGCCAAATGGGGTTACACCACGCTTTCGGTCGCAGACCTTGACCAGGACAAAGATCCCGACATCGTTTTCAATTCAATTTGGGCGCAGATCGGAGTGCTGCGAAATGATGATGGCTCCTTGGTTGAAGTCGGGCTGGATGACGGCGCTGCCGAATCGCCTCCCCTGTGGTACTGGTGGCAAACAAAATCAAATGCCTCGCTATCGCAATGGCGGACCACGCCCGTGGCCGTCGACTTCGACAAAGACAGCAGGCAGGATTTAGTGGCTCTGGATCAACAAGGTTTCTTGTCGCTGCGAACCAGCGCTAGCCGCAGCGGAGTTGCTGAAACCGGATTTGGTCCCGCGCAGCGGTTGTTCATCGATGAAGACAACGCACCAATTCAGTTGAACAACAAGTCGTGTGGTGGTTCTGGCCGCGTCAAGCTTGCCGTCGTGGATTGGGACCAGGATGGGCGACTGGATTTGTTGGTGAATTCTGAAAACGCGACCTGGTATCGCAATTGCGAAGATCGCGACGGCCGCATCGTGCTCAAGAAAATCGGCAAACTTGCTCGCCGCAACGTCGCCGGTCACACTTCCAGCCCCGCGGTTTGCGATTTTGATGCCGACGGCAAACCCGATTTGCTGGTGGGTGCGGAGAACGGCCGCATCTACCACATCGCTCACGATGATTGCCTTGCTTACTCGGATGAACAATTGAAAGCGCGACCGGCCAAGCCGAAGCCCGCTGCGAAATTCCCCGGTTTCGTTAGCGAAGATTTCGTGTTCACCAAGGCCAAGTTTCCTCAGTGTCACGCGTCCACGATTTGCCAGACGACTCGCGGACTGGTCGTGGCCTGGTTCGGGGGCACCCGCGAAAAGGCGAAAGACGTTGGCATCTGGGTCAGCTATCACGACGGCAACGCCTGGTCGTCGCCCACGGAATGGGCCAATGGCATCCAGCACGAAGGTCATCGTCATCCCTGTTGGAATCCGGTGCTTTATCAGGGACCGGGTGACGCGGCGACGCTGCTGTTTTTCAAAGTCGGTCCCAACCCGCAGCAGTGGTGGGGCGAGATGATGGTCAGTTATGACCGCGGCCGCAGCTTCCGTGACCGCCGCCGACTACCCGAAACGATTGACGGCCCGGTACGCTGCAAGCCGATCTTATTGTCCGACGGCGAAACGCTGCTGTGCGGTTCTTCGACCGAATACGATGGCTGGCGGGTGCATTTCGAGAAGACCAAACTTAGCGACGGCCTGCCTCAGGGAAATTGGAAACGAATCGGTCCGATCAACGATGGAAAAACTTTCAATGCGATCCAGCCAACCTTTCTGCAGCATGCCGACGGCAAACTGCAAGTGCTTTGTCGCACCAAAGAAAGCGTGATCGTGACCAGCTTCTCGGCGGACGATGGCGAAACCTGGTCCGATCTGGAAGCGACCAATCTGCCCAATCCAAACGCGGGGATCGAAGTGATCACGCTGCACGATGGCCGTCATCTGTTGATCTACAACCACTTGGGCGCCGGCAAGACCGGTTGGGGCCGCCGCGGACTTTTGAATCTGGCGATTTCCGATGACGGCAAACAGTGGCGAAAGGTGGCCGTGCTGGAGCAAGAAGAGAAATCCGAATTCAGTTACCCCGCCATCATTCAAACGGCTGACGGACTCGTTCACATGACTTACACCTGGAAGCGTCAAAGGATCAAACACGTCGTCGTCGATCCAAAACAAATCCAGGCGGGAGACTTGCTTTCGCTGGAGAACTGGCACGGGGAGCAGTAGAGAAAGCGGAGGAAGGCAAGGCGATGCTGATCAAGATCGTCTCGATGAGTCTTTGCTACTTCGCACCTCGACATTCCTTGTTCGATATTGGATGTTCGTTTGTTGCGCAGAAAACCGCAGAACGTCGAACAAGAAATGTCGAAGGGCAAATTTAAGAAGCCGTTTCCCACGACTTACATCCAACCGTGATGGACCGTTCATTACCCCGGGTCCTGCTATCGCTCGCTGGTCGAGATTTAGAGATGATGAGCAAGATTAAAATCTTTGCGAAACTTGCGATCGTCGTTTGGCTGTTGGCTGCGCTCGCCAGTGCCGCGCCCAACGTGTTGTTGATTGTCGCCGACGATCTGAATTGCAGGATCGGCCCGTACGGCGATCCGGTCGCACAGACACCCAATCTGGAGCGAATCGCGGCCCGCGGATTGACGTTTCAGCGGGCATATTGCCAGCAAGCGGTCTGTAATCCGTCGCGTGCTTCGTTCTTAACCGGGCTGCGGCCAGGTACGGTCAAAGTCGACGATCTGCGCAAATATTTTCGTGACACTGCGCCGGGCGGCAGCACGTTGGTCACACTGCCGCAGCACTTCAAGAACCATGGCTACTTTTGCCAGAACATCGGCAAGTTATTTCATAACATGGGCGAGACCCAAGATCGTCGGTCGTGGTCAATTGACGAAGTTCTATTCCGCGGCTCGCATTCAGACGACACCGTGTTCTTCAACCGGCCAGGAAAGAAGCCGGCTTACAAAGCACCGGTCACGGAGGCGCATGCTGTTCCCGATACGGCTTATCGCGACGGGCAGATCGCAAATCTGGCCGCGGCCATGCTCCGCGATCACACCGCAAGCGATCAACCTTTTTTCTTGGCCGTTGGTTTCTGGCGACCACATCTGCCGTTCGTTGCGCCCAGGAAATATTGGCAACTGTATGACCCCGTGTTGATCCCGCTGCCTGATCCTGCCGCAGCACCCACGGATGTTCCCGAGATCGCCATGCACAGTTCGCGTGAGATCAAAGGTTACGGCCTGACGCCGAAAGACCGGCCGTTTACCGAAGCTGAAGTTCGCCATTACCGGCACGGTTACTACGCGTCGATCAGTTTCATGGATGCACAGATCGGCGAGATCCTGGATGCGCTGGACGAAAGCAAACAAGCCGACAACACGATCATCGTGTTCACGTCCGATCACGGATTTCACATTGGCGAGCATTCGCTGTGGGGCAAGACTTCCAACTTTGAACTCGACGCCCGCGTCCCGCTGATCATCGCTGCTCCGGGGCACACCGACAGCCGGGGAAAGCAGACGGAGGCCCTGGCAGAATTGATCGATTTGTACCCCACACTGACTGATCTGGCGGGACTGGAAAATGGCCTGAGCAAGAAACTGGAAGGAGCGAGCCTGGTACCGGTTCTGAAAAACCCTGCTGCGTCAGTCAAGCACGCCGCATTCACGCAACACCAGCAACCCTTTTACGGTCCGCCCTCGAATTGGCGGGCGTGGGGATACTCGCTGCGGACCGATCGCTGGCGATACACCGAGTGGCGATCGATCCAAGACGGCAACGTGATCGCCCGCGAACTGTACGATCACCAAACCGATCCCAAAGAAACACGAAACGTGGCAGCCGACGAGCGTCATCAAAGCACGATCACCAAGCTCAGCTCACAACTGGCAGACGTGTTTGATTAGCTGGACAGCGCCATTCTTGGGCTAGAACCCCGTAAATGGCTGTCTCATCAGCCGCTGCGCCTAACGCACTACGGCTGAGAAGAATGGCGCCCATCGGACGTCTTCCGACTTCCGCTACGGTAAAGGGAGCTTAATCCGAACCCTATTGCAGCTGTTCGCCGATCGACTGTTTGAAACCAACAGAAGACGGCGCGGAAGTTGGGGACGGATGCAAACCGACTGTCAAAACAGGTCTAGATTTTCGCTTTCTTCGCCTTGTTTTTCCTGGCGGGTTTCTTCCCCTTTGCCTGGCCTTCGCTTTTCCAAAGCTTGATATCGTTGACATCGTTCTTTGACTTTGGCCCAGCGGTACTGCGGCCGCCCGTGACATCGGCTGTGAGTTGCCTCAGTAGCCGGTCGGCCACCTCCGGCCTCTCCGTGTAAAGATTGTTTTTCTCGCCGGGGTCGGCAGCCAAGTCATAAAGCTGTGCTTTGGGCGTATCAGCGGCGACTTCATTTTCTTTGGGTGATGACCAGCCGCCGGAGCCGCGGGCGAGAATCAGTTTCCACTGGCCCGTGCGATAGGCAAAGTGACCGCTGACCGAATGATGGACCACGCCCTGGCGGATTGACTTGATCGGTTGCCCGCTCAGCGACGGCAAGAAACTGACACTATCCTCGCAACTCGCCGCCGGCGTCTCGCTGTGGGTGATCTCAGCGACGGTTGCAAACAGATCGGTCAAGCAAATCAGCTGATCGCTGGTGGATCCCGGTTTTACCTTGCCTGGCCAGCGAACGATGAAGGGAATGCGGTGTCCGCCGTCCCAAATATCGGCTTTGGAACCACGCAGGTGTGCGCTGACCAGGTGACCTTTGGCGGCAAGCTCTTTGATGCCCGCGGCTTTGGAGCAGCCGTTATCACTGGTGAAGATGACCAGCGTGTTGTCCGTCATCCCATGTTTGTCCAAAGCCGCGGAGACTTCACCCAGAACGTTGTCGGTCTGCATCACGAAGTCACCGTATTTGCCGAGCCCACTTTTGCCTTCCCAATCGGGTGTCGGCACGATCGGTGTGTGCGGCGACCCGAGCGGCAGGTACAGAAAGAATGGCTGGTCCTTACCGGCGCGCGAGTCGATGTACTCGACGCTCTTGGCCGTCAGCCTGGGCAGCATGTTGATCACGTCGTCGTGCTCGATCACGCGATCGTTTTCGATGACCGCTTCCATGTTGCGAGCGTGATGAAAGCCGTGGTAGTAATCAAAACCGCGATTGATGGGCCCGTCAGGGATCTTGGCGCCGACCGGTGGCGATTTGTGCTGTTTCTGGGAATAAGCTTGGCCGGTTTCCGGATTCAAATATTGAAAATCAAGATGCCACTTGCCGATGGCCGCGGTGTGATAGCCCTGCGATTTCAGAAAACTCGCCACCGTCGGACGTTGGGCCGCAATCAAGCTGGGCGCGTAGCCGGTCACCACACCTTTTTGCAATCGCGTTCGCCAACTGTAGCGGCCGGTCATGATTCCATAGCGTGTCGGTGAACAAACCGAAGATCCGGAATGCGCGTCGGTGAAGATCATGCCTTGGCTAGCCAGCCGATCAGCATTTGGTGTGGGAATCTTACTGGTCTTTGGCGCCAAGCATTGCACGTCGCCGTAACCGAGGTCGTCACAGATGATGTATACGATGTTCGGTTTGTCGGCTGCCGCACTTACCCAATGGCAGACCAAGGCGATCACCAAGAGCAGAAAGTATTTCATGCGTAGTTTCCGCGTGTTTGAGGTTCGGCAATGCTTATTCAATTGGTTTCGTTGAAGAAGATTACGAGGTTCTTGGTTTGTCTCGCTGCGGCGACGATATCCACTTTGCCATCGCCATTCAGGTCCGCCGCCTTGATGTCTTCGACCGCTACTTCGTCGGCAGAAAGTCGGGCTTGCCGCCACTTGGCACCATCGTCGTCCAGCGGTGTGAATAATTTAATTCCGGGAACTCCCGGTTCGTTCATGGCCCGCCAGCCGACGACGATTTGATCGGAACCGACGCCCAGGTAATCGGCGCAGGCTAGTGCGTGACCGTCCTTCAGCTGCTCGTCCAAGACTTTGACCTTTTGCCAAAGTTCGCCTTTCTGTTCAGGCTGCACATAGACAGCCGATGCCGATCCGTGCATCGGTTCGATGGTAACGATGAAGCGTCTTCCGCCGGGGAGTTTGCCGTCGCGAATCTCGCCGGCAAAATTCTCGGTTAGCTGGCTGGCCGTCCATTTGCCGTCTTGATTGTCAAAGTGCCAGACACCTTCTTTGCCGGCGATAATCAATTCTTCTTCTGCATCGTCATCCCAGTTAACGGGGTGAAAGTTGTGTGAGAGATGCATGAAGTCACAGACCACGTCGTATTTCCATTCTTGTGTTGGATCCTGCGGTTTGCTGTATTCCAGCACCCGCAGGCCAGCGCCGTCGCCATTGATACTGCCGCGACCGCGAAGAGGTTTGACAACCAGACGAAACTGGTCGTCTTTGCTCTTGACCCAATGCATCCGATGCACGCTCGGTTCGTGATGAAGCTGGACCGGTGTCCAGATGGCCGTTCGATCCGCGGGCGGGACAAGGTAAAAGACGGCACCGTCTTTGATGGTTTCGCGAAAGTTCCATTGTCCGCCCACAGCGATCTCGCACTTTCCGTCCCCGTCGATGTCTCGGGCGGTCACGCAGACGTTGTCACGCTCGGTAAGATCACGAGCGATGATGTGCTTGGTCCAAGACGGATTCTCGTACCACTGGATTGTGCTTTTGTCGGCCAGCACGATATCGGTCTTGCCATCGCCGTTAACATCGGCCATCTGCAGACCATAACCGATTTCGATCTTATCGATCTGCTCAGTTCGCCATTTGAATTCAGGTATCGATTGGGCGGACAGAATGCTGGCGACATTTGCGGCCAGCAGGATTGCGAATGATGCTTTCCACATGTTGGTTGGCTTTGATGGCAAGGTGCGGAGATGGGAAGGAAAAGAATTCTCGTTGAGCGCGGCGGCTTTCGCAAGCAAGCTTCAGGCTGTGCGGGCCCAAAACAGATCGGGATTGATGATCAGCCACTACTCAACATCAATCCAAGCCACGAAAGCCGGCAACAGCGTCAAGTTGATGGTGGTTCCAGCGGCCAATGTGGCGGCAACCAGTGTGCCGAACGTGGCGGTGGGAATGAATTCGCTTGTCACCAGCACGCTGAATCCGAACACCAAGGCAATCGTAGCCAACAAAACCGGCACGCCGATGTTTCCCGCTGCGTGCGTGGCGGCAACACGTGGGGCGTGACCGCGCCGCCGCCGCCGTCCGTAACCGGCCAAGAAATGTACCGATCCGTCGATCGATAAACCGACCGAGACGGCGGCGATCATCGTCGCGCCCATGTTGATCTTGCCCCCGGAAAAACCTACCAACCCAAGTATCAAAAACACGGGCAGCAAGTTCGGCAGCAGCGCCGCGGTCGCCAGTCGTAACGATCGCGTCGCCATCAACAACAGCAACCAAACCAGAATGCCCGCCGCCAGAAAGCAGCGCCATTGGTCGGCCACCAACCCGCTAACCAATCGAGCCATCATCACGTAGTATCCGGTGACGTTCCCGGAGCCGCCCACTGCATGTTGTTGCCAAGCGGGACTGCTGACATGTTTCTGGACCGTTTGCTCCACGGCAGAGATCAATTCGGTCTTTTGCTCGGCATCCATGTGTTCGTGGCTGCGCAGCATGATGCGGAACTTTCGCTGCACGGATTTATCTTCGACCGGCGTTAGCAGTGCATCGACGAAGACGGGAATCGTCGACCGCATTCCCCGGATCCGTGTTTCTGGATTGGCAAGTTTCATTAGCGGCGCACGCCTGACCGCGTAATCAGCATCCGCCATGCTCAAGACCTTGGTCAGTGAGGCACCATTGATGTCCAACTCGCGGAGCTTGTCTTGTAGTTCGCGGACTTGATCCAAGAACTCGTTGGACAAAACCTCCGGCGCATCCAAGACAATGTCCCAAACGCCGGCTCCGCCAAAATTTTCCTCGACGAAGTCGTACTCGATGGCGATGGGGCTGTCGTCGCGAAAGTTGTTCAGAAAGCTGGTTTCCACTTCCGTTCGGGCCACGCCGAAAACCGCGAGCACAGCGATGATCGCCGAGACACTGACAGCGAGCATTCGCCGCTGCACCGTCCACGCCGCCAACCGCAGCAGATTCTTGTGCAGCAGACGTGCCAAGCAACGCTGACCCCGTTGCAGGGACACGCCAAATCGGATCCCCGGCAACATCAACGCCGCGGGAGCAAACAGCATGGTGCTGATCAGCACACACGTTGATGCCATTGCGATCATCAACCCAAAATCGCGAACCGGTAAAATCCGCGACCACGTCAAGGCCGCGAAACCGGCTGCGTCGGTGGCACACGTCCACAGAATCGGCATCGACAACAGTCGCAGCGATTGCGAAGCCGATTCGTATTGGTCATGCCCTCGCGCGCGAGCTGTGCGAAACCTGACACCCAGGTGCAGCACGGTCGCTACCGCAATCACCGTGACGATCGACGTCAAGATTGTCGAAACCAGGGACAGACTGATCCCGGTCCAGACCATGATTGCTTTGGTGACGGTTACCGACCAGGTAATGATCAGTGCGGTCAATAGGACCAAGCGAAGATCCCACAGCGACGCCAACAGGACCAGTGACAGCAGCACGATCGTATACGTGGCAAGCTTCGCACCATCTCGTTCAATCAGATCAAAAGCATCGTGCACCAGCACCGGTTCGCCGACCAACGCTGTTTCGTTGATCACACCGGAATAATCTGCCGGCAACTGGGCTGCGATTCCTTTCAGTTGCCAAATCGTCTGCTTGGTGTGATCGGGCTCTAGCATGATGGCGACAGCCCCGAGGGTATGATCGGCCGAGTGTGTGTAGCCGCTAAAATCGCGATCGAGCAGGCGAGCAACCAAATCCTTTTTCCGCATCAACCCGGGGGTGGAGCGCGAAAACCCCGTTAGCAGCCCGGCTGGTCGAAGTTTTTCCACAGCCTCACTGAGCTTGGCCGGCGACAAGATGCCTTTGACGCCGTCCACGTCGGCGACCCGCTGTGAAATTTCCGCACTGCGCGCGAAACCGTCGGGCGAGAACATCGTTTGGTCGGTATAAACCAAAATCGCGATCGCGTTGCCGCCAAAGGCTTGTTGAAGCTGCTCGTAGTCGGTCCGCGTTGGATCCAACGGATCAAACATCGACGTGATACTGCGATCCAATTGCAATTCCATGGCAACCGGATAGCAGATCAGCAACAGCGTCAGGCCCAGCAGTGCGGCGATCCAGCGAATGTTCATCAGCGCAGCGACCAACCCTGCCAGCCCACGGGGCGAGGAACGATGCTCTATGATTTCATCGGAAGTTGGAGGCACCGATCGCCCCTCCGCGGATTCATTGACACTGGTGTCCAAGCGTGTTTGAACAACTTAAGCAGCCACTCGTCGTCTTTCTGCTGGCTTTAGCGGTACGCGGCTCTGTCGGTTACTTGCAATTTGATCGGTTGTCGGCGGATCCCGATGCCTATGCAAGGATTGCGGAAACAATATCAAAATCCGGTGTCTATGGCCTGACCTCACCGGATGGGCGGCCCGTGTCGACGGCTTACAGGCCTCCGTTGTACCCCTATCTATTGTCGTATCTGGTAAGTCGTGGCCAAGTTTCTCGAGTCGCGGTCGCCGCCTTGCATGCGGGATTGGGCGCGATCACCGTGCTATTGGCCTTCTTAGTCTGCCGGAAACTGATCGCTGCATCTGTGGCCAACCAGTGTAACGCTGAACGTTTCAGTTTGCTGGCGGCCGGCCTGGTCGCAATTGACCCGATTCTCGTCGGCCAGTCGACACAGCTCATGACGGAGACACTGGCAACCTCGCTGGCCATGGCCGGGATTTGGTGGTGGATGCGATGTTGTGAGAATGATTTTGCTCGATTCCGAGGTAGCGTGTCATCAGTGATCGTTCTCGGGATGCTGTTGGCACTTGGCTATCTTTGCCGTCCGACGTTTCTGGTTTGGGCAGCTTTGTTGGGCGTATCCACGTTATCGCTACCGCTGGGGTCCTGGAAATTCAGACTTGGCAGATCAGTTCTGGTTTTGCTGCCAATTGTTTTTGCCCTGTGCTTGTGGACAGAGCGAAACCGGCGGGTCATGGGGCATCCGATTTGGGCAACCACGCACGGCGGTTACACGTTGTTGCTGGGAAACAATCCGTCGTTTTATGCATACTTGCGTACTGGCAGTCTGGGCGAAGTTTGGGATGCTGAACCATTCCTCACCGCGTACCAGCACCGCCACGAAGGCGATCCTAACAGCAAACAGTTCTGGACCACCGACTGGTCGACGATGGCAGCCGATGCGGACAAGCGTCAACGGAATACAGGCAGGATCACTGAATATGAAGACGACCGCGTTTGCTATCACGCGGCACGGGCCACGATCGCTCGCGAACCTGGGATGTTCAGCTGGTCTTCCCTGGTCAGGCTGGGGCGTCTCTGGAGTCCGCTCCCCCATCAGACCGCTGACCGATCCAGGCTGCAGGTGATGCTGGTTGGCGTGTTCTATGGCTTGATGTACACGGCGATCGTCATCGGACTGCTACGGTTTGGCCGCGCTTTCTTCGCCTCGCCTTGGTGGCCGGTTTGGATGCTTGCCATCACCTTGTCGGTGGTCCACGCTATCTATTGGAGCAATTTGCGGATGCGAGCGCCGATCATGCCGGCGCTGGCGGTAATGGCAGCAGTGGCGGTCACTCCGCCGACGCGCAAGTCGGATGGATCCGACCATTGATCGAGAAGCAAATGGTTTTATTTTTTCAAAGTCTCTGCGCAACATCAGCCGGTAGATGAGCAACCGCCGTGTGGCCAACAACATCAGGTCTCCGCTGTCTCTCTGGCGACGAATTCGATCTGGTTCGTGGCGCCGTGGGCATCATGGTTGATCGCCTGGTCGCCGAAGGCCGCGAAGGCGATCCGCAAGAAATCTATGGCATCCCGTGGTTTGACCAGTGGGATTGGCAACAGCGAATTTGGTTGTTGGAGCGAATCTCACTTGCCCTGCTGACCGATCTCGCGCCGCCGTTGCCGGCCGCGATGTGGGAAGCAACCGTTGACGCAGTTTTTCGCGAGATCCTGCAGTTGGTGCAGATCGAAATCGATCAGCCGGACATGCATGTAAAAAAATCGTGGCGATCATCTGCGATTGATGCGTTTTGTTATCAACAGAAACGCCAGCCGCGGATCGACGAATTTGAATCGGATCTGCAAGCCTGGAACATTCTGATCATGCAGTTGGCTGATACGATCCTGGGTGTCAGGCTGTACCAAAAGGCAGAATCGTTTCGCGATCGCGGTATGACTCAGACGACACAGTTCTTAACCAACCACGGTCTGCCTGAGGATTTCCTGGAACAGATTCCTCCGCTGCGAACGTTGGAGCAGACGCAGGTTTCGATCGATCAGATTCAATCCATTGTTATACGGTAGCCCTCAGCCCACGCCCGGTTGTACAACCAGCGCATCAGGGCACCGCCAAAGATCGTCGAGCCTCCTTCGCCCAACGTCCACCACCAAGGAAGTCCAGATTGGGCATTGACGATCAGTTGGCAAACACCAAATAGCATCGTTCCGATTGCCAGATAGCCGACCAACTCCCGGTAGCGATCGAGATTCGATGCGATGACCAGCAAGCCGACACCGACAAACCCGTACAGCACTGCCAGGTTTCTTGCCAGGTAAAACGTCAACGGGGCCACGGGAAACGGATCGATGCCCAGCCAGCCGGCAATTTCAATCATCGATGATTCCGGCATCACCGCAGCGGCAAAGGCCAGCAGAGTGATTCCCCCCACCAGCCGCAAATAAACCAGTAGCCACCAGGCACCGCTAGCACCCATCGGCTCCTGCTTGCTTTCAGACACTCACTTCACTCCCATGGCTATGGCGGTACGGTTTCCAAACAGGTCGTGAACATGCCCAAGGCCGTCACTGTCGTCGTCGAATCATCGGTCTTGATCGCCAAATATGGCAGGATTTGGCCAATTATTCGCCATTCTCCGTCGTCGTGGCGTTGCACCCGCTGGTGGTCAAGAGCGTATGATAGAGGGCTGGCGAATCTACCAAATGGGTATTGAATCAGTAGCTCCCAATTGCACAAGTCGACGACGGAAAACAGAGGCCACAAGCGATGATTTCTACTGGACGAGTTCGGACAATGAATTTGACCGCCAATCGAGGCGTTTGGTCGACCTTTGCAATCGCCATATTGCTGACCGGGTGTTATTCAGACGCCGCCGACCCAAGCACCGGAGATCAACAAGTGTCGAACAAGGACAACGAAGCAGTGGCCACATTGGCGGGCGGATGTTTTTGGTGCACCGAAGCCGTTTTTGAACGGATGAAAGGCGTCAACGATGTGGTCTCCGGCTACATCGGCGGCCATGTCAAGAATCCTACCTACGAACAAGTCTGCAACAAGCTGACCGGCCACGCCGAGGCCTGCGAGATCTACTACAACCCGGAAGTCGTCTCCTACGAAGAACTGTTGGAGCTATTTTTCAAGACTCACGACCCGACGACCTTGAATCAACAAGGCGCCGACAGAGGTCCGCAGTACCGCAGCAGCATCTTTTATCACGACGAAGAACAGAAAAAGATCGCTGAGAACTACATCAAGAAACTGGAGGAATCGCGCGAGTTCCGTCGGCCGATCGTCACGAAGCTCGAGGCAGCGACCGAATTCTATCCCGCCGAAGAATACCACCAAGATTACTTTCGATTGAACCCGAACCAGGGCTATTGTCGCGCGGTGGTGGCCAAGAAAGTTCGCAAGGCCAAGAATGTGCTGGGCGATAAACTAAAGAAAGAAGAAGAAATCAAGTAATTACGACGTCGCTAACTACGACGTGGGGGCGTGATCATGCTGTCACGAAGTCTTGCAATCGCTTTGCCTGGTTTGATGGTTTTGCTTGGCTGCAACCTGCTGCAAGCCCAGGCGCCGCTGCAAACACAGTCACCGCTGCCGACGACCGTCCAACTGCCATCTTTCTCCTTCTTTACCTACCGCGGCACGGTCGTGGTTCCCGACAGCGGTGGAGCGTATTTGGGCGGTGTGAAACGCTATGCCAGCGGAACGACGCGCCGCGGCCGCGGGCTTGGGCACGGCATCGGCGCCGGTCTGGGCAGTTCCGGGGCAAGTATCCACGCCACGATCATTGACCTGAACGAGATGGATCAGCAAATCCTTGGCGGTACGCCCCAGCAGTTCCTCGCTCGCGAGCGACAAAAGGAAGCCCGTCTGGGCATCAATCCGCATCAGGTGCTCGATCCCGATGCGGAGGGAAAAACGCTGGTTCGCTACGCGCGGCGAATGTACCGCCAAGGAGATCATTCCAAAGCATTCGATGGTTACTTGCTGGCCATCGACGTGTTGTCGCCGAAGCTCAGGGATCTGGCTGCTGCTGAGTTCAAGCGATTTTTTGGGGAGGCGGCCGAGCAAGCCTCGCGAATGCAACGGCTCCGCCGCTAACGCGGAATCAGGTCCTAGTGCTCTGTCAACTTTTGACTTTAGGGTAGCCGGATTCGCCAGAATTCGGTTCGTTCCAAGATACCCCGAAGTCTGGCGACATCGGCTACGACCACCACCCTAAGATTGAATCTGGACAAAGCACTAGGCCAAGCCCGTGGCTTTCACTTCCGCAGCGCAAGTCGGAGGACATACGCGCAGCCGAGGACCCTGGGAATTGTCCCGAATTCCGCTTCGCAAATTCCTTCATGGCGTTGGCTTTCGGCCGGGAGCGACGACAAGCGGCCGCTGCGCTATACTGTTGCGATGAACCGTGAACCGTCCATTATTCTGACCAGCACTGACCCTGATCTTCCCAGTGAGATCCCCTCCGGTTTAGCTCGCTATACCGGGTTTCGCGAAATGGCTCGCGGGGCCAGCGCGATGCTGCGATCCTGCTTTGACTCGGTCACCGGACGCACGGTGGCCCTGAAAAGTCTGCAGCCGGAGACTCGTTTCGACCGTCGTGAACGGCGTCGATTGCTGCGCGAAGCCCGCGTCACCGCACAGCTCCAACATCCCAACACGGTGCCGGTTTACGACATCGGCAACGACGATCAGGAAGGCGTCTACTTCACCATGAAACGGATTTCGGGTGAGAATTTATTCGAGATCCTGAAGCGAATCGCCACGGGTGACGAAGCCACCAGCGCTGCTTTTCCGATTTCCCGGCGGTTGGAGATACTGGGGGACGCCTGCCAGGCGCTAGCCTACGCACACGCCCGCGGTGTCATTCACCGCGATGTGAAACCCGAGAATATCTGGATCGGCAATTTTGGCGAAGTCATCTTGCTGGATTGGGGCGTCGCCAAGGTTTGGGGACACACCGACGACGAAGCTCCGATTCGTCAATCGGTGCTGAAGCCCGACACCGACGAATCCAGGCAGCTGAAGACCTTGACCGGTGGTGGCCAACGGCCGGGAACACCACTGTACATGTCGCCGGAACAAGTTTCAGGCAACCGCGGCATTGATGAACGCAGTGACATCTTCAGCGTGGGCGTTTGCTTGTACGAAGTGTTGGCAATTCGCGAACCATTCCGCGGCCAGAACATTGACGAGACGTTTGATAACATTCGTCGCAAAACGCCGCCCACACCAAGTGAGCGATCACCGGATAACGGCATCTCCAAGGCGGCCGACGACGTCGTGATGCGGGCGATCAACAAAAGCCCTTCCGCTCGTTATCAGACGATGCGCGATATGATCGAGGCGATCCGAGCAATCCCAGATTGAGGGTCTCGCTACAGAAAGAATCCAGCTCCCACTATTATCGAGACATTCAGATAAACGGATTGGCCATCCATCAACCAGATGGGGCATAATGGTTGGCGTCTTCACAGCGAGAAACCGCCTGCATCATGCCCCACCTATTTTGCCGTCATCATCGTGAACTGATTACTTCCGGCGAAGGCGTGCTGGCAACAAATCTGTGTTGCCCGTTGTGCGGCTCGGTACCGCGAGTGGTCTCGGGGGCGAATACAAAAAAACAAGGATCGCTTGATCCAACGATCGAATCGGCTGATCCCAACGCCGCCATTTCCGCTGACGCGAATCGAACCGATTTTACTTCCCGATTCGACGGACAAACGATCGCTGAGCGCCGGGACAGAGAGGTACAGCCGCCGCTCTCCTTGTCGGGCTATCAAATTGTCCGCGAACTAGGCCGCGGGGGCATGGGCCTGGTGTATTTGGCGCACGATCAAATACACAATCGCGACGTCGCTTTGAAAACGTTGCAGCGGATGAGCCCCGAAGGATTGCATGCCTTCAAACAAGAATTCCGTGCACTAGCCGATATCGCGCACCCAAACCTGGCATCGTTGTATGAATTGCTCTCTGACGGCCAAACCTGGTGCTTCACCATGGAGTTGCTGGAGGGAGTCGATTTTCTGGAATTCTTTTGGTCAGAATTCTCCGGCCTGCAACTGAATCGCGATTCAGCCAATCTCGCCGAAGCAGCCGTCAGTCCGCGTTTGACGGTGAATCGAATCAAGCGACTTAAGGAGGCGATCCATCAACTAGCCATGGGGCTAAGCGCATTGCACGACGCGGGTATGCTGCACAGCGACATCAAGCCGTCTAACGTGTTCGTCACCGCTGAGCGAAGACTCGTCCTGCTGGACTTTGGATTAGTTTCTCATCTGGAAGTCAGTGGAGCTGCCAAACAACACATCATACGGGGAACTCCGCTGTACATGTCTCCCGAACAAGCGGCCGGCAAGCCACTGACAGCGGCCAGTGATTTGTACTCGGTCGGCGTCATGCTCTACGAAGCACTGACGGGACGATTGCCGTTTAGCGGTGGCAGAACAGAGGTGATGAACCGCAAACAAACGGAAACACCGCTGCAACCGACCGCACTGACTTCGGATACTCCAAAACACTTGAATGATCTGTGCATCGCACTGCTGAATCCGGACCCCGGCAGTCGGCCGACACTGGCCGACCTGCTCCATTGCGTGGGTGGCGAAACACTGGTGACAACCGGCAGCACTTCGTCCACTGCCGAAACGGCTTTGCATTTTTCCCTTGTTGGCCGCGATCGGCAGCTGGGCAAGTTGCGTGAATCATTCCAGCAGGTTGTTGCCGGCGGCACACGCAGCATCTTTGTTCACGGAAAATCGGGGATGGGCAAGAGCGTTCTGGTCCGCAGCTTTCTGAATGAAATCAAACAGGCCGAGCAAGCGGTCGTGCTGGAGGGCCGCTGCTATGAACAAGAGTCCGTGCCTTTTAAGGCTTTGGACAGCCTGATCGATTCACTCGGTTTGTACCTGCAGACGCTGCCGGAAGAAACGGTGCACACGGTGATGCCCCGCGACCGCATGGCGTTGACCCGCGTGTTCCCCGTACTGGGCGGGGTCCCCGAAGTCCCGGGTGCCAGCTATCCGTCGATTGACAATGCCGATCAGCAGGAGCTCCGCCAACGGGCGATGAATGCGCTTCGCGAATTATTTCAGCGACTCGCGATTCGGGCGCCGCTTGTCTTGTACGTCGATGATCTGCAATGGGGAGACGTGGACAGCGCGGGGCTGCTGGCCGATCTCGTCCGCCCGCCCGATGCGCCACGGATCCTGCTGTTGGTCTCGTATCGAAGCGAAGATATTGAAAGCAGTTCGTGCTTGCGGGCCGTGCAAGAGGCTTATTCAACAAGCCAGAATCCCCCGCATCGGGAGGAGTTGCCCGTTGAGGCTTTGTCGCTTCAGGAGTCGACGCAATTGGCGCTGTTGCTGTTGGGCCGCGACGATGCGACCAGCCGCGAGTTCGCCACAAAGATCGCCCAAGAATCGGCGGGCTGGCCGTTTTTCGTTTGGGAACTGGTCCAGCACGTTCAGGAAGACCCAAGTATTGCCGATCGCAGACTGAATCTGGATGAAGTCATTTGGTCACGCGTCACTCGTCTCGGTCAAGAAGCGATTCGAATGCTGCAGTTGATCGCCATCGCCAGCCGGCCGATCGCGGTCACCGAAGTTTTTCAAGCTCTGGATGCCACCGCCAGGGGGCAAAGCTTGATGGCCCAGCTGCGAGCCAGCCAAATGGTCCGCGTCTCCGAGCCCAAGCTGGGTGATGGCATGCTGGTCGAGACGTATCACGATCGAATCCGCGAATCGGTGATCGCTCACTTGGATGCAGCGACTTGTAAAGATCACAACTTACGATTGGCCGAGACGATTGAGACCGTCAGCGGAATTGGCATTGCAGACGTGCAATCTTATCTGAACAACACACCTGCATACGCCGAACCGGATGAAGCTTATGACCTGCCACACAGTCAATGGCAGCGTGTCTTCGACATGGCGTTTTTCTTTGATGCTGCCGGACAGCACGCGCGGGCGTTTCCCTACTCCTTGCTGGCGGCTGAGCAATCGCGAAAGCAAAACGCGTTCGAGGTTGCTGAACAACAATATCGCATTGCGCTGCGAGGTGCCGCCGCGGCCTCACATACGTTGCGTTTCCGCGTGCTCGAAGGACTTGGTGACGTGCTCGTCCAGCGCGGTAAGTACGACGCCGCCAATCAGCAATACGAAGCCACCAGGCCACTTGTCGATGAGAGTCAGGTGCTGGCGCGAATCGATTATAAATTGGGCGTTGCCGCGCTGAAGAAAGGCGACATGGGTGATGCCCGCGACTATTTCGAGAAAGCAATCAAGGCACTGGGCGAACGACCGCCGTCGACAGTCACGGTCGTACCGCGGGCCTGCAAAGAAGCCCTGGTTCAGGTCTTGCACACCTGGTTTCCTGCTTTATTTGTCGGCAAACGCGACGCTCAGTCCAACCGCGGTCGGCTTGACCTGTTCCGGGCCCGTGTATACGACCAATTGACGCTCAGCTATTGGTTCACGCGCGGCATGTACTTTGTCCTTTGGTCACATCTCAGGCAAATGAATTTGGCCGAACGGTATCCGCCATCGCAGGAATTGGGCAAGACGTACGCCTTCCATGGCGTCACCATGACCGGCATTCCGATGGCCGAGCGGGGGATGGCGTATGCGCAAAAAGCATACGAGATCTCGGTTGCCAATGGTGATCTGTGGGGTCAGGGAAAGGCACGCAGTTATCACACCTTCGCGCTGATCGTCTTGGCCCGGTTCAGCGAAGGCGTGACAACCGGAAAAGAGGCCGTTGATCTGCTGGAACAGGCTGGTGACGTTTGGGAGGCGAACATGGCACGGATGATCGCCACCGTACCGATGTACCATTTGGGTGACTTGAAATCTGCTTATCGTGAAGCAAAAAAGGCATACGAGATTGGGGTCGAGACGCGTGATTATTCGGCAGTTTGTATCTCGCTTCTGTTCTGGATCCCCAACGCCCCCAAGACCATTCCCGCCGGGGCCATTCAAACCGAGCTTGAACGTCAGCGCGACGATCCGCTGACGATCGCCGCGGCCGTCTTGGCACGTGGCTTGGAGTTGTTACTGTGCGAAGACCAACCTCGCGAGGCCGCTCGCGTTCTGCAGCAGAGTCTGGACCAGGCAAAGGCTTTGGGTCTCCGCAACGTCTGTCTGTTTAGTGCGGCAACCTGGAAAGCCACGGCATTGCGGATTGCCGCGGAACGCGAACCGCCGGGACCTGCTCGGCAACGAACGATCTCCGCAGCAAAGAAGTCCGTCCGACGCGCACTGAAGATCACCAAAAAGTATCGCGCCTGCCGCCCTCATGCGCTGCGAGAGCAAGGTCTGATCGCCGCTTTGGAAGACAAACCTGATCAGGCGCGACGTTGCTTTGCTGAAAGCCTGAAAGTCGCCGAAGCCTATCAGGCTCAATACGACCATGCCAAGACTTTGCTGGCGCGCGGTGAAGTTGGCCGCAAACATGGCTGGACCGGCGCCGAACAGGACGTATTAACTGCCACGGCAAGGATCCAGGAAATCGAAGACGTTTACGATTTGGAGACATCCGAGCAGGACTAACTTGCGGTGGGCATGTCTGCCAGCCAGAATGATCGCATGTCTGAAAAGTTGCGCGTTTTCGTGGCACTCGGTTTGCCGCTGCTTGGCGCGATCGCCGTTGTGTCGGACGGCTTCTCCGCGTTTGGCGCCTGGATGTCCTATGGACTCGGTGCCGAGACTGACGACTTGCCGTCTTACATTGTGATCCCTGACGCGCGAGGCTTGCCCGCGGGCGACTCGATCAATTGGAGCAACGGTTTCTTGCCGGCGCGGCATCAAGGCGTGATCATGCGCAGCCAAGGAACCGCCGTCGACGATCTTGTCCCGGCTCGCCAGATTCCACAGCCTCAAGAAATCGCCAGTCGCGAATTACTGAACGCATCAATTGGGATGGTCACGAGAACATGCAGCGGAAGCACGGACGCGAGGCTGTGCGAATCGACAAGCCGCTGGCTGCACTGCTTCGTGATTTGCGCGGCCGCGGTCTGTTGGATGACACGCTGGTGCTGTTTACCTCCGAATTCGGTCGCACTCCGTTTACCGAATCAGCAGCGGACAAGATTGGCACCGGCCGAGACCATAACGAGAAAGGCTTCTCCATCTGGATGGCCGGCGCCGCGATGCCCGGCGGCCGATCGTACGGGATGACTGACGAAGTCGGCTGGCAGGCCGTGGAAAAGCGTCTCAGCTGGCCCGACTTCCACGCCAGCGTGCTGCATTTGCTGAGAGTCGATCACCAGCGACTGACGTATTACCACAACGGAATCCAGCGACGTTTGACCAATGTGCATGGCCATGTGGTCCACGAATTGATTGGGTAAAAGTGGCAGGCACGGTGTGCCGTCCACGGATTCCATCGTCGTCGTTTGCTCCGCAAACGAACGTTTTGTTACGCGTTCGTTTGCGG
>JBFJVZ010000046.1:0-26966 GCA_041623895.1 Pirellulaceae bacterium | reverse complement strand
TTCGCTGTCGCTCGTTGGTTCACCCCAGGCTTTATGCTTTCGCTGCTCCGCAGCTATTGGTGTTTGTGTTTGTACACAGAGTCATGCCAAGGCCGCCGGCCATCAGCAGATAAGCGACTGCGAACAGCCACCACCAAAAGACGGTTGGTTCGTACTGGCTCAACTTGGCTGCTCCTTCGTCTAAGATCACGTGCGCCGCCGGCTGCAAGAACGAAATGACTCCGAGAACTGCTCCGCTCAAAAAGACGAGAAGACTGCGACTTGTGAATTGAATGCCGCCCATCGAGTTGAGCGTCCAGGATCCCCAAGCCACGAATAACAATGCGATCATGGCGGGACAAATCCATGGGCCGAGCCACACACCGGGGATTAGAAACAGAACGTCCCATTCCAACCAGGATACCGGCCAGCCCAGCAGCATCCGCAACCAGAAGTAATAAAACAGATCCCACGCGCCGAAAACAAAAACAAATGCGGCAAAGCTGCGAGTTGCCGATGAACGTTCTGCGAGCAAGGCGACGGACACAAGCATGCCGATCGTTGCCGCTTCACGACTTATCTCCAAGAGCGGATCGTAGACCTCCAGAAACCGCAGTGGGAATAACTCCAGCGGATTGTCCGGATAGTAGAGACGACGCATGTAGACCACAACGGCGGCTTCCAAGAGCCCCATCGCCAGTGCGAACACGGTCAGAAGTAGGAGAGTAGGTTTCATGGCGCGATTGGCAACCTACCGTGCTTCAGGCACTCGAGCCTTTTCATTTTTCACGTAACCGATTCAATACGATGCAGGCCAGTCGATGGTAGGCCACGACTTGTCCTGGCTATGCTGCTGCCAGGACAAGTCCTGGCCTACGAAAATGTCTAACTAAGAAGCGCAATTTCTGCACGATTCGCCATGACGACGTGTGGCGATTGTTTAGCGGTCCAGTCCGATGTAGAATTCCGGCACGCGGTCGGCGAAACGATCGATCACGTGGGCGCCTTTGGTGCGTTCGATGCGCTTGTTTCGTGCGTCAGCAATGTTGACTTCAGCGTACAGGATCGTTTCGGCATCATCATTTGATTTGGCCAGCACGATTCCGTCAGGCCCGCAAATCGAGCTGAGACCGCAAAAAGCGAATCCGTTCTCCCGGCCGACGCGATTGGCGGCGACAAAGAAGTAATGGTTTTCCATGCTGCGGGCCGGAGGCACAATCACAGCCGTATGCTTCGCCGCGTCGGGCCAGTTGGTACCCAAAGCGATCACGTCGGCACCGTTTAGGGCCAGAACCCGCATCGGTTCAGGAAACGAGCTGTCGTAACAAATCGCCAAGCCAATTCTGACGTCACCGGAGGTGATCGGTTGATAAGGAATATCGCCTCGGTCAACGAAGCGATCAATTCCCAAGTGCGGCAGATGGACTTTGCGATATTGACCGATCACGCCGTCAGGTCCAATCAGGGCCGCTGAATTGTGCAGCTTCTCACCGTTTTTCTCCAGGAACCCCAGAGTCACCAGCAGATCGTGCTGGGCCGCCGCCTGGGCAATCTGGGCGAATACCTCGCTGTCGATCGGCAAAGCGTGGGGCAATGCTTGCTCTCGGCTCTCAAAGGCGTATCCGCTAAGCATGCATTCGGGCATGACGACCAAATCGGCCCCGCGATCACCGGCTTCGGCGATCCACCTTAGGCTCCTATCGAGGTTTGCGGTAACATCCGCAAAGGTAACGTCGGATTGGACGCAAGCGATCAACATCTTAAAACCATTTCCTGAATTGTCGCACACCAGAGTGAGCCAGCATGAACGACTCAAATTATGACTATGACCTGTTCGTGATTGGTACCGGTCCGGGAGGCGAAGGCGCCGCCATGCAGGCCGCCAAAGGGGGTTGGCGCGTGGCCGTCGCCGAAAGATACCCGCAAATTGGCGGTGGTTGTACCCATTGGGGCACGATTCCCAGCAAAGCGCTCCGCTACGCGATCACTGCGACCATGAACGCGCTGCGAAATCCGGTTTTTCGCGAAATGGGTATCAACGCCAGCCCGACGCTGGATCAACTCCGCCGCGGGACCCAGGCGATCATTTCCAAGCAGGTGACGATGCGGCAGTCGTTTTACGATCGCAACGACGTCGATATCTATCGAGGCACGGCCAGTTTCGTTGACGATCACACGCTGGCCATTGACGACTGTGAACCCGTTCGTGCAAAAAATTTCGTGATCGCCACCGGTAGCCGGCCATACCGACCACCGGATGTTGATTTTGATCACCCCCGGATCTTTGACAGCGACACGGTCTTAGCGATGGCAGAAAAGCCGAACTCGATCACCGTCTATGGCGCGGGCGTGATCGGTACCGAATACGCATCGATGTTTCGCAATCTGGGTATCAAGGTCAATCTTGTCAACACGCGCAGCAAGCTGTTGGAGTTTCTTGATGACGAGATCATCGACGCGTTGTCGTATCACTTGCGTGACCAGGGTGTGATCATCCGTCACAACGAATCGATGAATACGATTGACGGAGCGGATGACGGCGTGATCCTGAGTCTGAAGAGCGGCAAACAACTGAAAACTAATGCACTGCTGTGGGCCAACGGTCGCTCCGGCAATACCGAAGACCTGGGTCTGGAGAACGTCGGCTTGGAACCCAACAGTCGCGGGCAACTGGAAGTCGACGGTCAGTTTCAAACGGCGCGGCCAAACATATACGCCGTCGGTGACGTGATCGGTTATCCGTCGTTGGCCAGTGCCGCCTACACGCAGGGCCGTGCCGCTTCGATGCACATGCTTGGCCAGTGCGATGGCGACTTGCGCATCCATGACATCCCCACGGGCATCTATACGAGCCCTGAAATCAGCAGCGTGGGCAAAACTGAACGAGAACTAACCGCCGCCTGCGTTCCTTACGAAGTCGGCCAGAGCCAATTCAAAAGCCTGGCGCGCGCTCAAATCACAGGTCGGACGACAGGCATGTTAAAGCTGCTGTTTCATCGTGACACGCTGGAAATTTTGGGTGTGCATTGCTTTGGGGCGAACGCCTCCGAGATCGTGCACATTGGACAAGCAATCATGCACCAACCCCAAGGCCACAATACGATCGAATACTTTACCGAGACAACGTTCAACTATCCGACGATGGCCGAAGCCTACCGCGTCGCCGCGCTGAACGGGATGAACCGCCTGTTTTGAGAACGGTTAGCACCACTTGTTGATCGCCTGGCGGTACAGCTGGATGCCTTTCTCCAACTGCTCGATTTCGATCCACTCGTCGGTGGTGTGCGCTTGCGCGATATCGCCGGGGCCGATCACGAGCCGTTTCTCTAGTTCCGAAAACTCGCCGCCGTCGGTTCCATAGCAAACCGTCTGCGGCTGACCGCCCGCTATTTCACACATCTGTTGAATCCAAGCCGCATCGGGATCAATCCAAACGGGCCCACCACCGCGAAACCGCTTGAACTCCAGCCCCAGTGTCTGGGCCGTTTGCCTTGCTTCCTCGATCAAGTCTTCACCCAGGATTCCCGGCATCGATCGCAAGCTGACCCAAGCGGTACTTCGCTCGGGCGTGATGTTGACGGCCGCAGAGTGGTCACTGACGCCAAAATTCCACGACAAGATGGGCGGATCGAAGCGTTCGTCCTGGTAACTTTGATCACGTCGCGTTCGTTCGTTCAGCTCCAGTAATTTTTGCAGCATCGGCACCATTGCTTCATTGGCATTGATGCCGTCGGCGCTGCTGCTGTGCGCGGCACGACCGTGACTGAAGATTTGGAATCCAGTGATCCCTTTATGAGCATGAACCACACTCAAACGTGTTGGTTCACCGATGATGCTGACCGGCTGCGCAGCGACGATCTGCTGATAAGCGTCCGATTCGGCGACCAGATGCTTGGCACCCTCAAAGGCAAGTTCCTCATCGGCCGTACAGACGATCCACAGGGGCGCGGATTGCTGAGCGGCTGAAATCTGTGACGCGGCCGCCATCATGGCAACCAGCGAACCTTTCATGTCACACGATCCGCGACCATAGATGCGATCGTGCTGGACAACAGCTTTAAACGGATCACCGTCCGGACCGGTCCAGCCTACCGCCGGGACAACATCGGTGTGACAAAAATACGCCAGCCCGCCTTGATCGGAGCCAGCCGCCGGGGCTCGCCGCGCCACGATGTTGATTTTCGGTGTCTGCTGCTCGTCGCGGTACTCCGACTCTTCGATCGTGAAGCCAAGAGAGGCAAGATAATCACTTACCCACTGGGAGATTGCCTGATTGCTGTTGGAGCTGACTGAATCAAAAGCGATTAGGCTGCTAAGCGTGTCGATGCTATCGCGCAGAAGCGTCATCGGAGGCGGCAGGATGCCAAAGAGAAAGGGGAGCAAAGAAACTGTTAATACTATAGGCGACAAGGCCAACAGCGGTGTCAATCAGGAAACAGTTTCTTGATCGCCTCGGCAACTTTCTTGGTGTCGACGCCTTCGACGTCCTGGTTGACGAATTCAAGCCAAGTGAGTGCGTCTTTGCGATAATCAGCACTTGACTGCGGCGCGATCGATTGAAAGCAAGAGCGGGCGGCAATGTTGTCGGGTTTGTCGGGCGATAAGGCGAACGAGCACAGCGTTTCTGCGAGGCTGAACGGCATGTTATCCACCGTGTAGTCCTTATTTCGTGCACCGCGGCGAATCGTCAGCCCTTCCCGCGTCGTTTCCACGACCAGCACAGAAACGCCTTCGGCGATATCAAAGGTCGATGCCGTTTGCAGCGTTCCGATGCCTTTGACGATTCCACCTCGATAAAAGGTTGCCAGGTCCGCCAAGTGATAGAGGGCATCCGCATATTCACGTTGCTGGTCGGACAACGTCATCTCGGTAACTTTGCTGGCGGCCGGTTTCATCTGTTCCCAGTCAGCTTGTTGGATCAGCTGTTCGACGTTGGCGATCGCGGCGTTTGCGACCGCAATCATGTCGTCAGTCATTTCCGTCGGCGGGCTCTCCTGCTGACCTGGCGTTACCGGCAATACCTCCGAACTGGGATTCTCCGGCTTCATGTTTTCCGGAGTCATGTTTTCCGGAGTCATTTCGGGATCCGGTTCAGTCTCCGCGGGTGTGTCCGGGTTGGTGGTTGTGTCCGGCTGGGATGGAGGCTCCGTCTGTGTTGGCTCGGGCTGTACTGGCGAGGTTTGGGGCGTCGACTGCATCGGCGGGATGGTAACTTCACCGGTCTGCGAAGTGCCGTTTGGATTCGCCATCGGATTGGCGTCAGCCAGTGAGCCAGCTGGCCTTGCCGGACCTTTGGGCACACGACCCAAGACAGGATCGTTATTGACGGGCGCCGAGATGGGCCGGCCAGGCAGTGGGTCGTATATTGGGGTCGGTGGTTGCTCTTGCGGCGAGGTGCTGATCGAGAGTTGGCCGTCTTTGCTTGTTACGGAAAGATGTCCCGGGCCGGCAACGAAGAAGTACAGCAGCGCAGCGATAATGCCAAACATGCCCAGCATGAAGATCCCAAACATCAGCGTTCCCAAGACAGCTTTTCGTCGCCGCCGAGTTGACTTCTTGGCCTTCAACACAACGGGATGACCATCGGACGCGCTCGGAGCCGTAGTCGCTGCTGCCACTGGCAACGACTGAACCGCGGTGCCGCCCAATTGCCGCTCATCGGCCAGGCTTGGTGGCATCATCGGATCGGGTGCGGTTGGTGCCACACCAACCGGAGCCATCCCGGCGCCCGGCTGCGCCAACACGCCGACCGCCATCGGGTTGCCACTGGGGACAACGGCGGCAAGTGGATCATTGGAAACGGCGAGCGGATCACTGGCGGGCAGGATGCCGGCTAAAGGATCCGCTGCCGGCGCGTCGTTGTCTGCGACATCATCAAATTGGATCACGCCGAATCTTGCATCCAGGGCCGCACGTTTTTTGGGATCGCTGAGGATGCCTCGCGCCTTTTCGACTAACTTCGCCGCTTTCCGCCACAGTGCCGGATCGGTATCGGCCTTCGCATCTTTTAGCCGCCGATAGATTTCCGCAACCGCCGACTTAATCTTTTCTCTATCCTGTTCGCCGCCCTCCAGCCCAAACACCTGGTAGGCGTGCGGCGTTTTCGCCCCATCTGGGATCGGCAGGAGTTCGGAAATCTTGGTCGCTGGCATCGAAAGGCGAGATTCTCTAGTGCTACGTGATTGCCGGCAAATCGGCACAGCCATAACGTATCTTAATAACGGCTGTACCCAAATCGAACTTAGGTGGGGGCACCGTTATTTTTGTCGCGGCCGTTCAAGTTATCTGCGGTTCGCCAGATCTTGGCAAATCCAGCAGTCCCCGACAAACCAAATTCGGCACGATTTCATGTGGAAACCGCAAAATTGGGGATAAGGTCGCGGCGTCGCCCCCAGTTAGGACGACGGGGCAATTTTGTGGCGACTCGGCCTGCAATTCCTGGTAACTGGCCACGATTCGGTCGACAGCTCCAGCAAGCCCCAGCAGGACACCCAGGCGAATGGCGTCGGCCGTGTTCTGTCCTGGTGAGGGAAGCGGATCGTCTGCATTCCATCGATTGACGTGTGGTAAGGAGTCGGTGCCGGTCGCCAGCGAACGTGTCTGTAAGGAAAGGCCCGGCAGAATCGCTCCACCGACGAATTCACGATCGTGGGAAACAAGATCCACGGTGACCGCTGATCCCGCGTCGATCACGATTAGCGGAACCGAGAATCGGTTGCTGGCGGCAAACGCACTTAACAAGCGATCGATTCCCAACACATCGGGTTCGTGCACTTGTGTCTTGAGTGGTACATCGTGCCGACTCAGTTGTTCGATTCGTGCACTCGGATGCGTGTCAGAAATCGCTTGCTGCAAGCGGTGGACTGCAAATCGATGCACGCTGGCAATTCGCCAATGCATTGTTTGGCAACCCAACTGTCCCTGGACCCATTCAATTGCTTGACCGTGCCAGGATGCGTCCGCTATCGAAATGGCATGATCGATCAGCGAATGGTCATCTTGACCAGGTTGATCGGATCGGCGAACGCACAGTTTTAGCGCCGAGTTTCCCACATCGGCGGCAACGATACACGCGGCGCTCACGATGTCTCCTTGAGATCGGCACTGTCGTCGTCGACGTAATCCTTGGCTTGCACCTCGTTGGACAGTCTAGCTGTCGGTCCGACTAAATGCGGTGGCAAACGTTTGCCGCGTTTCTTCTCCGCAGTCGTTTCATCGCTGGCGCGTAGCATGGGGACGTCTTGCCCGGCGGCGATCAATTCGCTGTGCCGCCTTTCGACGCGCGACATGATGGTGGAGACCAGGTCGGTTAGCCCTTGCCCCGTCACGGCACTCACCAGGAAAGTTTCTTTGCCACAAGAATCTGCCAATGTTGCGCGAACCTGTTCAGCCCCGGGCAGTTCGCACTTGGTGACCACAATGATTTCATCGCGTTCAGCAAGCAGGGGATCGTAGCCGGCTAGTTCGTTACGGATGGCGTGATAGTTCTGGACGGGGTCACTACCATCGACTGGAAAGGGTTCCACCAGGTGCACCAACAAACCCGCGCGTTCAACGTGCCTGAGGAATTCATGTCCCAGTCCCACACCTTCGCTGGCGCCTTCAATCAATCCGGGAATATCCGCCAGTACGAATGATCGGTCGGCATCGACATCAACGATGCCAAGATTCGGATGTTTGGTGGTAAAGGGATACTCCGCGATTTCCGGTCGCGCACTACTGATCCGGCTAAGCAAAGTGCTCTTGCCCGCGTTTGGCTTGCCGACCAGACCGACGTCGGCGATTGACTTCAATTCCAAGATGACCGTTCGCGATTCGCCCGGTTCACCACGTGTGAATTCGCGCGGCGTGCGGTTGGTGCTGCTCTTGAAATGGGCGTTGCCATAGCCGCCTTTTCCTCCGCGGGCCACGACCACTTCGTCACCGGGAAGCTTCAGATCCTTGATCACAAATCCTTGCTCGACATCAATGACCTGCGTTCCCGGCGGCACATACAACCGCTCATCGCGACCGTTACGGCCATGCTTCAGTGACCCCTGTCCCGGCTGTCCTTTGGCAGCACGATAGAACTTGCGATTGGCATAGGCGGCCAGGCTGTTCACACCCAGCTTTGCTTCCAAAATGATGCTGGCGCCGTGTCCACCGTCCCCGCCGTCGGGCCCGCCTCGGGGAACGTACTTTTCTCGTCGCAAACTGCAGCAACCATCTCCGCCTTTTCCGGCCTGCAATTCGATTTGGACGCGATCAACAAACATGACTAACTTTGCAACAGGGTTCCTTCATCAAAGACGGATGAAGTTCAGCGCGGGTTCAATTGGCAGAGTCCGGGAAGGCAGCAAGCAATCGTGCAAAACAGGGGCCGCAGGCGGCTTGTTGGTTCCCGGGACGTGATCCAAATGAACATAAAAAACGGCTGGCCCGTCGGTGCGAGTCAGCCGCGAAAGGTTTTGTTAACCCTGATCTTATCGCTTCAGGTGGTTGGTCGAAAGATCCAGCGATAATCGAGTCGTTCGCTCAGGCCGTACTGCTGCAGGATGTATTGCTGCTGTTCTTTATCCTCGAACGCCGGAACGCCGAAGCGAATTTTGTCCTCAGTTTGCCGAACCGCGTCTCCCGGCCGGTAAAAATTCAATTGCAGCGCTTTTCGACGATACGCTGCCGAGTCGCCTTCGCCGTCCTGCTGGAAAGCGTTGGTCAGTCCGGAAACATCGACGGACACAAAATCGAGTCGCGGATCAACGTCCACCCAGGTGGCCAACCCCCAGACTCCCGGCGCCGAAGGATCGCTACTGCGGGGAATCTTGACCCGCGTGAACTCGATGCTGTTGTGAAGCGGTGCGGTGATTTGTTCGCGATTTGCGATCACCCCTTTTGCGGACGGCACGATTGTGTCCAAGTATTCTTTGCCGGTCACGTGATTGCTGAGCACCAGCATGGGAAAGAACCGTCGTGAAGCATAGCTGATCGCCTCGATCCGCCGGTACACCGGTGCATCGCCGATCCTCTCGGCGGCCGGCCGCAAATCACCGCCACGGTAGCGGACGCGATAAACCATGTACCAAACCAGTTTTCGCTGCAATCGTCCATCGCCGCGTGGAATGTCGATATAGATCTGGCGAAGCGGTTTGAAAGAAAACTCCAGGCAATGCACTTCGCGGCGGAGAATGACTTGCTTGGCCATCTCCACCAAAGTTCGCGTGCGCGGATCAAAATGCGGCGCGTTATCCGGAAAAGTGTTGCTGTTCCAGACGATTTCCGGATGGGCGTCCAGAAACGTTTGCAGCGTCAGCGGACCATCAAATGTTTCTTTCGGATCAATCGATGGGGGAATCACCGTTACCACGCCGGGCGCAAACTCCGTCTGTTCCTGAGACGACGCATCTTTTTTCACTGCCTCTTGAGCCACGCCATGGACGGCACAGGACAACAAGATGGCCCATGCAAAGGCTGTTCGAGCGGCCAGTCTGGTTGCCGACATGATTTTTGTTTCGCTGGTGGTAATGACGATTTGTAATGTATGGATGGTCTACCGCAGGTCACTAGCCGATTGTACTCGCTCTTCTGACCCCGCGCCCGAGTTTCTTGCCGCTGCCACGGTTGCGGCCGGGGAGCTTGCCGAATGCGTGCCGGCCGTTTCCAGCGAACCCGAAGCGGTTGGCAGCAAACGCAGCGAGTCGGCAAATTGCACGTCCGCCCCCGCAAAGGTTTCCACGCTGTCAGCACTCATGGTAAAAGTCGCCAGCACCCGGCGGCCGGAATCATCGGAAAAATGCAGGATTGTCCACTGAATCGGCACCCCTTCCACGGCTCCCTGAGCCACCACGCGGAGGACTCTCAAGCCCGTCGCGCTGACCCGCTGTTCGGCTTCGACGAATTCAGAGAACTGCTCGCCCAATGTTCGCCGTGAATCTTGTTGAAAAGCTTCCAGCGTCAGCTGTTTTCCAGGCTCCAGCTTGGCAAGCGGCCTGAGGTTGCACTGCGCAATGCTGCGATCCGTGTCGATCATTCGCAAGACCGTCGATCCGGGCACGTCCGTCATCATTTTCCAGCGGCGATCAAGCAGCACGCCAACGCCCACCTGCTTGCTCTGCAAGTCGACGAATATTCGCTCCTCGGGGATTGGCCTGCCGCTGTCCAACTTGGGCGGCGTTGCTGCAAGTGCGATCGTTTCCGACAGCGGCCGACGAAGCATTTTGATCGTGGCCGCAACATCGAATCCCGGTTCCGCCTTGCCAATCTCTCGAGTCTCATGAAGTGCGATCGCTAACCAGATGGTGGTGCCAAGCTGACGGTCAAAAACCATCTTCCCGATCGATCGGATCACCGTGGGAACACCTTCCACGGATCCATCGACCTTGCCGCGCAACGTCATTTTGACATGCCTGGGGTCAATCGAAACGACTTCCAATTCCATGTCGCTGCCGATCACCGCTGACAGATTCAGCAAAGCAACGATCGCTTCATGGGGCGGTCGGTATTTGTCGCCGACCTTGACCGCTTCAACGGGCAACAACTGATCGACTGCAGCGCTGGAGACCGGGATTCGCAACAATGCAAGTTCGTCACCGCTAAAGTAGTCATCCACGGCGTAGATCGTTTCCGGAAGCGAGTCCCGACGAACGTGCACATGCCGCACCGAATCGCGAAGCTGGAGCGTCGATTCGTTCCGATTCAGCTGGCTGGAACTGCTGGCCTTGTGGTAGTAACGTTCCACCGTGGGAACTTCTGATCGCGGATCGACTTGTGGGGGCCGCAGATAGCGCTCTTCATAATCAAAGGTAGCATCGCTTTTGATCGGCAGCGTTAACTCGCTTTGCCGAGAAACCAACGGATTGTCGGGAACATTCACGTTCCCCTTGACGTCCAATTCGATGCGCACACGCATCAGGTTCTGATCAGCTCTCGGTACCAGCTGGACTGCTTCGCCCTGGTCGGCCCAGGCACTGTTTGTCATCAAGCAGGCGACCAAAAACGCGCCGAGAAATGATCGTGCGGTAGCGGAATCGAGGGGTGGCATGGCAAAGCGCAGGAAAAACATGAGCACAATCGGCAGCAGAATGCGTTTGTTAAGTTGGAGAACAAGGGTGCTCCTTTAATCGACCTGGCTGGCGAACACGGTTCAGTTCAAATCACTGGCAGTTCCAGGCACCATCGACCGCACTTCCCGAATTCTCCTCATTTTTTTGGCAGTCGGAATTATTCACGCTGTCGGGCACCCAAATCACATCGATGGAACCGAGAGTGACACTGTGTCTCATTCCGAGACACCGAAGTGTGCAAAAAATGGAAATTTTTACAATTGAAATGGACTTTTGGGTTAGCTTGCGAATCAAATGACGGACTGGAAATGATACTGAAGTCTATTGCTGACAACGGTTTAGCGATGATTCTCGAGAATTATCGCCACGGATTCGTCCGTTTTGGCCCCGTATTCCCAGTAATGGTCATCACCAATGGGGCTCTGCCAGAATGGTGGCGAAAGAGTCTGACTACTGCGAATTCGCTTGAATTCAAGGTATGAGACACGAAAGAATGTTCCGCAATTGGCGAACTTGGAGGTGTTCCTCCCGGTCCTATTGGTGGAACAACGTGTTTAGTAGATGCGTAGTACCAACACAGCTCGGCGGCAAGGAGTCGTCGGGTTGCCACAAGCTCCAAACGACGGTCCTTGTGATCGTGGGTGGGAGGAGGATTGTGGCAAAAAGTGGAGACTCGCTCATCGGATGGGGCGATTACCCGGGCAACCCGGTACCAAGCCGAGCGACCCGCCGGGGTCGCAGGGAATTCAATCGGACTTGTGTGCCAGCACTGGGAGTAGATGGCGATGCACGAAGATTATCGCGACTCGAAAATTAAGGAATTACGCGACCAACTCACTCGATTCGCACCTAAAGCGAAAAAAGTAGAGCAGGCTGGTCTTGCAGAAAAACTGTATGCTGAAATTGAAGCCGATCGACCTTACGCGTTCGATTATCTTTGTTTTCGCATCACCAATTATCGGCCGGAAAAACCGAGCCGTCACAGCATTGCTTCGCCCGATTTGAAGCACGACCTGCGGCTGTTGATCGAAGACCTCAGTGATTCAGCGGATCTAGCGGTCGACGACGTTGGCGAACAAGTCCACACGGTCGATGAGTTGAGCAAGATGTTCAACGTGTCAACGAAAACCATCAGCCGCTGGCGTGAAACGGGCTTGGTCAGCCGGCGTCTGCTCTTTGGTGGACGCAAGCGTGTTGGCTTTCTTCACTCCAGTGTGGAGAACTTCATCGCTGATAACCGGGACAAGGTTCGACGTGGCGAACGGTTCAGCCAGCTAAGCGATGATGAAAAAAGCGAGATGATTGAGCGGGCCAGGCAATTGGTCGAAGGCGGCGCGAGTCTCTCAGAAGTTACTCGCCAGCTTGCCGATCAAATGAATCGTAGCCCCGAAACGGTTCGCTACACGCTCAAGAATTTTGATGCGGATAATCAAAAACTGGCGATCTTCCCCAATCATCGGGGTGCTCTGAGCGAGGACGACAAGCGGTCCATTTTCAAGCTGTATATGCACGGCGCGACCGTCGCGCAACTGTGCAAACGTTTCAAGCGAACGCGGACCAGTATTCAGCGAATTCTGCTGGACATGCGGATGCAGCGCGTGATGGAGTTGCCTCTGGACTACATCTACAACGAAGATTTCGAGCACAGCAGTCGCGAAGAGGAATTTCTTGGCGCCTTACCGGAGCCGGCCAAGTCGCCGCGTAAAGTTCGTGTGCCCAGCGGGCTGCCCAGTTATCTGGCGGCTCTCTACGATGTGCCCCTGCTGACGCGCGAGCAGGAGTATCATTTGTTCCGCAAGATGAACTACCTGAAACACAAGGCCAGTCGATTGCGTGAGTCCTTGACGAGCACGCAAGGATCCAAGACGGCGATCATGGATCAAATCGACGCTTTGTACGAAGACGCTGTCCGCGTTAAGAACAAGATTGTGCAAAGTAACTTGCGGTTGGTCGTCTCGATCGCCAAACGCCACGTCGCCAGCACGGACGATTTCTTTGCCCTGGTCAGTGACGGCAACATGTCGCTGATTCGCGCGGTCGAGAAATTTGACTATTCGCGCGGCAACAAGTTCAGCACCTACGCGTCCTGGGCGATCATGAAGAACTTCGCACGCACGATTCCCAGCGAGTTCAAGCATAAGGACCGCTTTCGCACGACCACGGAAGAACTTTTCTTGGCGCGACAGGACGATCGGCTCGATCCCTATGTCGAAGAAACGGTGCAACGGTCCCGGCAGCGTGAGTTGTCCAAAATCTTGAACCGCCTGGACGAACGCGAGCAAAAGATCATCACCGCTCGCTTTGGCTTGGGTCGCGGCAACGAACCGCTGACGCTGAAACAGGTCGGTGAAGAAATGGGCGTGACCAAAGAGCGGATTCGCCAGCTGGAAGCGCGAGCATTGCTGAAGCTCCGCGAAGCCGCCGACGAAGCCAAGATCGACGTCGAACTCGGCTCCTAATTGGACACCGCTACGGTTCGGTCAGAACGGCATGAATAGCGGTTTCCTTAACCGCTTGAGCACTAGTGGACGGTTTGTTCGTGTTGTGCCGCAATAACGGGGTGCTAACGCACTTCGGCTGATAAGAGTGCCGAATCCGTTTCTCAGCCCGACGCGATACCAAACGACGACGCGGTTGCGCCGTTGACTTTCGGGTCATATCAATTCACGGCTCACAGCGATGGTTCCCGCGGCTGCCGGGCTGTCTTTGACGAGGATTCTGGTACGTTGTTGCCGTTGCCGCGACCCGTCATCAATCCTCTCTCCGCTAAGCCGTCATGGAAAAACGTCCGCTTGGAAACACCGGTCTCGAATTGTCCGTCCTTGGTTTCGGTGCCTCGTCGATCGGCGCCGAATTCCGGCCGATCGATATCCCGGAAGCCCTTCGCTGCGTTCAGGTCGCCCTCGATCGCGGCATGAATTACATCGACACCGCCGCCTATTACGGCCGCGGGATGAGTGAAGTGATGCTGGGCCGGGTGTTGCCCGAGATCCCGCGGGAGTCCTACATTCTGAGCACCAAACTCGGCCGCTACGCACCGCAACACTTTGACTTCAGTGCCAGGCGCGTTAACGAAAGCATCGATATTTCGCTGGAACGGATGCGGCTGGAATATTTGGACATTGTCTTTTGTCATGACATCGAGTTTGTCGATCTGAACCAAATCGTTGACGAAACGATTCCCGCACTTAAGCAGGAAGTCGATAAAGGCAAAGTCCGATTCATCGGTGTCAGTGGCTATCCGATGAAAATCTTTTTGGAGATGCTGCAGCGGGCCGACTTGGATGTTGTGCTGACCTACAACCATTACACGCTGCAAAACGACATGGCGCTCGCGCTGATCGAACCTTGCCAGGCAAAGGGGGTCGGCTTGATCAACGCCGCACCGTTTTCCGCACGCCTGTTGACCAGCGCACCACTGCCCCAGTGGCACAAGGCGACTGCCCAGGTTCGCGAGGTCGCCGCCAAGGCTGCGGCTCATTGCCAGGCACAGGGAACCGACATCGCCAAACTCGCCTTACAGTACTCGGTAGCCCACAAAGACTTTGCCAGTTGCGTCACCGGATCGGCCAATCCCGACCGTGTCTCGCAATGGTGCGATTGGCTGGAGGAACCGATGGACGAAGTCTTGGTCGCCGAAGTCCAGGAGATCCTCAAACCGATTCACAACTGGGTCTACGTCGAAGGCCGACCCGAGAACAACGACTAATCCGTAGGCCCCAAAATGAAATCTTGCATCACCATTAGTCTGGTCGAAGAAGCCCGCGGCGGACCGTTTGTGCTCTGGGACTCTCTGGAGGAATCGATCAACTTCGCCGCTGAGCTCGGTTACGACGCCGTCGAGATCTTTGCCCCCGGCAGCGAAGCAATCGATGCCGCCCAGTTGGGCACGATGCTTGACAAGGCGGGCATCCAATTGGCGGCATTGGGCACCGGGGCGGGCTGGGTCAAGCATCGTTTGCAGCTAGCCGACCCCGACGCCGGACGACGACAAGAGGCTCGCGAGTTTGTTCGCAGCATCATCGATATGGCGGGTCCGTTTGGCGCCTCGGCGATCATTGGATCGATGCAGGGTCCCAGTGGGCACACCGACGATTCGGCGCGCCGCTACCTGGCGGAAGCACTCGAGGACGGTGGCGCGCATGCAGCCCAATACAACGTGCCGCTGATCTATGAACCGCTCAATCGGTATGAAACGCGTCAGTGTTGCACGGTGGCCGACGGCGTCGAATTGCTCGAGTCACTCGCCACGGAGAACGTACGCCTGTTATGTGATTTGTTCCACATGAACATCGAAGAAACCAGCATCTCGGACGCCTTGCTGACGGGTGCAAAGTGGGTTGGTCACATTCACTTTGTCGACAGCAATCGCCGCCCGGTGGGCAACGGCCACATGCAGTTCGGGCCGATCATCGCGGCACTTCGGGCAATCGATTACCAAGGCTACTTGTGCGCCGAAGCGTTCCCCTGGCCCGACCCACAGGAAGCCGCCCGGCAAACCATGCGGGCGTTCCGGTATTGGACGGCAACGTAGGCGGTTTCAGGTTCCAAGTTTTTGATCTCAAATCTCAAATCTCAAATCTCAACTTTCGGATTTCAAATTTCGGATTCGTCGGCCCATTCCGGCACCGGGCACCGGAGTAGCTACACTAAGGGAATCCCCTGTCGCGTCACGTACTCATGGTCTTTCTCACCGCACTCCTGTCGATCATTGCTCTCACGTTGGTGCTGGCATCGCTGTTGGTGTTGGCGGACCGTTGGCTGCACGTTCAGGAAGACCCGCGTATCGAAATCGTCGAAGCGATGTTGCCGCACACCAATTGCGGAGCATGTGGGTACCCGGGCTGCCGCGCGTTTGCCGAAGCCTTGGTCGGCGGCGAGACGCGGCCAGGCAAGTGCACCGTCAGTGAGCCCGCCGAGCATGCCCGCATTGCTTCCTATCTGGGCGTCGACGTTGGCTCTGAGGAGAAACGCGTGGCGCGTCTGGCGTGCGCGGGCGGCAACAATGTGGCCCGCCATCAAGCTCATTATCAGGGTCATCAAACCTGCGCCGCGGCCGCCTTGGTTGCCGGCGGTGGCAAAGCTTGTTTCTGGGGCTGCCTCGGTTTGGGCGACTGTGACGTGGCCTGCGACTTTGACGCCATCCAGATGGATGCGCACCAATTGCCGGTTGTGGACGAAGATCGCTGTACCGCATGCGGGGACTGCGTCGAGGCCTGCCCCAAAGACTTGTTTTCGCTGCACCCGATCAGTCATCGGTTGTGGGTTGCATGCTCCTCGTTAGCCGAAGGTGACGGGGTCCTGGAGGAGTGCGAAGTCGCTTGCACCGCGTGCGGGCGTTGTGCGATGGATGCGCCGGGGCAAATCGAAATGAAAAACGGCTTGCCGGTGATCGATTATCAGAAAAAGCCGCTCACTGAACAGCCGATCCAGCGTTGCCCCACCGGTGCGATCGTCTGGATCAATCAGGATGGAGAAATCGTCAAAGGGGCCGCAGCCAAAAAAGTCGTCCGTCAAGCCGAGATCTTTGACGCCGCCACCTAGCGTGCAGAGGGTCCCCTTAGTTCGCTGGTAGGCGTCTTAGTTGGCCGGTAGGTGCATTAAGCGCTTTTTGTTGACCTGACATCTGGTAACGTAACGGGTCTCGGAACAGCTTCTGGTGCTCCGTTCAGATCAACAATCGGCCCCAGCGAGATCAGGCACGGGTTTACGTCCGGTTCCTGCGGCAAAATCTGTGGGCCAATTCTCAGCGGATGAGTCTATGATCTATTCTGGATGAAGCGCTAGCCCAGCACTGGATTGCGACAATCGGACCAATTTGGGAAGTCTTCCGACTTCGACTAAAAAGGTTGTCAGTCAGAACATTTGGGGAAGTCCGTTGACTTCCCCCCACCAAGAGTTTTACGGCGGTATCCTGGATCAGCCCATGACAAATCAGCAGTTCAAATATCCCGGAAAACGTGCTGCGGTCGACGGCAATACCGCGGTCACGATGTGCGAGCGGGAGGGCACCGATGCCGCCGGAGCCTATCCGATCACCCCCTCGACGCAGATGGGCGAGTATTGGGCTGAGGCAGCGGCCAAGGGACACGTCAACATTTCGGGCCGGCCCCTGATTTTCATTGAGCCCGAAGGCGAGCATGCGGCTGCCGCTGTGACCGCCGGCTTATCGATGACTGGAATGAGGGCCAGTAATTTTTCGTCCGGGCAAGGCATCGCGTACATGCACGAATCGCTGTATGCGGCTGTCGGCAAACGATTGACGTACGTGCTGAACATCGGTGCGCGCGCGATGACGAAAGCCACGTTGAACGTGCATGCCGGTCATGATGATTATCACTGCATGGACGATACCGGTTTCTTTCAGATGTTTGCCAAGGACGCCCAGTCCGCAGCGGATCTGAACATTATCGCACACCGGATTGCCGAATTGGCACTTACACCAGGTGCGATCGCACAGGATGGGTTCTTAACAACGCACTTGATCGAATCGATTCAGGTACCCGAGCGAGAATTGATTGCCGAGTTCCTGGGCCGTCCCGACGACATCATCCAGACTCCCACGCCGGCGCAGCGAATCATCTACGGCGATACTCGCAGGCGGATCCCTGAGCTGTGGGATGTGGATGGCCCGCTGAATATCGGATCGGTGCAGAACCAGGACGCTTACATGCAAAGCGTCGCGGCGCAGCGACCCTATTTCTTCGATCACTTGCCCGAGTTGACGGAGATCGCTTTTGAAGAGTTTGCCGCATTGACGGGCAGACGCTACCAGCGAGTGATGACCTACCGCGTTGAAGACGCCGACTACTTGATTTTGGGCCAAGGCAGCGTGATCCCCAATGCCGAAGTCGTTGCCGATTATCTGCGGCAGACGCGGGGCATCAAAGTCGGCGTGGTCAACCTGTTGATGTTTCGGCCATTCCCGGCGGATCTGATCAGCCGGGTGTTGAAGGGAAAGCGTGCGGTCACCGTGCTGGAGCGGCTGGACCAACCGTTGGCGGTCGAACTGCCGATCATGCGCGAAGTTCGCTCGACGATGAGCCGCTGCCTGGAGAATGGTCGCGAGGGCCAGCAGTTGCCCTTTAAAGATCTGGAAACCTATCGGGAAATCTCCGACATGCCCGCTTTGTATTCCGGTTCCTTTGGGATGGGCAGTCGCGACCTGCAACCGGAAGGCATCATCGGCGCCATCGAGAACATGCTGCCCGACGGGGATCAGCGAAAATTCTTTTATCTGTCGATCGATTTCCTGCGTGACAATCCGGTCAGTCCCAAGCAGCGGATCCACCAGGAGAACATCGAAGACAGTTATCCCGGCATTCGCTCGCTGGCCATCCGCGGCAGCGAGAATCCCAACCTGATGCCCGCTGACAGCATCACCGTCCGCTTGCACTCGGTCGGTGGTTGGGGCGCGATCACGACGGGCAAGAACCTGGCCATGACCTTGTACGATCTGCTGGGGTTTCACATCAAGGCAAACCCAAAATACGGATCAGAAAAGAAGGGACAGCCGACGACGTACTACCTGTCAGCGGCACCGGAGCCGATTCGCATCAATAGCGAATACTTTTACGTCGACGTCGTGCTGTCACCTGATCCGAATGTGTTTCAGCACACCAACGCCCTGGCGGGTCTAAAGGAAGGAGGCGTCTTTATAATTCAAAGCGACCATGCGTCGTCCGACGCGGTGTGGCGGAGCATTCCCGAGCCGTATCGTCGCATCATCGTCGACAAAAATATCCAGTTGTTTTACTTGGACGCTTTCAAAATCGCGCGAGAAGAATCGAGCGATCCCGACTTGCGACTGCGAATGCAGGGTATCGCTTTCCAAGGTGCTTTTTTTGCCGCCTCGCCGGTTGCCCAACAAGCGGGACTTTCCGAACAACGTTTGCTCGACGCGATCCACAGCCAGCTGCAACACAAGTTCGGCGGCAAGGGCGAGCGCGTCGTGCAAGAGAACTTGTCAGTCGTCAAACGCGGTTTCGACGAAGTCAAGCCGGTGTCTCATGGTGAAATCTCACTACCGTCGGCCAACGGCAACGGGGCTTCGCAAGAACCAGCTTTGCCGGTGTTGCTGAAATCACTGCCGCAAAGCAAATCGCCGCTCACCGACATCCACCGTTTCTGGGAAGAGACCGGCAGCTTCTATGCGCGAGGTATGGGCAACGACAACATCACCGATCCGTTCAGTGGGCTGGGGACGATGCCGGCCGTAACCACGCTGTTCCGGGACATGACGGGCATCCGGTTTCAGCACCCCCAGTGGATTGCGGAAAACTGCACGGCTTGCGGCAAATGCTACACCGTCTGCCCCGACACGGCGATTCCGGGACTGGTCAACGAAGTCACTCAGGTGTTTGATACGCTGGTCAGTCGAGTGCGCAAACAGGAAGCTAACTTGAAACATCTGCCGTCCGCGGTTCGCAAAGTCGAACAAAACTTGCGGGGCATGCTGACTACAGCCAGCGAAAGCGACAACGTCAGGGGAATGATCCAAGAGGCGATTGGAAAAACGATTCGCGAAAGCAATCTTGATGATTCCGATCGCGATCAGTTGAAGCATGAATTCGAGTTATTTCGCGAACAGTTGGGCGAATTCCAGTTCGCACTTTCACGGCCCTATTTCACGCTCAAGGAACAAGAGTCCGCGGGCGAAGGCGGCTTGTTGAGCATCACCGTGAACCCCTACACCTGCAAAGGATGCATGGAGTGTGTGCAGGTTTGTGATGACGATGCCTTGCGAACCGTCGAACAAACGCAGGAATCAATTGCAGGCCTACGCAGAAATTGGGACCTCTGGCGAGACTTGCCGACGACGCCCGAGAAGTACATTCGCGTCGACGATATCGAAGAAGGCATCGGCGCACTGGAAACCATCTTGCTGGACAAACGCAATTATTCGTCGTTTGCCAGCGGCGACGGTGCCTGTCTGGGCTGCGGCGAAAAGAGTGTCGTGCATCTGTTTACCGCGGCGGTGGAAGCATTGATGCAGCCGCGAGTCGAGCGTCATGTGACAAAGTTGACCGACTTGATCGACCGCTTACAGCACCAGATTCAACAAAAACTGGTCCACGAAATTGACGTTGGTGATCCGGCAACGATGGCAAGAATCATCGATGACATCGGCAACCAAGACGTCACGCTGGCCGGAATCGCCGAGCGGATCGAAGAAGAACGTGGCGGCGAGCCGATAGACCAACACTGGCTCCGTCACGTGACCGGTCTTGTCGGCAAACTGAAAACCCTCCGCTGGAAATACACCGAAGGGACGACAGGTCGCGGACGGGCAACTGCCGGCATCCTGAACGCAACCGGCTGTTCTTCCGTTTGGGGCAGTACCTACCCGTTCAATCCGTATCCCTTCCCGTGGGCCAATCATCTGTTCCAAGATGCCGCGTCGATGGCGATGGGAGTCTTCGAGGGACACATGTGCAAAATGGCCGACGGCTTCAAAGTGGTCCGCATGGCCGAAAGCGAACTGTCGGGTAACGCCATCGACGAATCTTCACTGACCTATTTCAACTGGCAGCATTTCAGTGACGAAGAATGGGAGCTCTGTCCGCCGGTGGTCGCTATTGGTGGTGATGGTGCCATGTATGACATCGGCTTCCAGAATCTTTCCCGCGCGTTGATGTCGGGCAAACCGATCAAGGTGCTGGTCTTGGACACCCAGGTTTATTCCAACACCGGTGGTCAGGCATGCACGTCAGGCTTCTTTGGCCAGATTTCCGATATGGCGCAATTCGGCAAAGCGATCCACGGCAAAGAGGAAATTCGCAAGGAGATCGGCTTGATCGGCATGGCGCACCGCACGACGTTTGTGCTGCAAAGCACGATCGCCAACCCCAATCATATGATCGAAGGTTTCATCGCCGGCCTCAAAACGCGTCGCCCGGCCCTCTTTAACCTCTACACGCCGTGCCAACCCGAACACGGGATCGGTGATGAGATGAGCGCGCATCAAGCAAAGCTGGCCGTTGAGTCTCGGGCTTATCCGCTGTTCCGTTACGACCCTGAAAATGGCGTGACGCCCGAAGACTGCTTTGATTTGGAAGGCAACCCGGCGATCGAAGACGACTGGCCCGCGTACAGCTTGCATTACCTGGAAAACGGTCGAGAGAAGACGATGCAGCTGCCGATGACCTTTGCGGATTTTGCCGCAACAGAGATTCGCTTCCGCAAACACTTCCGCGTCGCGCCGCCGGAAACCTGGAATGACCAGATGATACCGCTGGCTGAATTCTTGCAGCTTTCGGATGATGATCGTGAGGGCCTGTTTCCGTATGTGTGGAGTGTCGATCAAGATCGCCAGTTGATGCGATTGCTGGTTGCCGAACCGATCGTTCGCTCCTGCGAAGACCGCCGAGACTTCTGGACCATGTTGCGTGCGATTGCTCGAGTCGGTGAAAAACAATTCGATCGCGGCGAGCTTGAAGCCGATGTCAAACGTGAGTTGGCTGGCAAGTTGGCCAACGGCCTGATGCAACTGATTGGCGGGGAAGCTGGAGCTCTGGAGGAAATTGTCGAACCGCCGCCGAATGTTCAAACAACCGATGCCGCCAGCAATGGTGCGGCAGCGACGGACGGCCAATACATGGCGCCGTGGATCGACACGGACAAGTGCACGTCGTGCGACGAGTGCATCAATCTGAATTCCAATATCTTTGTCTACAACGACCAGAAAAAGGCGATGATCAAGAATCCGCTGGGCGGTCCGTACAAGGATCTGGTCAAAGCAGCTGAACGTTGCACCGCCCGTGTCATTCATCCGGGACTGCCCAAGGATCGTAGCGAAAAAGGCATCGATAAACTGATCGCCCGCGCCGAGAAGTACAACCAATGAACGCCGCCTTGATCGATCTGTTTGGCGGTAAGACCTTCGCCCACGGTGTCCATCCGCCTGAATCGAAAGATGACACCAAGGGGCTGCCGCTTCATCAATTCCCTTTTGCACCATTGATGATCGTGCCGCTTTCCCAGCACATCGGTAAGCCGGCGGTGCCGATCGTCGGCGAGGGCGCTGAAGTGGTCCGCGGGCAATGCATTGCCGAGCCGGATGGATTCATGTCGGTTGCGATTCATGCCCCGGCAACGGGAGTGATCCGCCGCATTGCTCCCTCGCCGGCCATCAACGGCAAAATGCAACCCGCGTTTTTTCTCGAGCCGTTCGCCGCTTCCACGCAAGAAGTTCTGCAAGGCAAGCCTTGCAACGTTGAGACAGCATCCGCGGCAGAAATCATCGCCGCGATCCAAGCAGCCGGCGTAGTTGGTCTGGGCGGCGCGGGCTTCCCGACTCACGCCAAACTGACGATTCCCGAAGGCAAGCAGGTTGACACCGTGATTGTTAACGGCGCCGAATGCGAGCCCTACCTGACGACCGATCACCGTGTGATGCTGGAGCATGCCGATGACGTGATCAAGGGGATTCCTTTTGTCCTTCGCGCGACCGGCGCCCAGCGGGCGATCATCGCGGTCGAAGCCAATAAGCCCGATGCTGCTGACACGCTGCGGGCCGCCATTCCGGAGGGAGCACCGATTTCGCTGGAAGTGCTGCCTGTGAAGTATCCCCAGGGCGCGGAAAAAATGTTGATCACCGCCGTGCTGGGCCGCCAGGTTCCCTCCGGTGGCCTGCCGCTGGATGTGAATGCAATTTGCATCAACGTGGGCTCGACCGCAGAGCTTGGAAAGCTGCTGCCACAGGGGATGGGCTTGCAGGAACGTGTGATTACGGTCGGCGGACCCGGCATTAAGAAAAAAGGCAACTACCGAATCCCGATTGGCACCACGTTGCGGTTCATCCTGGAAACGGTTGGCACTGAGGAAGATATTTCCACCGTGGTAATGGGTGGTCCGATGATGGGCAGCGCCGTCTCCAGTTTGGACATTGCGATCACAAAAGGTTCCACCGGCGTGATCGCTTTCACAAAGCGTGAGACAGGAGCGATGACGTCGCGGCACGAGTATCCCTGCATTCGCTGCGGCTACTGCGTTGATGCATGTCCACTGTTTTTGAATCCGTCGCAACTTGGACTGCTGGCAAATCTGGGGCGACATCAAGAGATGGCCGGCGAGTTTCACTTGATGGATTGTTTCGAGTGCGGTTGCTGCACGTTTGTCTGTCCGTCTCATATTCCATTGGTGCAGAAGTTTCGGGTCGCCAAATCCGCTGTCCGCAAAGCGAGGGCGGCCGGATGACGCAGTCAGCGAAAACATTGACGATTCGCAGCTCGCCGCACATCGCGGCCGCCTCGAGTGTTGATTCGATCATGTTCAACGTGGTGTTGGCGTTGTTGCCGGTGTGCGGCTATGCCGTCTACGCCTTTGGATTGGCGGCGCTGTTGGTGCTGATCACTGCGGTCGCCTCCTGCACATTGACCGAACACCTGCTGTGCCGAGTTAATGGCAAAGCGACGACCGTCGGCGACTGGTCGGTCGTGATTACCGGAATGCTGTACGGGTTGGTGTTGCCGCCCAGTCTGCCGCTGTGGATGGTCGCCGCCGGCGGAGTGATCGGGGTCGGTTTGGGAAAGTTTCTCTTTGGCGGGCTGGGTTACAACGCCTTCAACCCGGCGCTGGTCGGCCGCGCAATTCTGCAGGCCGCGTTCCCGGCCGCAATGACCAGTTGGCCTGACCTGGGCGGCGGTCGCTATGCCTCTTTGCCGCCGTCAACATTGGCGTTGCCGCTGACCAAGCCCACTTACGATGGCGTCTCGGCGGCCACACCGCTTGCGGATTGGAAATTCAATGGGCTACCGGCGGAAGCAAGCGACCTGTTGATGGGTTCCACAGCGGGATCAACCGGCGAGACGTGCGCGCTGTTGATTTTGGTTGGCGGCATCTATTTGGTGGCTCGCCGCATGATGAGTTGGCGGATTCCGCTCGCGATTCTGGCCACCGTTGCTGTTTGCAGCGGAATTCTGCATCTGATTGATCCCAGCCGCTACGCCGGGCCGCTCTTCATGTTGTTCTCCGGCGGCTTGATGTTGGGGGCGGTTTTCATGGCCACCGACATGGTGGCATCCCCGATGACTCATTTGGGCTGTGTCGTCTATGGCGTGCTGATCGGTTTGTTGGTGGTACTGATCCGAGTTTGGGGCGGGATGCCAGAAGGAGTCATGTACGCCATCTTGATTGGCAACGCCGCTTCGCCACATATCGACAATTGGATTCAGCCGCGCGTTTACGGATCATTGGGAGGCAGATCGGCGTGAGCAATTTGCGGCAAACCGCCCGTACATCAGAGCATCCGGGCGGATCGGAAAACCACGGCGCGGTGCGGATCTATGGTGTGGTGTTGGGCGTTGGAGTTGTTTGCGCGCTGGCCATCGTGACTGTTTATGAAATCACGCGACCGATCATCCAGCGCAACCGGATTGCATTAAGGCAGCGCGCGATTCTGGATATTTTGCCGGGAGCAAGCACCAGTCGAGCGTTTCGATTTGACGCCGCCACCCAAACAATCCAGCCGGCGCAGGCGGACGCAGCAGAGAGTGAAGTTGTGTTTGCCGGATTCGACGATGAAGGTCAATTGGTGGGTTTGGCGATCGCGGCCCAAGGGATGGGTTACCAGGACGTGATTCGTTTGTTGTATGCCTACTCATTTGCTGCCGAGGCAGTGATTGGGATCCGCGTCTTGGAAAGCCGTGAGACTCCAGGCTTGGGCGACCGCATTGAGAAAGACGCTAACTTCCTGACCAATTTTGAAAAGTTGGATGTGCGATTGAACCAGCAGGGGACCGAACTGGCCAACAGGATTGAGTTCGTCAAAGCGGGTGAGAAACAGCATCCCTGGCAAGTTGACGGCATCACCGGAGCGACGATTTCAACGCGGGCCGTTGCAGAAATGTTGAGCGAAAGTACGGCCGCTTGGATTCCTGCGGTGCATGCTCGCCAAGCAGACTTTAAGTTTCAAGGCCGGGAGGCTCCGTGATGGCAATCGGTTTGGAACAGGAAACGCCGCTTAGTGCTGACGACTTCCTGGATGGTGTCTTCAAACGCAATCCCGTGTTTGTGCAGGTTCTGGGGATGTGTCCGGTGCTTGCTGTTTCCAACACGGCGATCAACGCCTTGGCGATGGGTTTAGCAACATCCTTTGTGTTACTGATGTCCAACCTGGTTGTTTCGCTGATTCGTGGTGTCGTGCCCAAACAAGTGCGAATCGTCACCTTTATTTTGGTGATCGCCACGTTTGTCACGATCGTCGACTATTTGATTCAGGCGATTAGCTTGGATTTGCACAAGGCTCTGGGCGCGTTCATTTCGCTAATTGTGGTGAATTGCCTGATTCTCGGTCGCGCCGAGGCATTCGCGTCGCAGAACGGTGTCGCGCGATCGATGCTGGATGCGCTGGGGATGGGCTGTGGATTTACGCTTGCCCTGTTGTGTCTGGGCGGTGTCCGCGAAGTGCTTGGGGCTGGTTCCTTGTTCGGCGCACGGCTATTTGGTGATGCGTACCAGGAGTGGGTCGTCATGATGTTGCCGCCGGGAGGATTTTTCGCGCTCGCGGCATGGTTGTTGTTGATCAATTGGTTTGCTCAGCGAAAACACCAGGCCTTGGAGTCGACCACATGAACGATGAATCCCTTTGGTCGATTTTCACAAATGCATGCTTGATCAACAATTTTGTGCTGGCGTACTTTCTGGGCATTTGCCCTTTTTTGGGTGTCTCAGCGAAGTTAAATACTGCGGTCAGGATGGGCGCCGCGGTCACCTTCGTGATGCTGGTCAGTTCGATGGCCGCGTTTGGGATTCAGAGCGTGCTGGTGATCGTCGACGCCCCTTACTTGAAGTTGATTTCGTTCATTGCGGTAATCGCCTCAACCGTTCAACTTGTGGAGATGTTTATCAAAAAGACGAGTCCCGTGTTGTTTCGGTCTTTAGGGATTTTCTTGCCGTTGATCACGACCAATTGTGCGATCCTGGCGGTGGCACTGTTTCAAACAAACAAAGGCTATGGCTTTACACAGTCGGTTGTGTACGCCTTTGGAGCGGGAGTCGGATTCACATTAGCGCTCGTGCTGATGGCGGGTCTGCGCGAGAAACTGGAGCTTGCGGAAACGCCGGAAATCGTCAAGGGAACCGCGATCACGCTGATCTTGGCCGGCCTGCTTTCGATTTGTTTCATGGGATTCGCGGGGTTGTTTAGTTGAGATGATCGGATCAGCAATCACAGCGATGCTGGGCATCACCGCGGTCCTGTGCGGTTGGTTATTGGTACAAATCCTGTGGAACCGCGTGAGCGGAGTTCCACCCGGTGCGGATGCTTTGCAAGGCCGCCTCGGTTGCCACAGTTGCGACTGCCGGTCGCATTGCCAAGATGAAAGCCATCAAGGAAAACAATTGATTCAGGAACAAAAATGAAACTCCAAGACTACGATACAACCAAGCGTTTTACGGCCAAGGTGCTCGCCAGTGAAAGGCTGACCGCTTCGGAATCGAAAGAGGAAGTCCGCGAGATTTCGATCGAGGTTGAAAGTTCGAATTTTCATGCGTTGGTTGGCCAGAATCTGGGCGTGCTGGCGCCGGGAAGGAGCGAGCTGGGGGAGCGGCACCATTTCCGTTTGTACAGCATTGCTGATGTTCCTCACAAAACGAGTCAGGGTCACCAACGATTTAGCATCTGTGTACGGCGCTGCAGTTACATTGATAAATTCAGTGGCGAGAAGTTTCCCGGCGTGGCGTCGAACTACTTATGTGATCTCAAGCCCGGTGATTCGCTGACAATCACGGGCCCTTACGGCCAGGCCTTCGAGCTACCGAAGGACAATCACGCGACTTTGATCTTGATTAGTGCCGGCACCGGCATCGCGCCCTTCCGCGCTTTCGTTAAAAACATTTATCAACATCGGCCGGACTTTGCCGGTCGTATCCTGTTGTTCCACGGCGGGAACACGGGACTGGATCTGTTGTACCGCAACAACGAGAAGGATGACTTTGCGTTGTACT
>JBFJVZ010000045.1:0-27072 GCA_041623895.1 Pirellulaceae bacterium | reverse complement strand
GGGCTGCGATTGACTCGCTGAAGCTCGCCAATCTGACCCCAGGCTACATTCTGCCGCTGCTCCGCAGCTAAATCCTTTTCGATAAAACGCAATCAAGTTGTGTAGACACCAATGCCCGGAAGGGAGGGGATTGCAATTCCTTGCCAACAAACAACTTAAAAGCTGCACGATCCCCGCGGGCGGGAGGGTGAATTTGAAGCGCGCAACTTCAAATCATTCCGCCTGTCGCTGCGGTGAATGGTGGGGATGTTCGTTTGCGGAGCAAACGACGACATTCCGACGACTTTAGGGCTGCTCGACGAATTGCTTTAGCTGCCTTGGAAAACGATACATGCTTTCGTCAAAGATGTCGTCGCTGGTGTACCACAACGAACCGTCGGGGCGGCGATACATTTTTTCCATCTCTTGTTTGCCCAGCGGTCTTGCGCCGACGCGCCCGAAGACCGCAATCTGGTTTCCGCTTTCATCGACCGCACGGTCACGGTCCATGCCGCGGCTGATCGCCAGGGCGTGTCCGTGCTTGGGCAGTTTGTAGGAAGCCACCAGGAACGGCATCGGTCGTGGGCTGAAACCGTCGTTGCCGGGCACTTCGGGACTGGTCAGCTGGATGACTCGCAGACCGTTCTTGCCGTCGGCGACGTAAGCAAACTGGCTGACGTTGGTAATGCCCAGTTGCACGTCATGAGCATCGTTGATGCAACCGCCCGCGTTGTAGATCTGGTCAACATGGGCCGCTAGCGGATTCTCGATGTTCAAAATCGCCAGACCGTGTTTGCCCGCGGCAACATAGGCGTAGGTGCGAGCAACATAGATCCCGTGCGCATCCGGCAAATCGACATGGTGGACGACGTGCGGATGAGCCAGATCGGTCGTGTCCAATACTTTCACGCCTTCGTGATCGGTGACAAAACCATAATGGAATTGCACCGCCACACTGTGCGGATGATGCAGTTCTTCGTGGCCGATCACACTGGTGACTTTGGGGCAAGTCGGATCATCAAGATCGACAACGACCAGCCCGGCTTTACAGCAGATGTAGGCGTATGTGCCGGCGATCGTGATCGATTCGGCTCCCTTCAAGATGCCGTTGGGATTGAAGGTCAACGCACGTTCCAGATAGTTGTTCAGCGGATTACCGTCCAACAGCGTTCCCGCACCGACCAGGATCAGGCCTTCCTCTTTGTCGGTCACGTAAATGTAGGCGTACAGCGGATGCACGGCCGGTTCTTCGTTGACGGGATCTTGCACGCGGGTCGGATCGGGGGCGATCGTCGTCGGCGCCGCGACGCCGGTGGCGTGTTTGGTCCGCACATAGAATCGCTGTCCAAACGGCGAAACGGGCGCCGATGTGATTCGCTCGCTGAACGCCTTGTGATCAATAAAGGCGATGTCGAACACTCGCAAACCGCCCTCGCCGCAGGCTGCGTACAAGTATTCACCACGATGTTGCAGGTCCAAGATTTCGGGCTTGCGGAAACGTAGTGACAAATTCTCGATGATGTCTTTGCCGGGATGTTCGTGGCTGTGCTCGAGTTGCCGTTTGTGTTTGACGTGTTCTTTGTAGTTTTCCGGATAGGCAAGACGATGCAGTGAACTGCCGATCACCGCTTGGGGTTCGGTGTTTTCGGTAACGACGACAGCCTCGAAGCCATGTTCGCCGGCCGCGACGTAACAGTATTTGCCGATGAAGTTGGTAAAACCGGTTCCCTGCATCAACAATTGCGCCATGATCGCGTTGTTGTCACCGCCGGCAGACAGATGGCAATCGGTACAGCTTTTGGTTTCATAAACACCGGCGTGTCCGTGATCGGCTTCGTTGGCCCAGCCGGCGCCGCCGCGAACGGTGTGGGGCACGTTCGTGCTGAAAGCGATCCCGCTAAGACCGTCACCGCTGATCGTTTGTTGCTGCGTGTAGATTGCTTCCCGGTTGGCGTTGTAACTGGTCACGTGGATCGCGCAACTGCTGCGCGCGGGTCCGATGCGGTTGCCCGTTACGTTGCCGTCGCGAGCCAACATGAAGACATCATCGCGAAGCGTCTGAAAGTTATAGCTGGTGCGATTGCGAGTCACATCGCCATTGTTGTGCAATTCCGGCGACTTGATATTGGCTTTCTGTGGTAAGTGACAACCAAAGCAACTGGGGTTCCACGAACTGTGACAAGCGATGCAGGACATATTCTCGTTGCGGTGCGCACAACGAAGCAGTTCATCGGGCGTATTGGCACCCCAGGTCACGTTACCATCATCATCCATCTGGACCGTCTTGGCAGCGTGGGACCGTGGGTTGTAGGACTCCGTGCCGGGCCGAATCGTATCGGCGGTTTGCGTTACTTCCCAAAAAACATCGGGTTCAACGGTACTGCGTTGAATCAACTTTGGTTGTTGCCCGGGTTCACGCAAGATCTCGAATCGCGGTGTGCCGAAGGTCGTTCGCATCGATAACAAATTGGAGCCGCCTTCGGGTGCGGCTGGTCCGCTGGTCGGTAGTTTGAGGGGCTGGCCGGTGCGAAGCTGCTGATCGACTTTTTCGACCAGCGTTTGATCGGCGGTTCCGTGACAGTCGATGCACTGGATTTCGATCGCGGCGCGAACTTCGGCGTACAGATTTGTGTTTCCGTGACTGTCCTGATAGAAGTGACAGTCGGTACAGTGCATCCCTTTCTCCATGTGGATGTCCATCATGTGCACCGGCGCATCGGGGCGGCATTTGCCTTTGGCCTGCTCCGACTTATTGGGCGGAGCGACCGCGGTTTGCAGCTTTTCTGGTGTGACCTCGCTGATCGGATCATTCTTCCAGTCCAGCAGTTTGCCCTGGCGATCTTTTTTGAACACCGCTCGATAAACCCAGCCGTGCCCGTGGAAGTCGGCAAACTGGGTGTGGCGAAGATGTGGATTCAGATCGGTGACGTTGGCCAGGAACTCGGGATCACTCCACAGACCACGCGCGGCGGCTTCGTTGGGATTGAATTCGGTCGCGCGAATGTAATCTTCAGCGGTCAGTTCTTTTTGATGCTTGGGATACATCAGTTCGCCATCGGTTTCGTTATCCCACCACATGTATCCCAGGTAGCTGTTCAAGACATTGGTGCCTGGATGCACGTGACAAACCATGCATTGGCTGGTCGGCATTCGCAATTCGAATTTGTGCTGAATCGGATGCCCCGGTTGGTCTTTGCGAATGGTGGGGTCGACTGCGCGGACCCAATCGTCCACTTCCGCGGCCGCCGTCCCGCCGTTACCGTACTTGGCCAAGAATCCGGCCGAAACGGGATTGCGATCGTTGGCATACAGAACGTGACAAGCGCTGCAGCCGCTGCTGCGATAGTCGCCGGCGTGATCGTTGGTACCCAGAAAATTCAGCGTGGGGTCCAACAACCGCGTCTTTGCCAGGCCAATGTAGACCGGGTCGGTGCGATTTTCAGTTCCCAGTCCGCGATTGCTGAGTCGTTCGCGCGGGCGTCCCGGTTCTTCCAGCCGTTCCGGAATACCAACTTCGGCCCGGAAACGGCCTCCTCGTTCAAAGATACGCAACACGTTTCCCGGCTGCGTCACTTGGTAAGGAACGAGCGGCGCCAGGTAGGGCAAGATTCCTTTGTTGCGAATCTGTTCGGGCGTCGGCGGCGGCACGGTTTGCAAAATCTGTGGTGTGCCTCGCATGCTGTACGACTCGCCATACGGAGAATATTTGCGGTCGGTACCGCCGTTGTTGTACAAGGCGGCGCCCCACAGCATGCAGCCGTGAGTCATCATGCTCTTACGAAGCTGCAACACGGAGTTGGCGTGGCATTGTCCGCAAGCGATGTGCGCGACTCGCAAATCACCGGGGTTCATGAAGCGAATGAATTCCGGAGATTCGTGATTCAACAACGTGTAACTGCGTACCGGATTCGCACTGCCTTTGTAAGCGGGTCCATACCGCGGCCACACATGGGATCGTTTGATATCAAAGGCAGTTGCATCGCCGCCGTGACAGTCGGTACAGCCTAATTGCACGGTATTGACGGGATGCATGTGTCCAACGTCAGTATGACAGTGAATGCAGCTTTCGCTTTTGGCGTAAGCCTCCGCTTCGGTCTGTCTTGTTAAATCGATGTGCCGCAAATCATTGGGAATCGGGTACGACGCATTATCGGCAATGCCAAGCCGGCGAGCCAAATCCCAAGGATCATCCCCGCGTCGGCCGATGGCGGGTTCGCGCGCACCTTTGGGGCCGTGCAGAGCGGGCCCATGAAACTTGCGGGGCAAGGGAATCTTGTTGCCTGGTGTGCGGAGTCCGGCCGGCAAAACCGGCGCTGCCGGCTGCGTCGTTACCGCGGGGCGATCCGAAAACGACATCGACACGCCGCCTTCCAGACGCGTGGCTGGTTGAACCTCAGGTGTCTGTTGGTTTTTTTTCGGTTGCGGCTGGTTGGCGGCGCGCAGCAAGTCGCGCAACGTCGCGACACGTTGCCCCGGTGATTGCGCGACGACACTGCTTGTCAAAACAACAAGCAACGCAAGCCAAATGAATCGTTGTTGAATCATGATTCTATTCATGGTGTTTTTCGTCAGTATGCTGCTACGCGATGCGGTGGATGAGTGCGGATGAAACAGCCTCGCCTGCGGCATCGGGTAAAACGAAGACGCTTAATACTCCAGTACCAACTCCAGAAAACCTGCGGTGTGATTGGGGATCGTGCCGTCAACCAATTGATACAGTTCGCCAAATCCTTCGCCCGAGATCAGGGTGGCGACCCCGCCGAGAATCAGGATGTTGTTGTTCAGCAATGGCCGATACTCGATGCCCGCGCTGATGTCAGTACCGATGAAATCGTCTTTAAACGGCTGGCTGAACAGGTAGGTCTCCAACACATCGGTTTTGTCAAACCACAAAAAGTTGACGTTATTGATCGACTTCAGCCGCGGCGTGATATCGGCGTCCAGACCGATGTTGAACAAGTGCAAACCGGGATTCACAAAATTGGTCTGCCCTTGAAACTTGCTCTGCCGCATGCTTGGATTCAGGCTTAGCCGGTTGGTCAGTTCGACGCCGAACAAGCGGATGCCTTGTCGGCCCCAATAGCTGAATTCGGTGCCCGCGAAATTTGGATTGGGAAAGATCGCGTCAAAGCCGGTCGCCATATCGTCGTTGGGATCGCTGTCGCCGGAGTTGTAGAAGTAGGAGGTGCGAAAACGGACCCAATCGCGATCGTACGACAGCTCCAAGGCGGCCATGTACGCACTGATATCGACCCGCCGCCCGGCAATCGGATTCAAATCGTCACGACCAAAGACGTAATAAAACGCACTGCTAACGTTGATTCGCTCGATGTGCCCGTTGCTGGCGGTGCCAAAGTAATACGAACGAACATCGTGCGGCTGAAAAATCCCGACCGGATCAGGACGTACCAAAAAGTTGTTTTGATCAAACTTGAATGACGGCTGATCGTGGTTGTAATGAAAGGAAAAATTCACGTTGTATCCGGGAAACCAGAAGTCTTGCCGGTAATAGTTGGCGATCCAGGTGTTCTGATGACGGTCTTCGTCCTGGATATTCAGCAAGCTGTTGGTTTCTTTCTCCGTTTGATCCAGCCACATCAGGTTGAATTGGTCGCGATTGCTGTGCCGCGTTCCAAACAACCGCACACCACGATTGATATCGGAAAAAATGAAGCCGCGAAAATCGCTGACAAAGATCTGACTGCCGGCGCGAACCGATGCAAAATCGTAATACGGACTCAGATCGCTCAGTTTTGCCTCGAAGAACCACTCCTCCAGGGCAAAGTCCTGCCGAAAGCGACTGGTGCCCTTGCGCACATCCGGATTGACCACCGCCAACTCGTCTGCGGTCAAGTTATTCATGTTGTAAATCAAGTTGAACTTCATTCGCCAATCGTTGGGCTTGAACGAAGTGTTGCCATGAAACAGCTCGATCGCCAGCGAATCGTAGTTGGCAAACAAGAACGAATCGGGATCGCCAAAGAAGGCTGCCTGGCCCGGATTCCGCGTGGCCTCGAACGGTGTCGTCGGCGTCGGTAATTGCCGGCCTTCGAACAGCGACAGACTCTTGGCCGTCAGTTTCAAAAATGTGTGCTGGCCGACGATCGGGTAATCACCCTTGAGCACGTTTTGGTTGTACGGATCCCACCAGGCGCCTTTCACACCCGGGTAATCGTCGTTGATCGGATGGCCTTTTCCGTAGCGGTCGGAGTCTTGCAGACCAAGACGCCAACGGTCTTCCACGGGAATGAAGTGGCTGCTGGTCTGCTGCTCGCTCGGTTTCACACCGCTGGGACCGGTGAAGCCATAGGGGAATTCTCGCCGCGGCACCAACAGCGGATCCGTGTCGTCGATGCCAGCCAACGGATCGGGCAATTCGCTGGCCGCTTCGTCGATGCTACGCAACACGTCGGGGCGGACTTGATCGCTGGGGACCTGATCGCTGGAAACCGGACTCTGCGCGCAAAGCACCGACGTCAGCCAAATCATGCTGAACGCCACGCCCATCAAGCGACAATGAGTTGAAACCATCTGTAAAGGGATGCTGACCGCGCGCAGGATCTCCGAGTGAACCGTTGTCTTGGTATCGGTCGTGCCGGTCCTGACACTCAGGGAACTTGGGCAAAGCGGAACGATTCTTCTGGATAGCTGCGAAAATGGGCAATTGGTGAAATTTGGGGCACTAGGCAACTAGACTGAGAGATTGAGAGCAAATGATTCGATGAAGGAATCAGGCAAGCTGGCCGAACACCACGCTGCCCAACACGAGCCTGTCCAGAAACTGAGCCATCGCCAGGCGGGCGACCAGACTCGGGGCCTATCAACTGCACGCGAATGAACCGACGCCGACGATCGAAACGAGACAAGCCACGAAGAAGGGTCTTGAGCGCCGAGCGACTGGAAGTTCGTCAGTTGCTGGCGGGCGATCTAGCGATGCACAACGCCGAGTCGCCGGCCGATGTCAACGGCGATGGCAAAGTTTCAGCGTTGGATGCTTTGGCAGTCGTCAATTACTTGGGTCGACAGCATAAAGCCGAAGGCGAACCGGTTGAGTCGACATCGATGGTGGACGTCGACAACAGTGGCACGGTGACGGCGCTGGACGCTTTGCGGGTGATCAATCACCTGGCACTGGAAGCGGAGATGATCAGCGAGCTTCCCGAACCGTTGGATTACAGCATGTTTGGCAAGGCGGCCGGTGTGGATGACGGGATCGTAGCGGATCCCGAATTTGCGGCGGTGCTGAACGAGGCGGAAGACCCCGACGCGAGCGGGCCCGTCGTCGGTGGATCACAAAACTTATTGGAGGCCGCTGACGTCGACACGTTGCTGAGCCGGGCGTCGATGGCGACCAGCAGTGACGACGCGATCATCGCCGTGGTCGATCGTAGCGGCAGGATTCTTGGTGTCCGAGTCGAGGACGGCGTCGACGCGGGCTTGCAAGCGGATCCCGAGCGATTGGCCTTTGCGATCGACGGTGCGGTAGCCAAAGCGCGAACGGCGGCATTCTTCAGCAGCAATGCTGCACCGCTGCCAAGTCGCACGATTCGCTTCATCAGTCAATCGACAATCACGCAACGCGAAGTCGAATCGGCGTCAGCAGAAGACGATCCGGCATTTCGCGGCCCCGGGTTTGTCGCGCCGATCGGCGTGGGCGGACACTTTCCACCCGAAGTCAGCTTCACTCCGCAAGTCGACTTGTTCGCTATTGAACATCAAAGCCGCGACAGCCAGATCTCTGCGGGCGCCGATGGCATACAAGGTAATGTCGATGACTTTGCCCTGAGGACGCGATTCAATGTCGATCCCACGCAGGTTCCGGTTGTTGCCCAAGACTTCTTTAAGACCTGGCCGGAATCCTACGGCGTACAAACTGAAAAGTTTCTCGATCAACAGTCGCGCGGCATCGCGACTCTGCCCGGCGGGATTCCGCTGTATAAAATCGTCACCAATGACGACGGCACGTGGCCGAGGGTGCTTTTGAGCCAATCGATCAACCTGGTGGGCGGGATCGGCGTGTTCTTCCCCGGCGAGGATGGTTACGCCACACACGAACAAGGTTTCGTGCACAGTGATGTTTTGGGTCGCCGGCAAAGTGAAGCAGAGCGCACCAATGCCGACAAAGTGCTGGAAGCGGAGTTCGCAGCGTTCATCGCGGCAGCCGGCACCGGTTTGGTTGGTCCCCATGCATTCCTCCGAGATCTGACTGAGTTCAATGCTGATCTGCCGGCGCTGCCCGATTACATTTTGCCGACAGCGCGGATCGATTTGGTTGGCATCACACTGGAAGTTTTTGGACCGACGCCCAGTCGTGCGTTTCCCATCCCCGGGGTCGATCGATTGATTGGCGTGGGCCGCGCGCTCGGCCGTGGTGTTGACTCGGGCGTCAATCAAGAAGTCAACAAGCACGGAGATACGCTGCTTGCCGGACAAGCCGTCCCGGAAAAGTGGCTGGTCGCGCCACACGATTCATCCATTCCCGGCGGGCTGACGGCAGCGGATGTCGAGGAGATCATTACCAGGGGCATCGATGAAGCGCTGCGTACTCGCGCGGCGATTCGTTTGGACATCGACAACAATTTCCGGCCGGGTGTGCCCACCGGCATGGTGCTAGCCGTTGCCGACAACACGGGCGAAGTTCTGGGTTTGTACCGCATGCCGGATGCGACGATCTTTTCGATCGATGTCGCGGTCGCCAAGGCGCGGAATACAGCCTACTACGCAGATGCCACGGCATTGATGGACGAAGACCGCGTCGACTTTGACGGTGATGGAACATTCGGGACTGTGGCCACGACACTGGACGGCGTCGGGGACACGTTGCCGCTGGGCACGGCGCTGACCAATCGCACATTTCGTTTCCTGGTCGAACCGCGGTATCCGACGGGATCGGAAATTGCCGGGCCACTGGCGAGCGGGCTTGTCAACGATCCGGATCTGAGTTTGTGTGAGCAAAAGCCGGGTGCCTGTGAAGGCGTTGCCCCGCAAAGCATCTTGCGGATGCCGGGCATCAATCCGTTGACGGCCGAGAACCTGATCAGTGACGCGCCGCTGGATTATGATGTCTACGCAACGGAAAAAAATACGTTTAGCGTGCTGGCTTTTGACGCTTTTAATCCGGCCACCAATTTTCGCGACGCCGGCGATGCGGGAGTGATCATCCAGGGCGACGGCACACCACAACCGCTGGCCAACCGCAATGGTGTCGTGTTCTTCCCCGGCAGTTCGCCACTTTATCTAACGGAAACATTGGTGGGTGGTTTCGGCGTCAGCGGTGATGGTGTCGACCAGGACGACGTGGTGACTTTCGCCGGACAAGGCGACTTTGCACCGCCGGCGGCAATGCGAGTCGACCAGTTCCCGGTAGGAAACGTCCGCCTGCCGTTCCAAAAATTCAACCGCAACCCGTTTCTGTCCTAGGTCTGTCGCGCTCACGCGGCCCATCCCCAGCCCAAAACGATGAGGCCAAAGCACGAGCCCAGCATTAGAATCGGCAGGGCAAGAGCGTTGGCTCTTTCCGGATTGGCCAGCCGGGCTTCGCGGAGAGCGAAAAAAATGCCGATCACGATGAGCATTGCTCCCATGGCGGAGACCCAAGGCATGGTCAACAACACACCCGGTTGTACTTGCGATCCGTCCGACAAGCGGAGCGCTGTTTCGGTTCCGACGGGGTCTTGCAACGCCGCCGGTAGGTAGCTGACCCAAGAAGCGAATTTTGCCAACCCCTTGGCCATGTGACCTGCAGCAATCACAACGACCAGTGGCAGTGCGAGCCGGCGCCAGGCTTCCGGAAATGTCTTCGCAGAGCCAATCACCAACATGATTGCACCCAGGACCAACCACAACAACGCAGGAAAGACAAACAACGTCCAAACGCCTTTGACCCAACCGTTGTCTGCCGCCATTCCTACCAACGGGCCGGCCTGATGGGGGACCCATAAGAACATCGCTTTGGCCGACGACCATTCAGTACAAACTTCGTAGCTCACGAAACCCGATACGAGCATGACGAACAGCAACACCGGCCAGGCGACCAGTCTTTCTCGGGCGTCGGCTGCATGGAATGGTCGACGGAGCAGTAGCTGCATGTTGTCCGGCTGGCAAGCTTTGATGCATTGACCGCATAGCAAGCAATCCCGATTGCTGTTCAGCCTGGCGGGACTCAACAGGCTGGGGCAACTGCGTCCTTGCCAACGGGTGCGATTGCAAGCCAGCACGCAGTCCTTGCTGGTGCATGTTACACATTGTTCGGTGGATTCGTGACGAATGGCGAGCATCCCCCCACGTCCATAAGTTCCGAGCAATAAGCCGACCGGACAGAAGCCCCGGCAGAAAGCGCGGTCCTTGAACACAAAACCGACAACCCCGGCAGTAACCAACAAGCCAAACAGGAAGAACGACGTGTATGCGGGGACGCGGTGCAAATGGATACCGGCAACCAGCATCTGAATGGCCGCGTACAACACCACGATCAGGGAGCCTGTCCGCAACCATTTGCCCAACACGCGTTGCCTGATTCGAGATCGTCGGCCGAGTCGTTCGCTGATGTTGGCCACCAACTCCAACGGGCAGACCATGCACCATGCCCGCCCCAACAATACGGCGACCCAAACCATCGCAGGCCACCACAAGCCCCAAACCAACAATTGTGCGAGATTCGTTTTCGCGTAGAGTTTGTCGGCAACACCCGGCGGTGCGAATCTTTGCCACGACAAGATGCCCAGACCAACGAACACGGCAAGCATTGCCGTCTGAAAGACATAAGGAAACGCACTCCATCCAAACAACGCGCGGACTGGCCGATACCGCAGCAAATTGATCACTCCACGTTGCCGCGTGTTTCCTGTTGTAACGTTGACCGGCGAGCTCATCACTTGATCTCCTTTCCATCGGGTAGCTCAAGTAGCAATTTGCATGCCGCTGATCCGACGAAATCGAACTCCTACGATTGTGGAGCTTTTTCCGCTGCTCCATTGATAAGGACAGGCGTTTGATGGCCAAGTCTGTGACGCCGTTGCGCGCCTCAGAGAAAAGACTCACTGGTGATCGCTGTCAATCTTTAGCGATTGCGTTGTCTAATCGGGTGAGCGTTGATTGCGTGTGGATCGGCGTTAAAGCGTGACGATTTTGACGTTGTTATGAGTTATGCTTCACCTCGCCGAACCGCCGCTGTGATTGGAATCGCACTTTCCTGCTTGATAGCAAACGCCTGTCTTGGGCAGCACGTCGGCCATGCCGTACTGGACAGCGATGCGGCCGCGGTGACGGAGAGCGTGGTTCCGTGTAACTGCTCCACCGATAAACACTGCCCAGGTGTCTGTCGTGACCCCGGATTTCCAGCCAAACCGAAGTGCGAAAAACCGGGCGACGTGGATCGCGGTGACTGTCCGCCCAAGCGGTACCAGATCTGCGATGCCAAGCGTGCGGGCAATTCGAACAAGGTCGCACTCTGGGCCAGGTGCAACATCACCGATAAGTACAGCGCCTGGTACACCGGTGGCGGCGCGGCATTCTGCAAAGGACGTGCGAGAAAGTCCAGTGAAGGCACGTGGGGCTTGGACTATGGCGGACTATTCGGCCACGCCAACGTCTGGCTCAAGTACACGCGGCATCGCCAGCAAGGCGGCGAAGGTGCCTACGAAACCGATGGCGAGCCCGAATTGATCAGTCGTATTCACGGCGTGCTGCACCGGTAGTCGCCGGACTCTCCGAGTTCGGCAAACCGGTAGGTCAGTACTTGTCTGACCTGTGAACAGACACCTCGAATGCTGAGAATTCGACGACTCTAATCCAACAGTGTCAGCGGATTGATATTCTCGGCATGCTCGCCGCGGAGCGAACTGAACGGCGTATCGCTAAGGATGGTGCCGATCGTACTCGCGGGTTCGTGGAGCGCGTTCAACTGCATCGACCGATAGGTGTCGGGCGTCAAGCGGAAGTTACTTTGGCCCAGGGCGACCGCTTCGGTGGCCACATGCTCGATGATCACGAAGGTTTCCGGAGTCGACTTGGCACCGAAAAACTGCAAGACCCAGTTGCCGGCTTGATCCACCGTGGTGGTGGTTTCGGCCATCACCGATCCATCCGTATCGTACAAGCGGCCAACCAAGACGGTGCCTGGCTTAGCGTAGCCAGCCATAATCGGCTCGGGCGCCAGAGCGGGAATCAACTTCGACAGCAACACTTCGCGGTGACCGCGCACGTCATCTTTGTCGTCGTGTTCCATAAAATCATTGAACGAATCGAACGCGTAGATAAATGTGCTTTCCACCGTAACCGTCACGGTAGCCGTCGAAGTGCCGCCGTGGGGATCGGTGATCATGTAGTCGAAACTATCGGTACCGACGAATCCAGCAACCGGCGTGTATTCGATCGAACCGTCCGGCAAAACGACCGCGGTACCGTTGCTGGGCGGGGTCTGGATCGTGACTGTTAATGGCTCTCCTTCGGCATCAACATCGTTTGCCAGCACGTCGATGACCAGAGAAGTATCTTGATCCATGATCTCAGTATCATCCGCGGCCACGGGAGCGTCGTTGACGCCCATGATCGTAACGTTGACAGTCGCTGTTGACGTTTGGCCCAAGGAATCAGTGATGGTGTAAGAGAAACTATCCGATGCAGTCGCGGCCGGCGGCAGCGACTCGAACACTCCGTTGGGATCGTACGTGTACGTTCCATCGGCATTCAGTGTCACCATCGCTCCGGAAGGCAGCGTCACGGGCGTGCCGATCGCGGTCGCAGCTCCATTCAGCTCGACGACGGTCAACGAATCACCGCTATCGACTTCGATGTCATTGGTAATCACATCGCCACTGCCGGCTGTGTCCTCATCGATCGTCAACAGATCGTCGACGGCCACGGGCGGGTCGTTGGCTCCGGTGATGTTGATGGTCAGAACGCTGGTCGCCGTTGCGCCAGCGGTGTCGGCAATTTCGTACGTAAACGTTTCGCTGGCGATGAAACCATCGGGCAAGGCATCGGTGTCAGGGTCAGCGTCATCCAGCGTGTAGCTGTACGTACCATCGGTGTTAAAAGTGAGCGTGCCGTAGACACCAGTGACCGACCCGGGTGCGGGGATGCCGCCCACCTGCGTGATCACCAACGCCGAGGTTGGATCTTCGGCATCGCTGTCATTGGCACGCATGTCTCCGCTGATGGTTGGTGTCCCGCTGTCTTCGGCAACACTGACAGTGTTAGGATTGGCAACGGGGGGCGTATTGGTCACGGTCCAATTGAAGTTGATCGTGTTTGTTGCACCGACGGTATCGGTAACGGTGATGGTGACCGGATAAGTGCCCGGAACGGTTGGTGTGCCGGTGATCTGCCCACTGATCGGATCGATCGTCAGTCCGGGCGGCAGTGAACCTCCGTCGTTAAATGTAACGCTGTCACCGGTGTCGACATCGGCAACAAACAGGCTGCCGTCAAACGGCGATATGGCACTGCTCATCGGGGCAGTCTGATCAGGAGGATTGATCGTAATCGGCGCGTCATTGGCACCGCTGATGTCGATCGTCAGCGTTGCCGTATCGGTGCCGCCCCACGGATCTTCGATCGTGTAGGTGAACGATTCACTTACTGCCGCACCATCGGGCAAAGCATTCGTGTCGGGATCAGCGTTGTCCAGCGTGTACGAATAGGTGCCATCTGAATTTAACGTCAACGATCCGTAAGTGCCGGCGATCGGCGTGCCAACATTGGCGGGAGTTCCATCGACTTGGGTCACCGTCAACGGATCAGCATCTGGATCACTATCGTTGGGCAACACATCGCCGGTCACAGGATTCGGTAGCGCGTCTTCGGTAACCGTCGTTACGTCATCAACCGCGATCGGGGCATCGTTGCTTCCCAGAATCGTGATTGTCAGTGTCGCGGTGGCCGTCAGATCCCCATCGGAAATCGTGTAGTCAAAACTCTCGGAGAGCGAATCGCCCACGCCAAGCGAGTTGACGGCCGGATTGCTGTTATCCAGCGCGTAGCTGTATGAGCCGTCGCTGTTCAAGACCAGAGTTCCGTAGGTGGTCACGATCGGCGTACCAACATTGGCGGCAATTCCGTCGACAAGCGTGACGGTCAAAGCTTCGACATCAGGGTCACTATCGTTGGGCAGCACATTACCGGTGATCGGATTGGGGGCCGTGTCTTCGGTGACGGTTCCCGAATCATTGACGGCGATGGGGGCATCGTTGGTACCCAAGATCGTGATCGTCAAATCGGCGGTGTCGGTTCCGCCGTTGCCGTCGGACAGCGTGTACGTGAACGTTTCGGTCAACGACTCCCCATCGTCCAGCAAGTCGACCAGAGGATTGCTGTTATCCAGTGTGTAGGTGTAGCTGCCGTCGGCCGCCCAATCAAGGACTCCGTAGGAACCGACGATGTCGATCGCCGGGTCGTTGACGCCATCGATTTCAGCGACGGTCAGCAGATCAACCACGTCGGGATCGCTATCGACGCCGAAGCCGTCATCGTCCAAGATCAGATTGCCGCTGACCGGCGGACTGATGTTTTCGCTGACTGCGTTCGTGTTGTCGGTCGCTGTGGGCAAGTCGTTCGTGGGCGTGATGTTGACGGTGATCGAACCGATATCGACAAGGGGCCCGCCGCTACCTTGGGCGCCGGTGTTTTGATCGTTGATTGTGAAATCAATCGTGACCGAGGCTGGTGGAGCATCGCTGGTATTGCTGTAAGCGATCCGCTGCAATGCGGCGTCCACTAAGGCCGTGGTTGCATTGGCGTTGAAGGTCAAGACCAGGGTGCCGGCGCTGTTGGTAGTCACATCGCCAATCGTGGTGCCGCCAACAATCAGGAAACCGCCTTCGACCAGCGGAGCCAGTGTGCCGCTACCGGCGAAGACATCTTCCGCGTTGGCACCTCCGCTACGCTGCAAGGTCAGCGTGGCGCCGTCGTAATTGTCAATCGCGTCGAGCTCTATATCGCTGATTGTCGCGTCAGCATCCAGCACCACTGGACTGCCGCCTTCGACAAAGTTCGGCGTATCGTCCAAGTTGTTGAATGCTGGGGCATCATTGACGGGTGTGACGTCGATCGTCATCACTGCCGGATCACTGCTGTTGGTGCCGTCGCTGACAGTAAAGTCAAAGGTTGCGTAGGGCGTCCCGTTTTCATCAGCAAGGGGAGTGAAAACAAGCGTGCCGATCTGACCGACGGGAACGATTTGACCGGCGACCACCGGGACTCCGCCCAGCGTCAACGTGCCGGGCACTGGCAAGCTGACAATCGTAATGGATTGCAATGTGTCACCCAGGTCCGCATCGGCGAAGGGAAAGTCGGACGCTGCAAAGGTCAGCGCGATGTCTTCGCTAGTCGACACTGTGTTGTCGGTTGTCGTCGGCCGTGAATCGTTATCGTTGATCGTCGTGTTGACGTTGTTCAGCACTGCATCGATGTTTGCGGTGCTGCCCATCAGGCTGCTCGGGTTACTGATATCGATGTCGTAGTTTTCGCTGCCTTCAAATAGTGCATCGTCGATCGCACCGAGTCCGATCGTCAAGTCAGTTGGTGCTTGATTGTCAGCGCTCGCGGTCCAAGTCAACGTCGTACCGTCCCAGACATAGCTTCCTGGGCCGGAGTAGGCACTCACGGCACTGGAAACGGCTGTGTTGAAGTCTGCGTAATCGCTGCTGTTGCTGGAGACATCGGACAGCGATAAATCTACCGAGATTGCTTCGCCGGCCGGCACAGCGCCAGTCAGCCCGAGCACGTAGTTGGCCGTGCCGCCTTCGGCGACCGACGCGTCGCCGGTGATCGACCAGGTGACGCTATCGTCGTCAATCAAGTTGATGGTTGCCGCCGTGGTTCCTGCCAACGACACCTCTGGATCACCGGCAGCGATTCCGGTCAATGTCACCGTGACGGTCTCGGTCGGCTCCGCCATCGCGTCGTCGATCGTGGGGATATCGATCATGGCGGTGGTGTCACCGGCAAGGATGGTGACTTGGCCGGTCAACGGCGAATAGTCGCTGCCGCTGGCCGCCGTCCCGGACAGGGTGTAATCAATCACGGTGTCAGTCGATGACGGTGCGGAAATACTGACGATGAATTGACCGGCGACCGAACCGGCCTCAAAGCCGTCGGCCGACGGTGAGATCGATACGGTAGCAACATCGTTGTCGTTGATCGTTGTCGTCACGATCGTCGATGCGCCCAAGTTAACATCGGCACCAGTCAAGCTTGCCGGATTGGACAAACTGATCGTGAAGTCTTCGCTGGCTTCGACCGTGACATCATCGATCGTGCCAAAAGTAACGTTCAAGTCGCCGGGAGACTGATTGTCGGCATCGGCGGTGAAGGTCAGCGTCGTGCCGTCCCACGTGTAAGCGCCCGGCCCGGCGTAAGCACCCACGGCACTGGTAACTGCCGCATCAAAGTCGGCGTAGTCACTGCTGGTTGTGTCGACGTCGGCAAGCGTCAGGTCAACGCTCGCCGATTCGCCATTCTGGAAGGAACCGCTCAGCGAGACCGCGTACGTTGCCGCCGCGCCTTCGGAAATGATGGCGTCGCCGCTGATCGTCCAATCGGCCGAGTCATTATCGAGCATATTGATCGATGCCGACGTCGTGCCGCCGATCGTGATCGCGGGGTCACCGGATGCAATTCCCGTCAGTGTCACGTTGACGGTTTCGACACCTTCGACGAGCACGTCGTCGACGGTGGGTACAACGATCGTGGCGGTCGTGTCGCCGGCAAGAATCGTGACTTGTCCGGCCAGCGGCGTGAAGTCCGCGCCACTCGCTGCCGTTCCCGCCACCGTGTAGTCGATCACGGTGTCGGTTGCTGAGGGACTGGTCATGCTGACGGTAAAGACTCCGTCAACCACGCCGGTCTCATTCGCGTCGCTGGTGGCGGCGATCGAAACAGTTGCTGAATCATTATCAATGATTGTCGTTGTCACCGCAGCGCTCGCGCCCAGCACCACAGCAGCACCCGTGGTGCTGCCGGGATTGGACAAAATGACATTGAAGTCTTCGTTGGCTTCCAACATCGCGTCATCGCTGGCGCCCAGCGTGATGGTCAAGTCACCAACCGATTGATTGTCAGCATCGGCGGTGAATGCCAACGTGGTTCCGTCCCAGCTATAACTGCCCGGGCCAGAGTAGGACGCCACCGCTGCGGTAACCGCGGCGTCAAAATCAGCGTAGTCGCCGCTGCTGGTATCAACATCGGCAATTGACAAGTCAACCGTGGCAGTTTCCGTGTTTTGGAACTGGCCGCCAAGAGTGACGGTGTACGACGCGGCAGCTCCCTCGCTGACGGTTGCGTCACCGTTGATCGTCCAAGTGGCGGAATCATCATCCAACAGATTGACCGTCGCACTGGTCGTGCCGCCGAGTGAAACATCTGCGTCTCCACTGGCGATACCGGTCAACGTGACACTGACCGTTTCTGGGCCTTCGACCAGCGAATCATCGACCGTCGGAATCGTGATGATCGCTGAAGTGCTGCCCGCGAGAATCGTGACTTGTCCGGTTAGCGGCGTGTAGTCGCTTCCGCTGGTAGCAGTTCCACCGAGCGTGTAATCGACCACCGTATCCGAGCTGGCAGGGTTGCTAAGCGTCACTGTAAATTCACCGTTCACCAATCCGAATTCGCTCGCATCGGTAGTGGGCGCGATCGAAACCGTCGCCGCATCATTGTCGGTGATCGTGGTGGTCACGGTGGTCGTTGCACCAAGGTTGACCGCAGCACCCGTCGTGCTACCCGGATTGGCCAGACTGATCGAGAAGTCTTCACTCGCTTCGACAATCGCGTCATCGCTGGCCGCAAGTGTGATATTCAAAGCAGCGGGAGTTTGGTTGTCAGCATCGGCGGTAAAGGTCAACCTGCTACCGTCCCAACTGTAACTGCCCGGACCGGCGTAAGCGGCAACCGCAGCGGTCACAGCTGCGTCAAAGTCCGCGTAGTCACTGCTGGCTGTGTCGATATCAGCGATGGAAAGCTCCACGCTTGCCGTTTCCAAATTCTGAAACGAACCGCTCAGTGAAACGGTGTAACTTGCACTCGCTCCTTCACCGACCGTAGCGTCACCGGCAATCGACCAGGCCGCACTGTCATCATCGGTCAGGTTGATCGAATCCGAAACGACGCCGCCAATTGTGATGCTGGGATCGCCGCTGGCGATGCCTGTCAGCGTGACGGAAACACTTTCGTTGCCTTCGATTAGCGTGTCATCGATCGTGGGCACGTCAATCGTCGCCGATGTGTCACCAGCCAAGATGGTTACCTGGCCAGTCAGTGGCGTGAAGTCGCTGCCGCTGGTTGCTGTTCCGCCAACCACGTAATCGACCACCGTATCAGTTGCTGATGTGGTCGACATCGTCACCGTAAACTGACCGTTCACGGGACCGGACTCACTGCCATCACTGGTGGCCGCGATCGAGACGGTTGCCGCATCGTTGTCAAATATCGTTGTCGTCACAACGGTGCTGGCGCCCAGCGTCACGGCCGCGCCCGTCGCGCTGGCTGGATTCGAGAGGCTGATCGTGTAATCTTCGTTGCCTTCCACAGCCACGTCGTCGGTTGCACCCAGTGTGATAATCAAGTCGGTCGGGGTTTGGCTGGCAGCCGTCGAAGTCCAAGTCAGTGTCGGACCTGTCCACGAGTACGTTCCCGGTCCGCTGTACGCCGCTACGGCAGCGCTGACGGCGGCGTTGAAGTCGGCGTAGTCGCTGCTGGTCGTATCGATGTCAGCTAATGCCACATCAACACTGATCTGTTGACCCGCTGCGTAAGCGCCACTAGCGGAAATCGTGTACGACGCGCTCGCCGCTTCGGTGACGTTGGCATCACCGCTGATCGTCCAAGTGCCCGCGTCATTGTCCAGCAAGTTGATCGATGCCGCCGTTGTACCGCCCAGCGAAACTTGCGGATCCCCCGAAACGATTGCATCGAGTGTGATATCGATCATTTCGACGCCTTCGATTTCGGTGTCATCGATCGTGGGGATGGTAATCACGGCTGATGTTGAACCAGCCAGAATCGTGACTTGTCCGCTAACAGGAGAGTAATCGGAGCCGCTGGCAGCTGTCCCGGCAAGTGTGTAATCGATCACGGTATCGGTCGACGACGGATTGCTGATGCTGACCGTGAACTCACCGTTAGTTGGACCCGACTCGTCCGCATCCGTAGTCGCCGCCACGGAGACGGTGGCCACATCGTTGTCGGTAATCGTCGTCGTGACAGCCGTCGTTGCACCCAAGTTGACAACGGCACCGGTGCTGCTGGCGGCATTGGACAAGCTGAGTGAGAAGTCTTCGTCGGCTTCCACAATATTGTCGTCCACGACTGCAAGCGAAATCACTAAACCTGCGGGCGTTTGTCCATCTGCTGTTGCCGTCCAAGTCAGTGAGGTGCTATTCCACGTGTAGGTGCCGGGTCCAGCGTAAGCGGCAACCGCGCTGCTGACGGCGGCGTCGAAGTCGGCGTAATCACTACTGCTGGTGTCGACATCTGCAAGCGATAGATCAACGCTGGCGTCTTCACCGTTTTGGAAAGTTCCACTTAATGAGACAGTGTAGGAAGCGTTTCCCAGCTCAACAACGCTCGCGTCGCCGACGATCGTCCAGCTTGCCGCATCGTTATCCAGCAGGTTGATTGCCGCGCTGGTCGTGCCGCCAATTGCGATACTCGGATCACCGCTAACGATAGCAGTCAACGTCACGCTGACGTCTTCGCTGCCTTCGACCAGTCCGTCATCAATCGTGCTCACGTCGATCGTTGCGTTGGTATCGCCCGCCAAGATTGTTACGGTACCGGTGAGCGGTGCGAAGTCGCTCCCACTGTCGGCACTGCCGCCAACGCTGTAGCTGATCACGGTATCGGAGGCCGATGGTGTGGTCATGCTGACGGTAAACACGCCGGTCGTGGGACCGGTTTCGTTTCCGTCGGTGGTAGCCGCGATGGCAACCGTTGCCACATCGTTATCGTTGATGGTTGTCGTGACCGAGGTGGTCGCGCCAAGGTTCACGTTCGCACCCGTCGAACTTGTGGGGCTTGCCAGTGAAATCGTGAAGTCTTCATTGCTTTCAACTTGGGCGTCATCGGTCGCAGCCAGGGAAATGACGAGTCCAGCTGGCGTTTGGCCATCGGCTGTTGCGGTAAACGTCAACTCCGTGCCGTCCCAGGAATAGCTGCCCGGTCCGGCGTAAGCACCGACTGCCGCTGTGACGGCCGCATCGAAATCTGCGTAGTCGCTGCTGTTCGTGTCGACATCAGCGATGGAAAGATTGACAGAGGCAGTTTCGCCATTCTGCAATGTGCCGCTCAGCGAAACGATGTAGGAAGCGCTCAGACCTTCGTCAACCGTTGCATCGCCGGTGATCGTCCAAGCAGCCACATCGTCATCCAGCATGTTGATCGCAGCTGAGCTTGTCCCGCCGATGGCCACTTGGGGATCACCTGATGCGATCCCGGTCAAGTCGACGACAACCGTTTCGCTGCCTTCGACCAACGCATCGTCCGTCACGGGAACCGTGATCGTGGCTGATGTGCTGCCCGCGAGGATCGTGACGGTACCGGTCAACACGGTAAAGTCGCTGCCGCTAGTTGCCGTCCCGCCAACCGTGTAATTAACAACGGTATCGGTGCTGGAAGGATTCGTCATCGTGACGGTGAATTCGCCGTCTACCAAACCGGCTTCACTGGCATCCGTGCTGGGTGCAATTGATATGGTAGCGAGATCGTTGTCCGTGATCGTTGTCGTGACGGCGGCCGTCGCACCAAGACTGATACTCGCACCCGTCGTGCTAGCCGGACTGGTTAGGCTGATCGTGAAGTCTTCGGACGACTCGACCGTCGTATCGTCGGTCGCCCCAATCGTAAAGTCGAGTGTCGCCGGAGTTTGGTTGTCCGCGGTCGCCGTGAAGGTCAACGTCGTCCCGTCCCAACTGAAACTTCCTGGTCCGCTATAAGCCGTGACCGCTGCCGTCACTGCCGCACCAAAGTCCGCATAATCGCTGCTGGTCGTATCGACATCGGCGAGCGCAAGATCAACGCTGGCATCTTCACCGTTTTGGAAGAAACCGCTCAGGGCAATCGAGTAATTGGCCGCAGCACCTTCGGCTACCGTCGCGTCACCGCCGATCGTCCAGTCGGCACTGTCATCGTCCAGCACGTCGATCGACGCGACCGTCGTGCCACCGAGTGAGATATCGGCATCACCACTTGCGATCCCCGTCAATGTCACGCTGACGTTTTCGCTTCCTTCGACCAGTGAATCGTCAGTGACCGGCACGGTGATCATTGCGGTTGTGCTGCCAGCGGCAATCGTTACGGATCCGCTCAGTGCCGAAAAATCGCTACCGCTGGTCGCTGTCCCAGCAACCGTGTAGTTGATCACCGTATCCGTGCTTGACGGACTGGTCAGCGTGACCGTGAATTCGCCATCAACCAGGCCCGCTTCGCTGGCGTTCGTCGTTGCCGCTATCGAAACCGTTGCCGTGTCGTTATCGGTGATGGTTGTGGTGACCGCGGTCGATGCACCCAGGCCAATATTCGCGCCGCTGGTGCTGCCGGGGTTGCTGATCGAGATGGTGAAATCCTCGTTTCCTTCAACTGCGACGTCGTCGGTTGCACCCAGGGAGATGGTTAAATCGGCCGCCGTCTGATTATCGGCGGTCGCCGTGAACGTTAGTGTCGTTCCATCCCAGCCATAACCGCCCGGTCCAGCGTAGGCAGCAACCGCCGCTGTCACTGCCGCGCTGAAGTCCGCGTAGTCGCTGCTGTCAGTATCGATGTCGGCCAACGAGAGCTCAACGCTGGCGTCTTCGCTGTTTTGAAACGCACCGCTTAGCGATATCACGTACGTGGCATTCAGACCTTCGTCCACCGTCGCATCGCCGCTGATCGTCCAGCTGGCCGAATCGTCGTCCAGCAGGTTGATCGAAGCGCTGGTCGTGCCACCCAGCGTGATGTCGGTGTCACCGGAGGCGATTCCGGTCAGCGTCGCGCTGACCGTTTCGATGCCTTCGATTTGCGAATCGTCGATCGTGGGGATTGTGATCGTGGCCGAAGTGCTGCCGGCAAGGATTGTCACCTGCCCGCTGAGCGGTGTGAAATCAGCACCGCTGGTCGCTGTTCCACCCAGCACGTAGTCGATCACTGTATCAGTGCTGGACGGATTCGTCATCGAGACCGTCAAGACACCATCGATCACACCCGCTTCATTGGCGTCCGTGGTGGCGGCAATCGAAACCGTCGCCACGTCATTGTCGCTGATCGTTGTCGTGACCGCACTGGAGCCTGCCAGGTTGACCGCCGCGCCGCTGGTGCTGCCGGGGCTGGATAGGCTGATCGTGAAATCCTCATCGGCTTCCACCGTCGCATCATCGACCGTGCCCAGCGTGATGTTCAAGTCACCCGCACTCTGGTTGTCCGCATCGGCGGTGAACGTCAACGTCGTGCCGTCCCAGCTGTAACTTCCCGGGCCACTGTAAGCCGTCACGGCCCCGGTCACCGCCGCATCAAAGTCGGCATAGTCGCTGCTGGTCGTATCGACATCGGCGAGCCCAAGATCGATGCTGGCGTCTTCCCCGTTTTGGAAACTACCGCTCAGTGACACGGTGTAAGAGGCACTCGTGCCTTCGGCGACCACCGCGTCGCCACTGACCGACCAGCTGGCCACGTCGTCATCCAAGACGTTGATCGCAGCAGAACTCGAGCCGCCCACCGAGATGTCCGCGTCACCCGAAGCGATTCCCGTCAAGCTCACGCTGACCGTTTCCGTGCCTTCCACCAAACTGTCATCGGCAACCGGAACGATGATCGTCGCTGTCGTGCTACCGGCAACAATCGTGACCGAGCCCGAAAGCGCCGTGAAGTCATCACCACTGGTGGCCGTTCCCGCCACGGTGTAGTTGATCACCGTGTCGCTGCTGGACGGGCTGCTCAGGGTGACCGTGAACTCGCCGCTGACCAGGCCGGCTTCGTTGCCGTCGCTGCTGGCGACGATCGATACGGTGGCCGTATCGTTGTCCGTGATCGTGGTGGTGATGGCAGTCGTCGCACCGAGGCCAACGCTGGCACCGCTGCTGCTGGACGGATTGGCAATGCTGACGGTGAAGTCCTCGCTGGACTCCACGATCGCATCGTCACTGGCAGCCAGGCCGATGGTCAGATCGCCCGCTGTTTGGTTGTCCGCGTCAGCCGTGAACGTCAACGTCGTGCCGTCCCAGGAGTAGCTGCCCGGTCCGGCATAAGCAGCCACCGCGCTGCTGACCGCCGCGCTGAAGTCCGCGTAGTCACTGCTGGTCGTATCGACGTCGCTAATCAACAGATCAACGCTGGCCGTTTCGCCGTTTTGGAACGAGCCGCTGAGCGAAACGCTGTAACCGGCACTGGCCCCTTCGCTAACACTCGCGTCGCCCGAAATCGTCCAAGCTGCGCTGTCGTTATCCAAAACATCGATCGAAGCGGCAGTCGTGCCGCCGATCGAGATGTCGGTGTTTCCCGAGGAGATCCCGGTCAATGTCACGCTGACGTCTTCGGTACCTTCGACCAAAACATCGTCAGAAACAGGAACCGTGATAGCCGCCGTTGTGTCACCTGCCAGGATCGTGACTGATCCACTCAGCGCCGCGTAGTCGCTTCCGCTGGTTGCCGTTCCCCCAACGTTGTAATTAATCACAGTATCGGTACTGGATGGGCCTGTCATCGTGACTGTGAATACGCCGTTGACCGTGCCTGCTTCTTCCGCATTCGTTGTCGGGGCGATCGAAACCGTCGCGGCATCGTTGTCGTTGAGCGTCGTGGTGACGGCGGTTGTCGCCCCCAGGCCAACATTAGCGCCCGTCGTGCTGCCGGGGTTCGCAAGGCTGATATTGAAATCCTCGTTGGCCTCGACCGTCGCGTCGTCGACCGCACCGAGCGAGATGACGAGATCGGCCGGTGTTTGATTATCGGCGGTCGCCGTGAACGTTAGCTTCGTGCCGTCCCAGTTATAAGTACCCGGTCCGGCGTAGGTGCTAACAGCTGCCATCACCGCTGCGCTGAAGTCCGCATAATCGCTGCTGTCGGTATCGATGTCGCTGAGTGAAAGTTCGACGCTGGCGTTTTCGCCGTTTTGGAAGGCCCCGCCCAGTGATACCGAATATGTGGCCACCGCTCCTTCGCTAACATTCGCGTCGCCGGCTATCGTCCAGCTCGCCGCGTCATTATCAAACAAGTCGATCGAGGCAGACGTCGTGCCGGCGACGGCGATCCCGGGTTCGCCGCTAACGACGCCGGTCAATGTGATGTCAACATTTTCGCTGCCTTCAACCAGCCCGTCGTCGATCGTGGAAACATCAATCGTCGCAGAGGTACTGCCTGCCAAAATCGTGACGGTGCCTGAGAGCGGCGTGAAATCGTTTCCGCTCGTGGCCGTTCCGGCGACCGTGTAACTGATCACCGTGTCGCTGACTGAGGGCGTCGTCATGTTGACGATGAACTGTCCATCCAGCGGTCCGCTTTCGTCACCATCGCTAGCCGGGGCAATCGAAACGGTCGCCGTATCGGTGTCGTTGATGGTCGTTGTGACCGCGGTCGTCGCACCAAGGCTGACACTCGCGCCGGTTGTGCTTCCCGGGTTTGCCAGGCTAATGCTAAAGTCCTCATCGCCTTCGACTTGCACGTCGTCGCTCGCACCCAGGCTGAACGTCAAAACACCCGGCAATTGGCCGTCGGCGGTCGCCGTCCAAGTCAACGTCGTGCCGTCCCAAGCATACGAACCGGGGCCGGAGAACGCGGCGACCGCACTGGCAACTGCCGCGTTGAAGTCCGCATAGTCGCTGCTGCTGGTGTCGATGTCGGCAAGCGAAAGTTCGACGGACGCGCTTTCGCCACTCGCGAACGGTCCCGACAACGAGACGTTGTAGGAAGCACTCGCGCCTTCTGCGACGGTGGCGTCCCCCGAGATCGTCCACTGGGCGGAATCGTCATCCAACATATTGATCGACGCGCTGCTTGTTCCACCGATGGTAATGTCCGCGTCACCGCTGGCGATGCCGGTCAATGTGATACCGACGGTCTCGGTTCCTTCGACCAAGGCATCCTGAATCGTCGGAATCGTAATGGTCGCCGATGTGCTGCCAGCAAGGATGGTGACTTGTCCCGACAACGGTGTGAAGTCATTTCCGCTGGACGCTGTGCCGGCAACCGTATAGTCGATCACGGTGTCAGTACTGGATGGCCCCGTCATTGTGACTGTAAACACTCCATCTACCATTCCGGCTTCGTTGGCATCGGTCGTCGCCACAATCGAAACCGTGGCGACGTCGTTATCAGTGATCGTGGTCGTGACGGAGGTTGTCGCGCCCAGGTTCACCGCAGCGCCGCTGGTGCTGGCCGGAGCCGACAACGCGATTGTGAAATCCTCGTCGGCTTCGACCGTCGCGTCATCGACCGTACCAAGCGTGAAATCGAGCGGTGGAGCACTCTGGTTGTCGGCATCCGCCGTGAAGGTCAATGTGGTTCCGTTCCAGGTGTAACTTCCTGGACCGCTGTAAGCCGTCACTGCTGCGTTGACGGCCGCGCTGAAGTCCGCGTAGTCGCTGCTGTCGGTGTCAACATCGGCCAGTGAAAGATCGACGCTGGCGTTTTCACCGTTTTGGAAACTGCCGCTTAGCGAAACGCTGTAACTGGCACTTGCACCTTCGCCAACCGTTGCATCACCGCTGATCGACCAGCTCGCCGCGTCGTCATCCAGCATGTTGATCGCTGCCGAATTCGTGCCGCCGATCGTTACTTGAGGATCACCCGCTGCAATGGTCGTCAGTGTGACGCTAACCGTCTCGGCGCCTTCGACCAAACTGTCATCAGCAACCGGCACGATGATCGTGGCACTCGTACTGCCGGCAGCGATCGTGAGCGAGCCCGCAAGCGCGGTGAAGTCGTCACCACTGCTGGCCGTGCCGGCAACGGTGTAGTTGATCACCGTGTCGGTGTCGGACGGGTTGGTCATTGTGACCGTGAACACGCCGTCAATCAGGCCCGCTTCGTTGGCGTCGGTCGTGGCCGCAATCGACACGGTCGCCAGATCATTGTCAGTGATCGTGGTGGTCACGGAATTACTGCCGCCCAGATTGACACTGGCACCGGTGTTGCTGGCCGGATTCAACAAGCTGACGGTAAAGTCTTCGTCGGCTTCGACAGTCGCATCATCGACGGTACCAAGATTAATCGCCAGCGGTGCCGGTGTCTGCCCGTCAGCAGTCGCCGTCCAAGTCAGCGTGCTGCCAATAAAACTGTACGTCCCCGAGCCGCTGTAAGCCGCAACCGCCGCGCTGACTGCGGCACTGAAGTCCGCGTAGTCGCTGCTGTCGGTGTCGACATCCACCAGCGAAAGATCAACGCTGGCGTCTTCACCGTTTTGGAAACTGCCGCTCAGGCTGATCGTATACGTCGCTACGGCGCCTTCCGCCACAGTCGCATCGCCGCTGATTGTCCAGTTTGCCGCGTCGTTGTCCAACAAACTGATAGCCGCACTCGACGTCCCCCCGATTGTGATACTTGGATCACCGCTGACGATACCTGTCAAGGTCACGCTCACGTCTTCGCTACCCTCAATCAATCCATCATCGATCGTCGTCACGTCAATCGTTGCGGTGGTGTTACCGGCCAGAATGGTGACGGTGCCCGGCAGCGGCGTGAAATCGTTACCGCTGGTCGCGCTTCCCCCCACGCTGTAGCTGACGACTGTGTCCGTCGCCGACGGTGTCGACAAACTGACGGTAAACAAACCGCTGAGCGGACCCGATTCGTTTCCATCCGTTGTCGGGGCAATGGAAACAGTGGCCGCGTCGTTATCGACGATCGTGGTCGTCACGGCAATGCTGCCGCCCAGATTAACGCTGCCGCCGGTTCCACTCGCCGGATTCGCCAAGCTGATCGTAAAGTCCTCGTTGCCTTCGACAGCCGCATCATCGGTGGCGGCGAGTGAAATCACAAGTCCTGCGGGCGATTGGCTGTCGGCCGTCGCACTCCAAGTCAACGTCGTTCCATCCCACGCGTAAGTTCCCGGACCGCCGTAAGCCGTCACTGCTGCGTTGACCGCGGCACTGAAGTCCGCATAGTCGCTGCTGTCGGTGTCGACGTCAG
>JBFJVZ010000044.1:0-27186 GCA_041623895.1 Pirellulaceae bacterium | reverse complement strand
GACTTGAGCGGCGATCAGCGGTAACGCTTCGTCAACGATGCCGGCGGCTGCCAGTTCGTTGATCGAGAGCGAATCGTCGACTTGGCAAGACTTTAGCAATACCAGTTCGTCACTGCAGCACTTGATTGCCAACAGGGCGGCGATTGCGTCGGTCGTTGTTCTCCAGTCGGTGGGCAGTCCGCCGTCGCTTTCCGGCCGGTAAAACGAGCCCACAGCAACCAGCGTTGGTCGCGAGTTTGAAAAGCCGCAATCAAGCGCTCGCTGAAATTCGGCAACCGTTTCGATGGATTCCCAGTTTGGGTACCAGTCTTTCACGAACTGATACGTTGTCTGCAATAGGTCGACACAGCGCCAATGGACAGTTGCCGGGTCATTTGACGCCGCGCGATCGATTCTCCTGATTGCCTCGATTAACTCGCCGCCACCGACGATGAGCAATGTTTCCGCCGGCTGCTGCGATGATAGCCATGCCACTAAATCCCGCGGCAAATTAGCTTGCTGCAACAGGCTACCACCCACTTTCACGACTCGCCGCATCGCTTAAACGCTCGCTCGGGAAACCTGGTTTGCGCCGCATAAACGGGCAACAGCGAACGCAGGCGCGCACCGCGAGACCTCCGGGCCGAGTCGGTCTGACAGTAAATGAAACTCTGTAGCGGCCGGCAACTCAACCAGATCTTGTCCGTGCCCACTGAGAACCACGGCGGTAGCGGCAAGCGAGAATCGAGTCAGAGCTTGCATGATCCGCCGTTTGGCAGCTCCATAAACCTGGCTGGCCAAGTGCGTGCCCTGCTGTAGCGTGACTTGCCGCCGATCCAAACCGATCATTCGCGCGAGGCGATTGGCGGCAAACTCGCGGGTCCTCGGCTTGCCATCGGCCGAATCAGTATCCTCGGGAGCCTCCGGCTGCTTTGCCAACATGATTCGCGCATCATCGATCGTCGCAAACAGCTCATTCATCACGGGTATCTCGCGGCCGTCGAAATCCAAATGTTCAACCAATGCGCAAACGGGGGTGCGCCGGCAACCGACGTAAACCAGCGAACCCTCCGCCAAACGATCGTGGTCGCTGCGTGCGGCTGTCGCGATTTTCCCGTTTACAATCGCGATGATGTCGGTGGTTGTCGAGCCGACGTCCACCAACAGCCCGTCGCCGATGATGTGTCGACCGACGTAACTGGCCAGCGCGTGCCAATTGGCTGCCGCAATGATGTCGATTTCGCGGCTGGCAGCAGCCAGCTCGTGAAAACGACCATCCATGCCATAAAACAGAACGCGACCGACGCCTAGCGCATGGGCGGCTTCACTGGTTGCCTGGGCGATCGATCGAACACCGATCTGGCGATCAACAAAACAATCTGCCAACTCACCCGTCATGGTGACGGCCAGCGTGTCGATCGCAGAAAATCGCGACAGGTCATGCTGGATGGCGGCACTTAATTGATCCGGATGTCGCCATAATGCGAACGGACGCGAGAAGGCTGTGCCCCGATCACTCGCGTATTTCAAGTTTGCGCCGCCGATGTCGGCACCGACAACACGATCGACACTCAGTCTATTCACACGTGATCAGCAATCGTTTCGTTGACTGGGATATCGTTGATCCAGACCTGGCCATCGGTTGTCCAACGCACGGAATCGACCGCATGCGAGCAGGCGACGGGACCCGTTTCCAGATCGAACAACCGCGCCGCAAGATTGCCGCTGATCATTTTTCTCAAGCCCACATACGAAGTGGTCAAACGAGGATTGATTTCGATGACCACATCATCACTGGGCCGCTTTCCCAGGATCAGATCGACGCCGACAAATCCTCGAGCGTTTGAAATGGCATTGACTGCAAGTGCCGCTAAGGCGGTGGCTCGGCGCTGAGCATCATCATCCAGCGGGCCGCTGCCGCCGGCGTAGCCACAAGTTTCGCTGCAGATGCTCTGGTGCACCGCGGGCAAGAACGTTTGATGTGAACCCGAAGCGACCAGGCTGACGGAAATCGGCTGCCCCGGTATCCAGGGCTGCAACAAGAGGCCGCCCGTTAATTCCGCCTTGGCCTTGGCCAGTGAGTCAAAGATTCTGATCGCCTGCGTGCCGCAACCGTCTCTTGGTTTCAGCACGTATCGGGCGAAGCCTTCCATTTCGTTGTCGAAACGATTGTCGCTTTTCGCCAGAAACGGCGGATGTGCAACACGGGCCGCATGCAGTGTCTTTGCGGTTAATAGTTTGTCGCTGGCCGTGCGCAGGAAGTCAGCGCTGCCGGCAATCACATCGACGCCTGCTGCGCGAAGCATTCCAACCGCTTTGGCCAGCACGCCGTCGCTTTCCGGAGCCACGATCAAAGCCGCGTCACAGCCGCGTGCCGCGGCAATCCATTGGCCCAATATGGCCTGTCCCGAATCGATCGCGACCGTTTCCACGTGATCAAGCTCGATCCCCAAACGAGGGTCCACCGCAGCAACGACCTCAGCGATCTGGGCCAGATCCAGGCTCACGGCCTTCAACATTGCCGAGCCTTCTTGGCGCAGCCCAACGGGGATTTTGCCCGTTGGCTGTTGAGCAAAACCGCCGCCACAAACAAACTCGCCCACAAAGATACGCATGAGAAGCGCCCCCCGAAGGGAAACTAAAAGATACCGAGATGATCTCGAGCTTCATCGGTCATTCTATCGGATGACCAGGGTGGATCCATCACCACTTTTACATCACACGTATCGACTTCCTCCAACCCCTCTGCAGCGGCCTTCGTTCCTGATACCAACTGAGGTCCTGCTGGACACATGGGGCTGGTCATGGTCATTTCGATATTGACATCATGACGACCGTCTTCTTTTTCCTCGCCGATCTGAATGACGTATATCAGGCCCAGGTCAACGATATTGACGTATAACTCGGGATCGATCACCTGCTTGAGTGCTTCGCGCACCGTGTCTTCAGCCAGCGCCATTTTGATCACCTTGAAAAATTGTTCAGTTCACAGCCAAAGTTATTTTGTTACTCATATTCACGGACTTGACGCGCAATCGCCGCGCCAAGTGCATCACGAACACTTTCGATCGTGATCCGATCAAAGATTTGTTGAAAAAAACCGGTCACAATCATACGAGTTGCTTCTTTGCGTGTAAAACCCCGACAGCGAGCATAAAAAATCTGTTCCTCGTCAACTTTGGCCGTCGTACTGCCGTGTGTGCAGCGAACATCATCTGCTTCGATTTCCAAACCGGGAATCGAATCGGCTCGAGCCGTCGGAGATAAGACGAGGTTGTCATTGCGTTGATATCCGTCGGTCTTTTGAGCCACCGGATCAACCTTGATCATCCCCCGCCACACGGTCCGGCTCTTGTCTTGCTGGGCAGCTTTGTACAGAAAATCACTGTGGCAACTCGGTGCACGGTGGTGCTGCAAAGTATGGTAGGCCAAATGCTGCCGTCCTTCGGTAAACATCACACCGTTGACCTGGCTGTCGGCGCCCGGACCGATCAGATCGACCGACTGATTGACCTTGGAAAGTTGCGAACCCATCGCCGCGATCGTCCACTGAATCGAAGCGTCACGATCGATACGGGCCTTTTGGTGAGCAAAGTGATATGTCTTGTGACCCCATTCCTGAAGATTAACGTAACGCAAGTGCGAGCCCGGCTTTTGAATCAACTCAACCGCACCCAAGTGCAGACCCGCCGCGTCAGCTGAGGTGCTATTTGACTCGTGCAGCACCGTTGCTTCGGCGGCCTCATCCAACACGATCAATGTGTGCGTGGTATCGGTTCCGCCATCGGTCATCATCGATCCAATGTGCAGCGGCCGATCAATGACCACACCGCGGGGAACGTACAGAAACTGGCCACCGGTGGTGAAGGCCGCGTGCAGGGCGGCAAACTTGTCGTAATCGGGATCGAAAGCAGTGAACAGATGCGGGCGAACGAGTTCGGGACACTGACGGGCAAGTCTTTGCAAACTTCCGAAAGCGACCCCTTTGTCGGCAAGTTCAGGGTCCAGCGATTCACTGACCACATGGCTGTCAACGGTCTCCATCGCACCGGCAACGTCCACTCCGGCCAGCATCTGATGCCGCGTGGTGTATGAATCCACTGACGTCGCCGGCAATCCGTACTTGAGAATTTGAAAGGCTCGGATGTCCGTGCGGATCCATTCCTCGTGGCGGCGTTCAGGCCACTGCATCTGTTCGGCATGGTGCCAGGCGTCCTGCCGCAAATCTGTCAACCAATCCGGTTCGTCTTGCGAGGCGAGAAAGGCATCAAAACCGGTGGCATCGAAGGTCAATGTTGTCGCTTGAGTCATCGTTGTCTATTGGGAATTCGTTGAACTGGCTGAAGAGCATGCGTCGGCGGCGGTTGGCCTCTATCCGACACTACCTTCCATCTGCAATTGAATCAGCCGATTCATCTCGATCGCGTACTCCATCGGCAGTTCTTTCACGAGCGGTTCGATGAAACCGTTGACGATCATCGTGCTGGCTTCTTGTTCGCTCAACCCGCGGCTTTGTAGATAAAACAATTGCTCTTCACCAATCCGCGACACGCTGGCTTCATGGCCAATTTGAACGTCTTGTTCAGCGATCTCGATGTAAGGGTAGGTATCACTTCGGCTTTTGGAATCCAGAATCAAAGCGTCACAAACAACGTTGTTCTTGCTGTCGTAAGCGCCGGGGTCAACGTGAACGAGACCGCGATAACTGCTGCGGCCACCATTCTTGCTGATACTCTTGCTGATGATTTGGCCGGTTGTGTGAGGCGCGGCGTGAACCAACTTTGCACCGGCATCCTGATGTTGACCGGCACTGGCAAAGGCGATCGAGAGAATTTCGCCGCGGGCACCCGGTTCCATCATGTGCACGGCGGGGTACTTCATCGTCAGTTTGCTGCCCAAGTTGCCGTCGACCCACTCCATGGTCGCATCACGGTAGGCATACGCTCGCTTGGTGACGAGATTGTAAATGTTGTTGGCCCAGTTCTGAATCGTCGTGTATCGGCAGCGGGCGCCCCGTTTGACAATGACTTCAACCACGGCACTATGCAAACTCTCGGTGCTATACATGGGCGCCGTACAGCCCTCGACGTAATGCACATTGGCGCCTTCATCAACCAGAATCAGCGTTCGTTCAAATTGACCCATGCTCTCGGCGTTGATGCGGAAATAGGCCTGCAGCGGAAAGTCAATCGACACGCCTTTGGGAACGTAGATAAAGGATCCACCCGACCAGACGGCGCTGTTGAGTGCGGCGAACTTGTTATCCGCCGGCGGAATCACCTTGCCGAAATACTCGCGCAGCAATTCCGGATGCTCACGAACGGCGGTATCGGTGTCGGTAAAGATGACACCCTGCTTGGCGAGATCTTCCTCAAGGGAGCCGTAGACGACTTCGCTTTCAAATTGAGCTTTCACACCGGCCAGGAACTTCTTTTCAGCTTCGGGAATTCCCAGCTTATCGAATGTGTCCTTGATTTCTTGGGGCACATCGTCCCAGGTCTTGCCCTGATGGTCGGTTGGTTTGAGGTAGTAATAAATGTCTTGAAAGTCGATATCGATCGCGCCGCCCCATTTCGGTGTCGGCTTGGACTCGAAGATCTCCAATGACTTGAGCCGAAACTCGCGCATCCAATCCGGCTCGTCCTTGATGTCGGAAATCTGATGGACAACATCACGGTTCAAGCCCTTTTTGGCTTTGAATACGCCGGTCGTCTCGGTGCGGAAATTGTATTTATTGATTTCGCCGATGGCGTCATCTTTTACGTCGGTAGACATCTGGGATCCTGAAGGTTGTCGTAGCTTTGTGTTCTTTATTGCTTAAGCGGTAGCTTCTTCCGCCAACATTTCTTGATTGGCTGCTTCCGCGTCGGGGTACGCTTGACGAATGCGGTCGTAACCACGGGTGTGTAATTCATCGGCCAGTTCTTTGCCCCCCGTTTCAACGATGCGACCGCCCAGCATCACGTGCGTGAAATCGGGTGGGTTGTGCTCCAGCAACTTGTCATGGTGAGTGATGATCAACAATCCCATTTTCTCGCGGCCGATATCGGCGATCGATTCGCTGGCCAAACGCACGGCGTCAGCGTCCAAGCCCGAATCGGTTTCGTCCAAGACAGCGAACTTGGGCTGCAACATTGCCAGCTGCAGGATCTCGGCTCGTTTCATTTCGCCCCCAGAGAATCCGTCGTTGACGTATCTCCTGGCGAACTCCACGTCCATCCGCAGGTGAGCCATTTTTTCTTTCAGCTCCTTGCGGAACTCGCGCATCGGAATCAGTTCTTCGCCTTCCTTGCGGTCCGGTCTGCGCACGTTGGTTGCTGCATGACGTAAGAAGTCGGCCATTTTGACTCCGGGAATCGACATCGGGCGTTGAAATGCCATGAAGATTCCCGCGCGGGCTCGCTGATCGGGCTCCATCGCCAACACGTCTTGGCCGTCCAACGTAATACTTCCGTCGGTGACCTCGTAGCCCGGATGTCCCATGATCGCCAGACCCAACGTGCTCTTGCCACTGCCGTTGGGACCCATCAATGCGTGCGTCTCGCCATGCTTGATCGTCAAATTAACGCCTCGCAGAATCGGCTTGTCGCCAACAGAGACGTAAAGGTTACTGATTTGCAAAACGTGTGACATGAAATCTGTCGTCTTTCGAGGTTATTAAGAAAGGTTTTATTTGGGTTTATTGGCTCGTTCCGACCGCATCGCTGGTAGCCGAAAACTGACAGCAGGCGTCACCGTCCAGTCGGCAACTACTCAAGTGAACCGGCTGCCCGAGCGCCTCGGAAATCATTTGCTCTTCCAACCGACACATCGCACGATCTTCCGATGCGTCGGTCAGCGAAGGATAAGGGCAGGAGGCAAGATCCAGAACCGGTAACTCGCCAGAGCCGACCACCTGATTGTCAATCTGCCGCTGAGACAACATTTCGGAAAGCTTGATCATCCGCTGCTCGACCGAATCGACGCCATTGTCTGTGTCAATTTGCGACGCGTACTCGCGCCCCAGTCTTGAAGCGATCGAAGCAATCACGCGGCCCCGTACCTCGACATCTTCGATTGCCAAGATCTCAAGCCACATCGCCTCGGCAATCGCTGTCGGGTTGGCTCCCGCATGGCGATGGCCATTGACGGTCAAACAATACTGAAACGTCGGTCGCCCGCGTCCGGCAACGACTTTGTGCCGATCAATCAATCCTAGTTGCAGCAGACGCTCAACTCGCTGGCGGACTGCGGTCGCAGTCACGCCCAGGGCGTCCGTCAACTCACCGATCCCCACCCAGGTCTTGCCGCGCAGCACCTTGAGCAGCTCGCGATCGACCGATCGCAATTCGGCGGCGGTGTCAGGATTGGAATCTGAGCGCGACATAAAATAAAGCAGACGGGAAACAGGAGCGAGAAAATGCCCTCTCCTTCTACTGTTGCGGACACGGCCATTTTTGACAACTGCCGTTGTGAAAAATCGGGCCAATAAATCCTCCGAAGTCGGAAATCGTTCCTTAAAAGGCACTTACGGCGATCCGTTCAGCATCGGATTCCGCTCCATCGCCCCTCACGCGGCTGGCTGTGTCCTGCTAATATCCTCCGTTTTCTTTCTCGAATCCGCCATTTAGCCCCGAGCTTCCCCAATGAAAGCCATTGCGGTCACCCCTGGCGTCCCCAACAGTGTTCATCTCCGAGAAATCGCCAAACCTGCGGTGGACGATATCCCCAATGGCCTGGGCGTGTTGGTGAAAGTTCTGAAGGTGGGCGTCGACGCCACGGACCGCGAGATCAATGACGCCCTGTATGGGAACGCTCCCGAGAATGACGACTACCTGGTGATCGGGCATGAGTCTTTCGGAATCGTTGCCGAGGTTGGCCCCCACGTCCGCCAAGTCAAGCCGGGAGACTACGTCACAGCAACGGTTCGGCGGCCGGGTAGTTCGATCTATGATTTGATCGGCACCAACGACATGACCAGTGAAGAGGTGTACTACGAACGCGGCATCAATCTGCGGCACGGTTTTTTGACCGAGTACTTCGTTGATGAAGAAGAGTACATCGTGCGTGTGCCGGAGGGATTGAAGCACTTGCACGTGCTGCAAGAACCGATGAGTTGTGCGGCTAAAGCGGTGCATCAGGCATACGAGGCTCAACAGCGAATGAAAGTCTGGCGACCGCAAGTCGCCTACGTGTTGGGTGCCGGCCAAATCGGATTGCTGACGACACTGGTCTTGAAACTTCGTGGATTGGACGTTTACACGCTTGCTCGTGGCGAGGCACCGAATTTAAAAAGTGAAATCACCGAGGGTCTGGAAGCCACCTACGTGAGCACGCGGGAGACGTCGATGAGCGATCTGGTAAGCAAGACCGGCAAGCCGGGTTTGATCGTCGATGCGACCGGCAGCAGCAAACTTGCCTTTGAAGCGATGCAGCATCTCGGTCACAACGGTGTCGTTGTGTGGACGGGGATTACCGGCGGCGACAAGACCGTCGAGGTCCCCGCCGACAGCATCAACCTGCAATGGGTGCTTGGAAACAAGTTGCTGTTGGGAAGCGTGAACGCGAACCGCCGTCACTTTGAAATGGGAATTCGTGATCTGGCCTTAGGCGACATGATGTATCCGGGGGTGTTGAACAAGATATTGACCAGCCCCGTTGACGGTCTGGAGAACTATGCCGAAATGATGCGGTTGCTAGTGGAAGACCAAAACGCGTTGAAGGTATTCGTTAACGTTGCCGAGGCGTAGGACCAGCTAAAAATCTTTGCGGGCGAAATAGATCGATCCGATCAACAGCATGCAGGCGATAAAGGCAGCACAACTTAGTAACGGCCGCAGGATGCGAAAGCGAATGATGTCGCCTTCATCGGTCGCGTTTCGGTTGATGGCGACGGTAGATTTGCCGCCGACAATCGCGGCAACCGTTTGTCCCAGTTCGCCGGTTTGCGGAGTGATCGTTCGCAGCGGCGTGATGACGTAGCGGTCAACTGCACGCCAGCCAGCCAGAGTCGGACGTATTTGCTCGGTTACCTGAAGCGTCTTTGCGTCCAGCACATCAACCTGATCGATGTGATGGACCACCATCAACTTGCCGCTAATCGGGTCAGCGGAGACGACTTCGACCTCAGAAAAATCCAACTTCTGGCCCAAGTTTTCCGTTGAGCCCGGCCCATCAATCACATGACAACTGCCGTCACTGGTGACGATGATAAATCGCCCGTCATTGTTGACGTCGCTCGCTTTCACAATGGTTTGCCCATACGCTGGATCGGGCAATTGAGCAACCGTCTGAAGATTGTCACTGTCCAGCAGTTGCGGCGATTCTTCACTACGAACGATCAATAATCTGTCGCCGCTGCTGGCCAGCACGGTTGATTGCGAGGGATCACCGTCAAAGCTGCGGTCGGCGGTGATCGTCCACGGCTTTTGCATGTCCCCGCTGGAACTTGTCTGCGCATCACCAGCAGGCTGAAGGCGTACGATTCGACCGCGCGAATACAACACCAGTGCGTTGCCACCGTCGGCAACGGCGACTCGTGCGGGTTGTACCAGGGCAATATCACTGGGCAGAATCGGCTGAAAGTTGGCGGCCCCCACGCCTTGCATCCGCAACAGATTGGCCAGCCGGCTAGCCAGCGAATCCGATTCAGGCTCGACACGATTCTCGGCGTCTGCGTTGTCAGCCTCCAACCGGCCCGCAGCGGTCAAGATTTTGTCACGACTTGTGATTGCCAGGCCGCCCGAATTCGCCGCCACGACGTGACGGGAGCGGAGTGGGTATAACCGCGTCGTTGCAATTGGCAAACGCAAACTCGGTTCCGGCTGCCAATTTTCGTGCTTGCTTAGCAGCAGCAGATCCAAGGAACCAGAACCGTACGGGTTGAAGCGACCGCCGCGGACACGGGCCGTCAAGATGTGCTCCGCATCCAGTCGCGTCGGTGCCAGGATCAAGTCACGGCGGCTGGAATCGGTGTTCAACAATTCGCTCCAGGCGTTGGCTTCACGATCGAATCCCAACAGGCCGCCACCGCGTGATGCCGCGATCAGCGTACTGTCCGCGTAGGCGATGCCGCGAATTCGATCGGGCAACGTAACCCAATTGTCGAAATACGTTCCCAGGATGCCGATCACCAGCAGAATGCCACCGAAAATACAACTCACCCCAATCGCCAGAATCGGCGAACGCCAACGCAGGCCGGCGAGTACGGAGACGCTAAAGAATACGGAAAACAGAAACACAGAAACGGGAATGCACCACAGCAAACGGGTATTCCAAATATCCAAACGAAGGCCGGCAATCAGCCACAGTCCGAGTACCAACTGACAAACGCACAACAACACGAACGCACAGCCGCCGATGAATTTGCTGAGCAACAGGAGGGTTCGCGAAATCGGCTTGCTCAAGAGCAGATGCAGCGATCCGGGCTGCAACATGTCGGGAACGATCGACGCGGTCACCAGGATGCCCAAAAAAATCAACACGAAGCCGAGTAACCAATTCATCATCAGCGGCATCACAAACTGGTTTGCGATCTCGGCAAACTGATTCTTGTCAACGGCAAACACCGCGGGGAAATCGATGCCTGCGTAGCTGAGCGTGACCGAGCGTGCCGAGCGGGCCTCAAAGACCCCCGGCAGCGCGGATTCAATTCGCAGTCGCGCGCGACGCAAACGCAAGGAATCCGAAAGTTCCCCAGTCGACTTTGCGTCCAACTCGCGAAGCTCACGCAAGCGAGGTGTTTTCTTCCATGCTTCTGCGTCATACCAGCTTTCGTCCTGCATCGCTTCGTTCAGTGCGGCGGACAAAACATCCTTGCGAATCCGAACTTCGTCACCCTGGCCGACGCGGCGAAGTTGTCTCTTCAAATCGTCCGGCATCGCCCCGGCAAGACGCCCCAAAGCGGTTTCATTCTCCGCCGGGTCGACCAGCCCGCGAGCCAGCATCGCTTTCATCTGCGTGCCATTATCCAGATCGATCCAACGGAATTCGGTCGTGTAATCTTCGCGATAGCCGATCGGCGCCAGGGCACCCAGAAAAACCCAAATTGCGATGAACGCCGCCCACAGCACACGCGAGGACAACGCTGAGCGAAAAGAGTCAGCGATGACGGCAATGTAGGGACGCATAAGGTTCAATTCGTAAAAGACTTCTATATATAACCCAACACGAGTTTCAGGGGAGGGCGAGGCTCCCGCCGAGCCGACGCGTCGGAAAACGCTTTGCGGCTCCGCGGGAGCGTCGCCCTCCCAGCGGCTGTGAAACTTGTCTCCTCGTCCCCCACGCGTAACAGAAAAACTCCGATGCTGGCCTCTGTTCGCCATGCCCGTCCAATCAGCGGCTCGGCAGCAGCACCGCCCTCCCGTTGACGCCCCGACCTTCAATGCGGGTTGACGGGTTCGACATCAGACTCGTCGTTGCAGGGCGAGCCGACCAGGCGAATGAACGTGTCTTCCAATGTTGGACGCTTGACGTGCAGGTGACAAATCGAAAGACCGGCGCGACGAATTTGATCGACAACCTGGTCGACTTCGTTTTGGTCGCGGAGATCGACCGAGACTTTCAGGCGAATCGCGTTCTCCATTCGGTCACAAGTAATTTGGGCGGAACGCTGCTGACCTAAACAAGCAGACACTTTGGACCGCAAATCGTCTTCCTGATCATGCTGATCGCCAGATTGAATCGCGAATTCGACGTGATTCGAGTCCGCCACTCCGGTGAGTTCACTGATTCGTCCGACACCGCGGATCTCCCCTTTCGCCATGATCGCAACTCGGCTGCAGATCAACTCGACTTCCTGCAAAATGTGGCTGTTAAAGAAAATGGTTTTGCCGGCATCACGCAATCGCTCAATCAGTTGCCGTACTTCCGATCGTCCGACCGGATCCAATCCATCGGTGGGCTCATCCAGAACCAGCAAATCCGGATCGTGAAGCAGCGCTTGGGCCAGCCCCAACCGCTGATACATTCCTTTGCTGAAACGACGAACTGATTCTCGATCGCGGCCGCGCAGACCCACCAGTTCCAGCAACTCGTCGCTGCGGCGCGTGATCTGGCCAGAACTCATGCGACTGAGTCGGCCGTAATAGCGCAGTGCGGAACGCGCGGTGTGATGGCGATCAACACGCAACGACTCAGGCAAATAACCGACGCGGCGGCGAGCATGGCTGCTGCCGACTGTTTGATTGAAAAGCTTTGCCTGGCCCGCCGTTGGCTTGACGACACCAAGCAGAATCTTGATCAATGTCGTCTTGCCGGCACCGTTGGGACCAAGCAATCCAAACACTTCACCGGCGTCTGCCTGCAGCGAAACACCACACAACGCATCGACGCGGCGACGGCCGGCGAATGACCAACCGTTGTAGACTTTCCGCAAATTGCGGACTTCAACGATGCTATCTGACACAGTGGTCTCAGCTGTTGATCAAGGAAGCGACAACAATCAGCGATTCATGTTCAGCAGGTTAAGCTGCAATCTTGCTTGCCAGCAAGAAGGCCAGCCAGAGGGATGCCACCGCGATGCAACCCAGCGCCAGCCAACGATGTGCGGGATGCCGCCACGATGGCCGAATCACTTCTCGCTCGTAAAGATGCCGAAACCGCTCACGTTGATACTCGGAATCGAAAACACCATCTTCAACCAATTCGTGCAAGCCAAATTGAAGCGAGTATTCGACGACCCCAAAGACGGAATGCCGACGGTCTTGTCCATCAACCCCCAAGCCCTCGAAGTACCAGAGCTGGTTTCCGAATGAATTCTCGGATTCAGGTCGATCATCAATGCAACGCAGCTGCAACACTTCGCTACGCTCAGGACAAAATCGAGCCCTCACCATCGCCCGATTGCTATCCTGTCGAACTTGGCGAATGGTATGCTCAGAGAAGCGACGAGTTCTGGTGTCGGCGCCCATCGGATTATTCTCCCAACTATCCAATTACGGGGACTCATTCTTCCGTTGAAGTATTATTGCCGGTCAACAACAGCTCGTCACTCCCATAATCCGGAAATCGGCGGGGGGCGATCCAAAAAGTGGACATCCAAATTGCCCACTTTAATGGTGTGCCCGAACTGGCGGGGGGTTGCCAAGGATTTTGCGGATCGCAGCTCCAGCTGCGGTGCTGGCGAAAAAAACGCGTGCAAATCGAATTCTGGTTCTTGAGTCTTGGACACTGTGATGCCACATGCTTGAACGTCGTTCGCTGCGAGCCCCAATCACGTTGGGCGTTGTCCTGATTGTTCTCATCGTTGTCTTGGCAGCGTTGTGGATCATCGGTAACTGGCTGGTCGCGACAGGTTATTTGACTTCGCGGCTGGTTTTCTCGGTGATGGTCGCGGTGGGCACGGTGCTGCTGGTAGGGATGCTTGCCGGCGTGATCGCCTATCTGACACTGACGATCAAAGCGGTGCGGCTGAATCAGCGACAATCCAACTTCATTGACTCTGTCACCCACGAGCTGAAAAGCCCAATTGCCTCACTAAAACTGTATTTGCAAACCATGACCCGGCGGACCGTTGATGAACGCCAGCAGCAAGATTTTCACAAAACCATGCTCGAGGACGTCGAGCGATTGGATTCCTTGATCAACCACTTGCTTGATGTCGCCCGGATTGACCAAAGTGTCGAGCCGGCGGACGAAGCACCTGTCCGCTTGGACGAATTATTACGACAATGTTCCTCAGCCGCCTGCACCCGCTACAAATTGCCCGAAGATACGGTCGATTTGGACTCGCCGGAAATCACCATCAGCAGCCAACTGGTTCAACTGGAGATTCTGTTCCGCAACTTGATCGACAACGCCGTCAAGTATGGCGGCTCACCACCCAAAGTTCATATCAAGGTGCGACCCGCGGGTGATCAACAGGTGACGGTCTCCATCCTGGACAACGGTCCAGGTATCCCCGCCAATCAAAGACGAAAAGTGTTCGGGCGTTTTGTTCGCCTGGGAAACGAATTAGAACGAAGCCGGCCCGGCACCGGGCTGGGCCTCTATCTGGTCCGCAATGTGACAAGATCGATCGGTGGCATCGTTCGCGTCCGCGATCGATCAGAATCGCACAATAGCACGGCAACGGGAACGGAATTTGAAGTCACACTCAAGGGGGTTATTCCCGAGGGCGTTCATTCCGGGTAGCGTAAATCAGCTGAACTTCATTGTTGCTGGCACACTGATTCCATGCGTCCCCATATTCTTGTCGTCGAAGATGAACAGCACCTCGGTGTTGGCATCAAATATAACCTGGAAGCCGAAGACTACCGGGTCACGCTGGTCGAAGACGGTCCTACCGCATTGCGGTTGGTCAATTCGTCGGCAGACCCTGTCGACCTGATCATCCTGGATCTGATGCTGCCGGGAATGAGCGGCTATTCGGTTTGCGAAACAATTCGTGACTCCGGAAAAAACGTGCCGATCTTGATGCTATCGGCGCGAACGCTTGCCGAAGACCGGACGCGCGGATTCGACGTTGGCGCCAACCAGTACATGAGCAAGCCTTTTGACTTGGACGAATTGATCAGCCGCGTAAAAAACCTGTTGCAAACGTCGGGACACAGCAAAGAATCGCCTGCCCCCCGCCGCGTTCGCGAACATGTAAAGGAAGCTGAGTTCGGGCAAGTCAAAGTCAACTTCGAGACGTATGAAGTTGTGGTGGGTTCCGAATCCGTCAGAATGACTCCCAAAGAACTCCGCTTGCTGAAATACTTTGTCGAGAATCCTGAACGGGTGATTAGCCGTACCGAGTTGCTAGCTGAAGTTTGGGAAATCTCAGGGAACCTGCAAACGCGTGCCGTCGATCAATTCATCGCGCGGCTGCGGAAAAATATTGAACCCGATCATGCGGCACCCGTTCATATCTTGACGGTTCGAGATGCTGGCTATCGCTTCGTTCCTAACCCAGCCGATTAGTGGTTTGTCCAAATCTGATTTTGTAGTAGCGGAACTCGCCATGAGTTTTCGGTTGCCTGCGTGAATCGCCGAAAGTCTTGGCGACGCCCCGGCGAATTCCACTACCACGCGGGGACTACGAAAATCTCGGGACTACGAAAATACTGTGTGCGCATAAAAAAAGCTCCCGGAGAGTACGATGTCCTAGGGGGGCGGAGGACGACGCGCTCTAACTTCCGGGAGCCGGTGGATTCATGTTCGATCCGGTCGTTAGCATCCATGCTTTAGACGAACCGAACGAATCATTCCAGATCAACTCTGATGCCCGATGGAACACATCCGTGTGAACCTTCTTGGCATCTTGTCCGCAGCAACCTTTCAGCTACCTGTGCAGGATCGCGTTAAGCTGGAATGTTCAACGTCAAGTTGTTTGATCTCAACCGCTCAACGCTGGGCGGAGAATAGGCAGAGAGTTTTGACGCGGTCAAGGCAGATTAGCCACTCCGAGAAAATAAAAATCGAAGCTCGGTTTCACGGATAGTTTCGCGGCACAATCACGAACAAGCCGCGCGATTCAGCGTTCTTTCGTCGAAGCTGTGCACCCGTGGTGTCGGCCAAGTTGTGAGCGCGAGGCGGGCGAGGCTGCCGAAGCATCGGAAAACGCTTTTGCGGCTCCGCGGGAGCGTCGCCCTCGCAGCGGTTGGCAACTGTCTTTCACGAGTAACCGAAAAACGTCGATGCCCGTCTCGTTTCACCATCCCAGCTTGGCCCTCCCCTGGCGCGGCTCAGCAGGAGCTTCGCCCGCTTCGCCCTCCCTTCGCGCGGCGATACCACGTTTGCACTCGCTGGCGAGAGCACCCAGCTTTCCTCGGTTCGCTGTTTTAAACGATTCTTGGGCGGCGATTTTTGACAATCGCTGCGAACTACCTGAATTCTCAGATCTCGCGTAGGCAAAATATAGTCAATATGTGATATTTACACCGAGCGGCGGTTTCTTGGCTCGCGGTGAACCCTCGCTACACGGAGGGTCGCTTCCCAGGCTCTGGATGCCCAGCCTCGTCTCCTCCTCCCAAAATGTTTGCAAAAGGGAACAGACATGGCGACAACTGAGCAGGACAGCATTGCCACCACAGCCACCGCGTTGTTGGCGCAAAGTCCGATTGCCGAGTTGCGACGATTGCGTGTGGATGAGAAAGCCGACAAGTTGCAGCTGAGTGGTCAAGTCCGCAGCTTCTACCACAAGCAACTTGCTCAAGAAACAGTCCGTAGCGTTGCCGGGGACATGCAGCTGATCAATCGGGTTGACGTTTGCAGCAGCTAAAGCATTTTGCTTTCGCGGCAGCGGAAGTCACCGGACTTTCGGCAAGCACGATTGAAACTCTTCAGCGAGCTCCGCAACGCCGATCCTGAAGACGCTCTAGCGAGCGGGCCAGGGACTGAGTCACGGGGCCGTCTATCTTCGACGCCGCGTTACTTTGCGGTGCATCGGGTTCAATTTTCGTTTTGGCTTTTCTTGGTCGGCATCTTCATCTTCAGCGTCTTGATCCGCACTGCTTGGAGCAGCCTCGAAGCCTTCGATCGAATCTCGTTTTAGTTCCTTGTTGATCCGTTGTTCGATGCTGGTCAACACTTCGCCTTCGCCTGGAACCACAAAGGTAAAGGCGATTCCTTCGCGTCCCATCCTGCCGGTACGGCCGACGCGATGCACATAGTCGTCACAGTCCTGCGGAACATCAAAATTGATGATGTGTGAAATCGTTGAGATATCGATACCTCGTCCGACGACATCCGTGGCTACCAGGATCCGCAACTTTCCGTTCCGCAATTGTTGCAGCACGCGGTCACGCTCTCGCTGTTGCATATCGCCATGCATGCTGCCGCAATTTTTGTGGATCTTGCTGAGCCTTCGGTACAAGCGATCGGTTCCGCGTTTGGTACGGCAGAAAATGATGGCTTGCTCAGGATTTTCCCGCTCGAGTAACTGCTCCAGGAGTTCAAATTTTTTGTCAGCAGCCACCGTGAAGTAATGTTGCTCGATGGTTTCCACCGCCATTTCGTTTTTCGAGCAATCGATTACTTGCGGATCGATCATGTAAGATTCGGCCAGCTTTCGAACCAGGGGCGGAAGCGTGGCTGATAACAAAAGTGTTTGGCGATCGCGGGGGCACTTGCGCAAAATGCGTTCGATTTGCGGTCGAAAGCCGATATCAAGCATGCGATCTGCTTCGTCAAGAACGACACACCAAACCTTGTCGGTCCGCAGCGAGCGGCGCTGCAGGTGATCGTGCATCCGGCCGGGCGTGCCGACCACGATCTGCACACCATTCTCCAGTTGCCGCAATTGGCGGTTCATGTTCTTGCCGCCCGAGAGGACCGCTATTTCGGTTTGCACTCCGAAGCCCAACTTTTCAGCTTCGCCGGCGACCTGGTCGGCCAATTCTCGTGTCGGTACGACCACCAGAGCTTGTGGATCCCGGCACTCCGACAGCGGATCCAACTGCTCCAGAATCGGTATCGAGAACGCGGCTGTCTTGCCGGTCCCCGTCCGGGCCTGGCCGATCACGTCATGCCCTTCCAGGGCCAGCGGTATCAGACCGGCCTGAATGGGGGTGGGGCTTTGATAGCCGGCCCGCGCGAGCGACCGCAACATGACCGGCGACAAATCGAGCTGTTCAAAGGATTCGATCACATCTGGATTTACCACTGCATTCATGCCGGCAGTGTAACCGCTGAGTGCGTTTTCGTCGCGGGGGATTATCCTGCCGAGTCCGCCTCGCCCGCGATCCGCCGATTGTCCCGATAGACCCGGACGGCTTCATCCAACAGCACACTCAGCAGCAGGGCGGCGCCGATGATCACCATTTCCCATTCCTGCGGGATCCCCAAAACAACAATCGCCTTATACAAACAACGCATCACGGCTGCCCCGGCAATCACCCCAATGATCGCGCCTCGCCCCCCGCGGAGAGAACATCCACCCAAGACGGCGGCAGCAATCGCATACAACTCGTAAAAGTTGCCGCTGGAACCTGGCTGAATCGAGTTCCATTCCAGAATAAACAGGATGCCCGCCAAACCAGACAGCAATCCACAAACGACATAAGCCAGTGTGATCAACTTGGCCGTTGCCACGCCGCTGTAACGTGCCGCTTGTTCGTTCTCGCCGGTCGCCAGCAGATGCCGGCCCCAAACCGTCCGATTCAAAAACAGCCAGGCGATCACCGCCACAATTGCCAGCAACACACCGGTCACCGGAAAGTCGATCCAGACGATGTCGGTCAGCGATTCTGCTTCGCCAGATATTTTTCCGATCAAGGGAACCGGGATTCGGAACGCCGCTCCGGTCGCGGTGGCCTTGAAATCCGACAACGCGCTTAACAAGCCAATTTGATCATCACCTGTCCAAACCCGCGCCAGTCCGCGATAGATCAACAACCCACAAAGCGTAACGACAAAGGGCTGCAAATTCGCCTTGGTGATTAAGACTCCGTGAATCCAACCCAGAAACGCACCAAAGGCAAGCACGATCGCGCAAGCGATCAGCGGAGGCGTGTAATTGATTTGATGCAGCTGCACCGGGATACCAGCGCGCATGGTGCGAATCGAGTCACGGGTTTCGATCCACGTTTCCTCGCCAACTTCGACTGCTCGGTAAACGTTGATCGATGATTCACCAGTCGTGCCACGATAAACCAACCGGTCTCCGTCACGGATCTCGGGCGGCACATCCTGCAAACGTAAAGCCGGGCGTTCCAAATCGCCGGTTGGCTCGACCTGCACCGCGGCGATCTTGCTGGCAAAGTCGGTCGCTTCATAGCGAATATTGATCACTTGAACCAACATCACACCGCACAACGCGATCATCGACCCGATCGAAAGATCGATGCCGCCCGTGATGATCACCATCGCCACACCGATCGAAATCAAGCCGTACAAACTGGTATCGCGAACGAGCGTCTTGATGTTGGCCGGGGCTACGAAATTACCGTTGATAATCGTCGCGATCACAATGATCGCCAGCAACAAGGCAAAGATTCCGATGTTCTTGAGTTGCACGACTGCGAATCCTGGGTTTTCGTGGGGCCAGCTTCCAGCTTGCGCAGACCCCTTGGGCGGAAGACGTCGTATTCTGAACCGGCGCAGCCACCAACACCAGCGAGCGGAGGTGTATTTTTGCAGCGGAAACCGGAGGACCTCCAATCTTTGCTGCTCGCTGATTCATCCCTCGGGAACGCTTCCGCGGCCGCTCTACTGGCGGGCCGCGTGTCATCGAGGCAGCGAACAATCTTTGCCCAGACGATACCAATTGCCAAGGATCAGCGGTGGCAACGGCTAGGAATTGAATCTGCGTCTGTCCGGCGGGAGCCTCCAGCGGTACCATTTCCGGCATGACACCGATGATGCGGCAATACCATGAGGCGAAAGCGGCGTGCGGAGACGCATTGCTGCTGTTTCGCATGGGCGATTTTTACGAACTGTTCTACGAGGACGCCAAGACCGCTGCCCGCGTCTTGGGCCTGACGCTGACGAGTCGCGACAAAGACAGTGACAACCCGACCGCGATGGCGGGATTTCCTCACCACCAGCTTGATTCCTACCTCAACAAGCTGATTCGCGCGGGTTTTCGGGCCGCCGTTTGCGAACAGGTGGAAGACCCCAAACAAGCCACAGGACTTGTCCGCCGCGAAATCACGCGCATCGTCAGCGCGGGCACGCTGACCGATGACGGGCTGCTGGATCCGCGCGAGGCCAATTATCTGGCGGCCGTCTGTTTGATCCATGACAAAGTGGCGGAAAAAAACGGCCGCGGGCCAAAAGTTGGAATCGCTTGGGCCGAACTCTCCAGCGGGCGTTTTGAGGCTGGCACGTTCGCAAGATCACGATTGGACGATGAATTGGCTCGCATCGGTCCCGCCGAAGTGATTTATCGCGAAGACGACGCTCGTCTCAGCCCCGACACGACCGCTCCCTGGACGTGGACGGCGCGACCAGCTTGGTCATTTGCCGAAGCAGCTTCCCGGGAAACGCTCTGCAAACACTTCAGTGTCCACAACTTGGAAGGCTTCGGGTTCAATGATGATGATGCGCCCGCGATCAGAGCTGCCGGCGCCGTGTTGACGTATCTGCAGGAAACCCAACGGGGTGGCTTGGATCATTTCCGCAGCCTGGCGGCGCATCACCGCTCCAGAGTCTTGCAAATCGACGCCGCCACCAGGCGCAGCCTGGAGATCACACGCACGCTCCGCACCGGTTCACGCGAAGGCTCCCTGTTGGGCGTGGTCGATCGGACTTGTACACCGATGGGGTCGCGGCTGCTGGCGGATTGGATCGCCGCTCCGTTGATCGATGCCGCCGCGATCAATCAACGACTGGACGGTGTCGAAGAACTGGTCAGCGACGCCGCGCTTCGCAGTGACGTGCGGAACACGCTAAAAAAGACGTTTGACTTGACCCGTTTATTGGGGCGGATTGCCACCGGACGCACGGGACCGCGTGATCTGCAGCAAGTGGCCGGCACACTGGCGGGTTTGCCGAAACTGAAAGCTCGTTTGACCGATCGGAAAGCCGAGCGATTGTGTTTCATCGAAGCCCATTTGCATCTTTGCCCGGCGCTGCGGTCGAAACTTGATGCCGCTTTGGCAGACGATTGCCCGCTCTCAGCTGCCGATGGCAACTTCATTCGTCCAGGCTTCGATGACCAGCTCGATTCGCTGCGTGAATTGGCGCAAGGCGGTAAGCAGTGGATCGCTTCCTATCAGCAAGAACAAATGGAAGAAACCGGGATTGCAAACCTGAAGGTCGGCTACAACAAGGTCTTCGGTTATTACTTGGAAGTCACCAACGCACATAAAGATAAAGTTCCGCAGACGTTCATTCGCAAACAGACGCTGAAGAATTGCGAGCGTTACATCACGCCGGACCTGAAAGAATACGAAGAAAAAGTCTTGGCGGCCGATGATCAAGCTGCCTCCCGCGAACAATTGTTGTTTCAAGAACTGCGCAGCGAGACGCACCGGAATTTAACAACGCTGCAAGAAGTCGCGATGGCGATCGCCGAACTGGATGTGATGGCCGCGCTGGCCGAGATCGCGGCGCAGCGAAATTGGGTGCGGCCGACGTTGACGGATGATTCGGTGCTGCGAATCGAAGCCGGCCGGCATCCCGTCTTGGATGCGACGCTGCCGCAAGGCGAGTTTGTGCCGAACGATTGTCTGCAGTCACCCGAAACCGGCATGATCCTGCTGATTACCGGGCCTAACATGGCCGGCAAAAGCACCTACATTCGCCAGGTCGCGCTGATCACCCTGTTGTCCCAAGCAGGTTCTTACGTGCCGGCGGAGCGGGCCGAAATCGGAGTCGCTGATCGGATCTTCGCGCGGGTGGGCGCCAGTGACGAACTGAGCCGGGGGCAAAGTACGTTCATGGTCGAGATGGTCGAAACCGCCAGGATTTTGAACACGGCAACGTCGCGCAGCCTGGTCATCCTGGATGAGATTGGACGCGGCACCAGCACCTATGACGGATTGTCACTGGCCTGGGCCATCACCGAACACCTGCACGAACAGATCGGTTGTCGTACTTTGTTCGCCACGCATTACCACGAGTTGACGCAGTTGGAAGAATCACTGCCTCGCGTTGCAAATTTGAATGTCGCGGTCAAAGAATGGAACGATGAAGTCGTGTTCCTGCATCGTATCGTCAGCGGCGGCGCGGATAAGAGCTACGGTATCCACGTCGCCCGCTTAGCGGGGATCCCTCCACAAGTGAATGAGCGGGCGAAAGATGTCCTGGCGCAGTTGGAGGCCGATCATCGGGACGCACTGGACCGACCGACGATCACATCGCCGGGCAGCGAAAGCGGCGGAGGCAATTATCAGTTAACGCTATTTGGTTTTGCCGATCATCCACTCCTGGAGGAAATCGGTGAATTGGATGTCAATACGATGACACCCATCGAAGCGATCAAGTTCTTGCAGGCAGCTCAGGACAAGTTGCAGACAAAGTAAGTATTTGGCGGCTACGCCGCCAAATCGCCGCGGGGAGAGGCATTCTGCGGGTCGTTTTCCTGGGGTTACAGCTATTTCGCTGTCGCTCGTTGGTTCACCCCAGGCTTTCGCTGCTCCGCAGCTAAATGGAAGCAAACCTGTTCTTCCCAGGATTTACGCTGCCATGACTTCGTGGTTTCATTTCATGATTATTCAGCAGCAGTTCCTAAGCCGGACACTCTCATTAGCCCACGGTTCGTTTGTTTTGTGCCGCCAAAACCGGGTGCTGACGCACGGCGGCAGATAAAAGTGACGATGGAACACACAACCATGACGACGCTGGCCGGACAACTACTGCTTTGCGATGCCCGGGGCGAGGCCAGAATCGCGCCCGGCTATCTTCGCATCGATGGAGAGAAAATCGCCGAAGTCATTGAAGGTGACATCCCCGCGTCTGCTGATTTCGGCGGAACCAGCACGCTGATCTCGCCGGGTTTCATCGATGCTCATCTGCATCTTTCACAATTCGACATGATTGGCGCGCACGGAATGCCGCTGCTGGAGTGGCTCGGTAAAGTCACCTTTCCGGCTGAACGTGAATGGTCCGAGGCGGCGAACCAGGCGTCGCTGCGGGCGCTGCGGCAATGCGTTTCCTTTGGAACCACCGGGATATGCGGCTACGCGACGGCGGATATGGATGCGACTTTGATCGCACTTCAACAGGCAAAAAAACTCGGCATGCGGGGCGTGATCGGTCACGTCTTGATGGACCGCACCCTGCCCGCTGAAACATCTGCCGCAATCGATCGACTACGCCAGGATACGATTCGCACGCTCCGCGAATTTCCAGCTGGCCGGCGAATGGCCGCGGCCGTGACACCCCGCTTTGCGATCTCCTGTACGCAAGAACTGCTGGCCGAAGCCGGAAAACTGGCCGCCGAATACGATGCGGTTGTGCAAACGCATCTCGCCGAAAACCAGCAGGAGTGTCAGGAAGTCAAGGAACTGTTTGCCGGCAAGCGGTACGTGGATGTGTATCGTGATTCCGGCTTGCTGAGCCGGAAAACGATTCTCGGCCATGGGATTCATCTTGATCAAGCAGACCGCCATCTGCTCGCCCAGCACCATTGTGTCGTCGCGCATTGCCCGACGGCCAACAGGTTTTTGCGATCCGGCACAATGAATCGTCGTGCGCTGATCAACGACGGCGTCACCGTTGCTTTGGGAAGCGACGTGGGAGCGGGATACGAGCGGAGCATGGTACGCGTTGGGCGAGCGATGATCGAAGCGGCCGCTTCGATCGGTGACGATTTTCCCACAGCCGGACAAGCCTGGTACCAAATCACCGCCGGCAACGCGGACGCGCTGGGTTGGTCGGACGCAGGGCGATTACGAGTCGGCGATCCGGCAGATTTAGTAATCCTACAGCCGGATGTGGAATGGTTGGGATCCAGTGTCGATCCCTTAGCGATCTTGCTGTGGTCGTGGGACGACCGCTGGATCAAGCAGGTTTACCTGCAGGGTAGCGAGCAACTCTGAAAAAGCATTTTACGAAACCCTTACTTTGGGTTCGCTAGCGATTCTGTTTGACGCGATGCCGTAGCGAGGATTTGTGGGGAACATGAGTTTCCTGGGTGGGCGAGGGGGGCGAGGCTCCCGCCGAGCCGAAGCGTCGGAAAACGCCTTGCGGCTCCGCGGGAGCGCCGCCCTCCCGGCGGTTGGGAAACTTGTCTTCTTGTTCCCACGACGACTGTGATGCACGTAAACCGCTGCCTTATCGAAACTTAAAAGCTGCACGACCTCTTTGCGGGGGAGAAGGGAAGTCAGTATGTGATTTGCACGAACAATTTGTGTAGACACGGATTCCGAGGTTTAGGCCCTTTCAGGGCAACTGAGGACGACAAGGCGCAACTTCAAAAAGTGTTAGCGAGGGACCTCATTAATCCCTCGCTAACGCGTCGGGTTACCGAATCAACAAGCCGTCACGCGTCGCGGCTCACTAAATCGCAAGCCGGAATCCCACAAGCAACTCATCTCAGCTAGTGGTACTTCCACGTTGAACTTGGATGACTCGGGATTTAGCCGCTTCGCGTCGACTGAGGTCCTGCTCCAGACTGGCGATCTGCTTTTTAAGTCTTTCCAAGTCTTTTTTTCGGCTCGCAATGATACGGTCGTAACGATCCGAAAACGCTTGAACGATGAATCCCTCCAGTGCTTTCCTCTCTTGATCAGACTTCGCTTTCTTCAGTGCCGTGATCGCTTTCTGCAGTCCAATGCGAAACCGATCGTCATGCGATGGTCCTTGGCTGCCTGACATCATTTCCATCACGGCATGATCCTCCTCGCCTCCAAGTCCCTCTGCATCTACGTTGATGTCAAACGGATCGCGGAATTGCCTGGTCGTGGGGCGCGGCGCATCGTCTTCCCCAGCGAACGGATCGGCACTTTTTGATGGCAGGCTCCCGCCGCCGAAAGGATCATCCTGCGACCAGGCGATGGAGGTAATCGAAAAAACAGCGATCAAAGCAACCATGGTTCTCACGACTGAATTCCGAATCGAGGAGATTTTCATTCGAGCATTTTTAAATCAATGTAGGCCAGGACCTGTCCTGGCAAAGCCCGCGCCAGGACCCGTCCTGGCCTGCAAAGCTATAAACGTTGTTTGTTGATTTGCGATAGCAGTGCTTCCACCTCTTGCCGCCAACTTGCTTCATCTGCGGTCATGAAAGGGATACCGATATCGAAAGGCAAGCGATCTAATTGCTGGATCTCTTGGTCGATTGCCTCAACCTGTTTTTGGAATCGAAGATCATCGATCGCGACCGCTGCATCAATCTGCTGGCTTGCTTGGACGATATAAGGGTCAACCGGATCGGCGGCTGACACGTTGTCGAAGGTGTTCGGCAACGGCGCCGATGCTGATAATTCAGTACGCTTGATTGTTTGATTACGATACTTGCTGGCAAACGAAATCGCGCCAATGGTCAAGGCGACGATCGCCAGCGTTGCCGCAGCAAAGCCGGCGATCCGTGTGCCACGCGTCGCGGGTGGCCTGGCAACCTTGCCCGTTTGGAATTCGTCTTGAGCAACCGCCAATTTGGTGACCACTGCATCGCAGTCAGCCGGTCGTTTGACCCGGGACCGTGTCAGCAGTTGATTGACCAAGGACACGAAGCTGGGAGGCAAGTCGCGGCGATGCTCCGTCAGTGGCAGGGGCTTTTCAGTCACCAGTTTATGCAGCACGGCCAACGTGTTTTCGGCGTCAAATGGCGGTTTGCCGGCCGCCAGAAAATACAGCACGCAACCGAGCGAGAATAAATCGCTGCGATGGTCGATCGCTTCGCCGCGTGCCTGTTCGGGGCTCATGTAATGCGGTGTTCCAGCAATCACCCCGGTCCGCGTGAGTGTCATCGAGTCTGCTGCCCGCGCGAGTCCAAAATCGGTAATCCAGACTCGATCGATATTTTTTCCCACCAACACGTTGCCGGGCTTCACGTCACGATGAACCAGGCCGCGATGATGTGCGGCGGAAAGCCCTTCGGCCAATTGGCCGGCCACTCGCAAGATCGTTGCCACATCTGGTGGCCCATTGCTCGTCACCCAAGACTGCAGCGTCGTGCCCGGTACATACTGCATCACCAGGAACGGCTGTTTGGCTTCCGCTTCGACGTTGTAGATCGGAACGACGTTTTCATGGGCGACGCTGGCGGCAGCTTGGGCCTCGCGGGCGAACCGCCGTCGCGCAGCGATCGACGCCGCCCATTCCGGTGCCATGACTTTGATCGCCACGCTGCGATGCAGGTCGCTATCGTAAGCGCGAAGCACGACGCCCATTCCGCCGCGTCCAATCAATGCCTCCACGTCGTAACGACCGATACGTCCAAGCATTTCCGGATGCGCAGGATCCTCCAGGAAACTCAAATCGACCGGCAGCGGTGGCAAATGATCCGCGGGTTCGCCGCTTTCCACATTTGACAACCAGTGTTTGGCGTCCTCCCACCAATGCGGACCACCACCCAAGTCTGCAAATTTCTCGCGACAATGATCGCACCATTCCAAGTGGTCAACGATTGCCGCAGCTTGATCGCCCGGTTCGTCGTCTTGCTCGACCAGCGTCCACAACATGTCAGCGTCGCAGTGCATCACGGGTGCTCCTCATCCAGGCTCCATATCTGAACGACTTTGCGAAGCCGAGCCATCACACGACTTCTCGCCACGTAGACCATGCCCACGCGCATCTTCAGGTCGCCGGCGACGTGTCCAGCGTGTTCACCACCAATCGTCGTCCGATAGAAAGCCTGCCACGTCGACTCGCTGACTTGACCACGAACTTTTTCCGCGGCCCAAGAAAAAACTTGACGCCGCTGCTGCCAGTCCCAAACACTGGCGGCGGAATGATCATCAGCCCGTTGGTCCAACCACTGATGAACGTTGGTATCGCCGCTACCGATTGCCTGCTTCGATCGCTTCGCCAAATAGTCGGCCAACTTATTCCGAGTGATGGCAGACAACCAGCCGCGAAAAGCCCCCACATGACCGCCGTTTTCGTAGCTGGGGATGGTATGGGCGACGGCCAGCAATGTTTCTTGGACAACCTCACACGCGTCCGCATCCTGGAGTCCAAATCGTTTCGCAATCCGAAACAACATCGGCTGGTAGATTTCCAGAAACTCACTCCACGCCAGGTCATCCGCTGGATCACCTAATCGCAGAATCAAGCTCGCTCGTGTTTCCGGACTGACCAATGAAATTGCCTCCAGGAATCTAATCCTAAGGAAGGCGGAAACCTTGCGCGAAAAATTCAGCTTTTTTCGCGTTTGACCTGCTGCGATTCAGATCTTTTTCCCTGGCAAACCCCAGTCTTCATGGCTGCTCGCTGCGGCATGCCGCTCATCGCAGCGTTCAGACTGCCGTGTCGGATTACTGATCGTCAGCAAAGTAACAACGCTGACCGTCATCTAGCCGTATTTTCCGGCCGTCGCGACAAATTGGAACGGGTTTTGCGGCTGATCAAAGCCGTTGTTTGACTCACCGAGGATTTACGTGCCTGGCAACCCAAGCCCACCCGATACATTTCCCACCATATATTGGCATCGACTAGACGATGGTCGTGTGCAGTGCGACTTGTGTCCGCGTTTTTGCAAACTGCACGAGGGCCAGCGGGGCTTTTGTTTCGTGCGGGCATGTCACAGTGGTGAAATTGTGCTCACCACTTATGGCCGATCCAGCGGTTACTGCGTTGACCCGATCGAAAAAAAACCGCTGAATCATTTCTTGCCGGGAACGCCGGTGCTCTCCTTTGGCACGGCCGGCTGCAATCTCGGCTGCAAATTCTGTCAGAATTGGGACATCAGCAAAT
>JBFJVZ010000043.1:0-27678 GCA_041623895.1 Pirellulaceae bacterium | reverse complement strand
TGAGCCGCTGCTGCTCAACGTTGAAGGTAACCACACCGATAGAGCGATCCGAGTTCATGAACAACGGATTCCTCAGGCGCTTGACCACTTCCGCCACCACCGCCTTAGCCTCCGCGCGGTTCGTTCGGGTGCCTCCTCGACCGTATACGCCGTCAGGAACATAGCGGCAACGCACCGCCCTATCATAGGTATGCGGCGACGGGAACGTAATCAGCCCGCCGCCGTAATAGCGATGATTCGAAAACGCGATCAGGCTTTCGTGCTCGCTTCTGTAGTGCCATTCGAGATTGCGCGCGGGAAGACCCGCGCCCAGGCATTCGTCCAGAATGCTCTCGAGGTCGGCTTCAAATTCGAATTCGTCACCTTCATTCAGGTCCTCGTCGGCGCGGCTGAAAAAGCTGGTCGGCGGCAGCTGCTTTGGATCTCCCACCACCACCACCTGTTTGCCTCTGGCGATGGCGCCGACCGCGTCCCAGACCGTGATCTGCGAGGCTTCGTCGAAGATCACCAGGTCGAAAATGGACTGATCCGGAGCCAGATACTGGGCCACGGATAGCGGACTCATGAGCAGGCAGGGCGTCAGCCGGGTAAGCGCAGACGGAATCTCGCTGATGAGCTGACGAAGGGGCTTGTGGCGCGCCTTTTTCTCCAGCTCTCTGCGCAAAACGCCGAATTCCGCCGTCTGGGCGACCCGCTGCCGCTGCGGCATTTTGGAACAAAGACTGGAGTGAATATATCGCCTCGTGAGTTCGGTAAAGCTGTCGTCAAGCCGGGTGAACGATTCAATTTCATCGTCGCGACCCGCAGAATGAAAAGTGCGCAACACAGAATCGGCCTGAACCACCTCCGAGATCCACCAGCGGCAGTAAGAATATTCGAAGCAGCGCGCAATCCAGCCCGGAGCGACATCTCCCTGCTCTACCGCGGAAACCAACGGACCCAAGCCGGCTCCGACGGCTTCATCCCGTACCCGCCGCCACGCGCACCAGGCGTTGAGCTGCGTCTCCCTCTCGATCAGCACGCCGGTGGTGCTGCTCAGCGCATCCAGCCAGTCTTCTCCCTCGCTGACGCGAATACATTCGTACACATTCGCTTTCGCCAAAGTGGAGAAGTCCTCGAGGACGGCTTCCAGGGCTTGCAGGTTATCGCCGAGGGCCGTGCACATCTCACCCAGGAGCGCTTCGGGATCCAGCAGATTGTTCTCCCGGACGATCAGCTCTCTCAAGGCCGCATGTATTTCGATCAAGGAGCTGGTTTCGTTCCCCAAGTTGGCGATGGCGTAAAGCAGGCGACGTGCAAGAGTGAGCTCCGCTTTCAGCGGCTTGACCTCGGTCTCCAGGCCACGCCAGCTTGTTGCTCGATCACCCGTAATTCGTAGCGATCCAGCACCGCCCGGTCGCCCGGGCGGGGACGCCGCTCGTTGTGACGCTGGATATAACCGGCGACCGTCGCGACGCCTCCCTCGGGTGACTCGATGCCCAGTCGTTTCGCTAGCGCGCGCAGGCTAGCTGCGCCGCTAACGCGGTAGTGATCGGCGTCAATTTTCTGAATCAGAGCTTCGTCAACTTCGTCAACTCCTTTGCGTGGAGCAAGCACATGTCTGAGAATATCGTCCACCGAGAGAGCACCGATCGCTTCACCAAACTCGTTAACGGTCACCGCCACGCTGCAGTCTTCGGCATGGAGTTGATCCCAAACTTGCGACACGCGTGCCGACCAGGGAACGAAGATAACTGGTTCGACCGCGGCATTCAGATCGTCGATTTGACTTGGCCTCAGCCGCCGCACGGCAATGGCACCGGTGATTCTGTTGGTTTTGGCGTCCTTGACCAACAAGTAGCCACCGGGAGGTGTTCCTTCGACCAACGCGCGGCGATCCAGCGGTGCCGGCAGAATCCGCAGTTGAGCCCGCGGCCGCATGACTTCACTGACTCGGGTCTCCGCCATTTCCACGACGCCTTGCATGGCCACACGCTCGCGCCTGATCAGTGCGGCATCGTCCGTTCCAAGTTCGATTGCTCGTTCGATATCCGCCAAATCTATGTCGGGCTCCGGTACAAACGAAGGCCAGATCAGCCGCCTCGCTATCAAGTTGAACATTCTGATCGTTGGCAGTATCGGGGCCACGATCCGGACCGCCAGCGCCAAGGGCGGTCCAACGAAAACGGATAGATGCAGCGGCGCCGAGACGGCAACACTCTTTGGCAGCATCTCACTGAAAAAAATGATGGTCAGCAAAGAGACTGCGGTGAAAGCAATCGCGGCGCTGGGGCCAGCTTCGTGACCCGCTTCCAGACGACCGCCGATGATCGCCGCGATGGCAAAATACGTCATGTTGATCAGCAGATTCCAGAACAGAATTGCCGACAACAAACGCTCCGGTTCGCGCAGCAAACGCGCCGCAATGCGACCACCAACACCGCGGCGAGAAAGCCGCCGGCGGTGGCGATGTTGAAGCGAAAAGAGAGCTGCCTCACTGCCGCTGAATAACGCACTGAGCAGAATCAACACGCTCATCGCCGCTAACCACGGCCAGACTTCCGTGATCCAGCTCAAGCAGCATCTCCCTCGGCTCCGCGGTCGCGCTCAAGCGAAACATCAAACTCGCTGAGCGCCGGGATCATCATGGCGGCCGTGGTGAATCCGTAGCCGACCGCCAACGGAAAGACCACCAGCAAGTGGTCGGTCTGCAGCAAGAATTGAGTGATGCAATAAAACGTGATCACTGGCAACAGAAAGGATGCTGCGAAGATCGCTGACGAAGGATTGCGCCAGCCCAGCGACGCAAACAACGCAGCTCCACCCCCCAAAATCATGACCAGAAAAGGTGGCAGCTGTAATTGAAAGGCGCCGCGAAAACTGACCATGATCGTCATGCAAATGGCAATCCCCACACATAAGAAAAATACCGTCCCCAAACTTGCCAAGGTGGCGGTGCGACTGGCAACGTAATTCAAACCCGTGTGGATTCCCAGCATCGTTACGAACACGTACAGCATCAGGGCGCCAATAATTGCATAAACCGTATTCTCGACCGTCAGCACGCCGCTGGCCGCCAAATAAATCACCAGGCCGATGGGCAAGACAATCATTTCCTTGGCAACGTACAAGACTCCCAGCAATTTTCCAAAGACAAACTCGCGGGGGCTGAGGTCGGTCACCAACAGCAAATCCAACGCCAAACCGTCACGTTCACCGGTGACCGAATTAACCGCCAACGCATTGACCAACACCAAACTGATCACCCCGATCGCGGCCATCGGAATCGTCGCCGAGGGCAGGGCGCGTCCAATCCGTCCAGCCGGCTCCAGGGCCACACCACTTTGAATCTGCAAGTAGACCGCGGCCGCAATTAAAACGAACAATATCGCAAACGCGAAGCGGATCACGACGACTTTGCGACCGTACGCCCAAGTGCAAATTTCTCGCCACAAAATGGGATTATCCCACACCCGCCGCGGGGCTCGCACTTTCCAGCTCGCTGGACCTTCTTCCGATTCAAGTTCTTCGGATGTTTCCGGCTCCGGTGCTTTCAGACGGACTTCGCGCGACGGATTCCAGACGCGGACACGCGCCACACCAACGCTTAAAATCAGACTCGCCAAGACACAGGCGACCACCACAAACGCAGTCACACCCCAAGCTGTCTGCTCAGACAAACTGGCCAGCGGTGACGCCGCGGCCATCAGCGCACGGGGCGGACTAACGGCCAGCACGGCTGCAGCCGGCAAACCCGCAATCGCCGTGACGATCTCACCCATTCCAACGAACATCAACAACAGCAAAACGGTTAAGGCAATCGCCTGAAACGATTTCTCCCGCCACATCCCAACGACGGTGCCGGTCGCTCCGGCCAAGAAAATGGTGGCTGCCGTGACCACAAAAACGCCAATCACTTGCTCCGGCGAAACACCACCCAGCAGCGGCAGCGTCAAAAACAAAGGGAAGCCGCACAGCAACATCGACATCGGCCCCAGCAGCGAGGCGGAAAGTTTGCCAGCCACGACCTCAAATCCGGTCAATCGGGTCAGCAGCAACAGAATCAGCGTACGGCGATCTTTCTCCTGGGCAACGCTGCTAGCGGCCCCCACAGCGGCCAGGCTACTGAGCACCAATAGCTGCAACGGAGCCAGCAGTTTGAACATCCAGCCACCGAAACGCGCCGCGTCCGATGCCGTGGACAGCGACCGCGAGCCATCCAACACCAGGTAGCCCGTGCACAACAGCGACAACATCGCCAGCACGTAGACCCCCCTCATTAGGTAGGTCTTGGCGCGTTTGGGCACCACGGCGGCTTCTCGATTGAAAACGGGTCCGAGCATGGAGAAAACCGATTGAAATCAATAATTGACAACAGGAACTAGCGTAAACGCCTGGGCGGGCACCCACAACGAGCCTTCAGATCGAACCGTCACAATTCGCTTAATCGCGCTGCTCGACACCGACATCCCGCTACAGCGGCGATGGGGGTTGCAGAAATCCCTCGATACGCGACGCAGCGTCTTATGGTTTCTCGATTCGGCTGAAATCTTCGGCCAATCAACCAATCCCCATTGATTGAACAAACTTAAGGTGCCCACTTATGTTCAAAAACTCTTTTGACGGCGTCTGCCGTTTTCTGCGCGAAGAAGATGGTCCAACCACGGTGGAATATGCCGTGATGGTCTCCTTGATCCTTGGCGTCTGCATCGTCGCGATTACCGTTCTGGGAGCCGAGACCAACGACACCTTCGACGAATCCAGCACCGCGATTTCAGGCGCGTTTGGAAACTGACAACCGGAACGACCGGTAAGACCAGTAGGGCCGTGGCCGCGAAGCGGACCGGCTGACCACGTATTGACGACACCCGGCTCCCCAGCGTTCTATCTTTCCTGTAACCGGGCTGCTATTTGCAGTGCGCTACTCAAAAAAAGAATCCGTGTCAGCCGACACGCTCATCATGTCATATCAATCAATTCGTAACGCCATCATCGACTTCCTGCGTGAAGAGGACGGTCCGACAGCTGTCGAGTACGCTGTCGTGCTTTCTCTGATCATTGGTGTCTGCATTGCGTCGGTTAATTTCCTTTCCGCCAAGACCGTTGAAAGTTTTGATAACTCATCGGCCGCGATCACAGGCGCGATTGGGAACTAGTCGTCGCCACCATTTTCGCCGCAGTCGATACGCGATTATCAGGCTTGCCGCTGCAAACATGCCTGCGCTTCCCGGTTCCGGAACTGCGGAGGCGAGGGTCAAGTTGTCCAGCGCCACGTAAGTGGGTGTATTGATCCCGAAGGCGCCCACATCACTGGATGCAAAGCTCAATCCGACCGAACGTGCGTTACCGAGTGCCGTCAGATCCGTCGGTACCCAATCGCCGATGATGAAGTCTTGGCTGTTATCGACAAACGTGTAATCAGCCAAATCGAAGGTCAGCGCCCCGGTCGTGCCACCGGTCATGTCAAGGCCCGCGAAACCAGTAAATGTGACCCGAAAGAAATCGGGATCGTTCCCGGAAGCGCCGCCGAAGGGTTTCGCGAAAGCGTCGCCGTCTCGCATCGACAAACCGGCGTAGGTCGTATTCGTCAGATCCGCGGATTGAATCATCATCGCATCGGGCAGATTGAAATAGGCGTCATCGGCAAAGGCGATCGCGTAGGTCTGGCCCACATTGACGCCGCCGGGTGCTCCCGTGCCATCCGATCCGCCACCGGGGAACGCGGAGTATTGGTTGCCGAATCCGGGTGTGGCGTTGTCCGTGATATTGGCATAGCTCCAGCCCGTCCAGCCGGTAAATCCGCCGCCGAAATCGCTGAAGGAATTGTTAAAAAACACTCCATCGGCGGACCAGCCGTTACTGTTGTTGCCGATGCCCGAGTCACCGTTATAGAACTCTTCGGCACCCGTCAGCAGACCTTCAAAGGTGACGGTATCGGCAACGGAAACGCGTGCGGCGACCAGCAGTAGCAACCAGGCCGAAAGTAGGTACTTCATCGCAATTAACTCACTTTGCATCATTCAAAAGAGATCCGCCGGAATCACTTCACTGCGGTCACGTGTGATCAACTGGCCCAGCACGAACTTGTCCAGGGATTGATTCAACAGATGGACGGAGCCATCCACAAACAGCACCATCGCTCCAGCCGGGTGTAGCGATCGGATTTCGTTGTCGCCAACCCAAACCGATTGATCGTTGATCGGGTGAGACTGGACGAAAACGTTGCCGCCGTTGATCCACTCGCTTTCCGGACCAAACATGTCTTCGCCGGTGGCGATCGTATACGATAATCCGTCGGTGCAATCACGAAAAGCGATCAGGCGATCGTACAGAAACACGCCATCGTCAGCGCGGCGATCAACGATTCTTTCGCCAAACAATCCGCCGTAACTTATTTCGCCGCGCGGTCCGCCGCGCGGAATGGCCGTGGGACACAAGTACGTTTCCACGGGCGTTGCTGCGGCATCAACGTTGTCGGGATGATCGAAGGGTTGGTCAAAATCAATCGCCTCGTACAACGACTGTTCTTCGATGAACGGCAACAGGAACGCAGACCAAGCCATGTGTTTCCGCGTCATCGGCTGCCCCCAACCTCGCCACTCCAAGCAGCCGATGGGCAACGAGCGATGAAGGTTGTGATAGGCGTGCAGGGCGATTCCGATTTGGTGCTGGTGATTGCGACAGCTGGTCTGACGTGCGGCTTCGCGCGCGAATTGGACAGCCGGCAGCAGCAGACTGACGGCGATACCGATGATGGCCATCACGACCAACAATTCGATCAAGGTAAAAGCGAGCCGATCAGTCGACCGTCGCCGGTTTGATACTTCACCACGCATGTTGAACCCTGTGCGCAACGGAGCGACGCTGGAGATCCTGGCTCGCGGTTCCACCATCCTGAGGATGTCTTGACGCCGACCTCACCCAAGAAGGTCACGTAGCGTCCGGTCAGTGGTAGGTCTTCTGACTTGCGATTTCTCCACCGGTTCGCCTTCTCGCACGAGCCGGAACGTCACCAAGACGTTGCGCTTGAGCAATGGCCAAAAGAGTGAACCAGGGGCGATCAAAAAACTTCGATCACATCGTTTACAGCGGCCGGGCCGTCCCGGAATCACACCGGAGTTCCCTGTTTACGCGATCAACCTAAAAATTGACCGCGACACCGCTGACCGTTGGCGGTTGAGCCTATCCGGCGTAGCAGAAAGTGTCAAACGGTGCACAATAACAGCTTCGACTTCCTTTCGCATTCATCTTGTTTTTCCATGAATCCGCGTTGTCAGATTGTCATCCCGGCCCGTTTAGCATCCACTCGACTGCCGGAAAAGCTGTTGCTCCGGGCCGGCGGAAAAACGGTCCTGCAGCATACCTACGAGTCAGCTTGCCGGGCCCAGGTGCCGCAGGGTGTTGTCGTCGCGGTCGATGACCGTCGATTAGCGGACGAAGTGGATGCTTTCGGCGGTCGACACATCATGACGGACCCAGCTTGTCCAAGCGGCACCGATCGTATCGCTGCGGTCGCCGCGGAACTGCCCGATGTCGACGTTTTTGTGAATGTGCAAGGCGACGAGCCGGAAATTGACCCGCGGGCAATCGATAAAGTCGCCCAAGCGCTGATCGATGACGGATCGGCGGAGATGTCGACGGCCGGGGCTCCGATCCGCAATCTCAACATCCTGCAAGATCCCGGCTGCGTCAAAATCGTGATCGCCAATGCCAAATCGCTCGCCGGCGGGGCAGGGCAGGGCAGGGCAATTTACTTCAGTCGATCGGTCGTCCCTCACGTCCGCGAGGGAGTTAGCGAGGAGATTCTGCGAACGGACCCGCCCACCTTCTGGCATCACCTGGGCCTGTACGCTTATCGACGTGAGTTCCTCGCCTGGTTCGCTACGCAAAGCCCCAGTTTTTTGGAACAAACAGAGCGACTGGAACAGTTGCGAGCCATCGAGGCTGGCAAACGAATCGTCGTTGTCCGCGTCGACGGTGCCACCTCTGGTATCGACACGCAAGCCGACTTCGACGCGTTTTCGGCTCGTGTCGCAAAGCCGTGAGCTGAGAACGCTGGGTTGGCAGACGTGGGGAAGCTTTGCGAATTCAGTTACCGGTAGATTCGCAAGACCTCCGACTTCCGCTATGCGTTGGGCGCGGTATGATTCTGTTCCATGACAAAACATATCTTTGTAACCGGCGGCGTTGTTAGCTCGCTCGGAAAAGGACTGACCAGTGCATCCCTTGGCATGCTGCTGGAACAGCGCGGCTTACGCGTACGGATGCAGAAACTGGATCCGTACATCAACGTCGACCCCGGTACGATGAGCCCTTATCAGCACGGAGAAGTCTACGTGTTGGATGACGGCAGCGAGACCGACTTGGATCTCGGTCACTATGAACGCTTCACATCCAGTCCGCTGACACGGGACTGCAACTACACGACCGGGCAAATCTACTTGTCGGTCATTGAAAAAGAACGCAAGGGACAGTTTCTGGGCAAGACGGTCCAAGTCATCCCCCATATCACCAACGAAATCAAATCCGTGATCAAGCGGATGGGCGGCGATGATGTTGATGTCGTGATCACCGAAATCGGCGGAACCGTCGGTGACATCGAAAGCTTGCCTTTTTTGGAAGCAATCCGGCAGTTCTCGTTGGACGTCGGTCGCGAAAACTGTCTGTATCTGCATTTGACATTGGTGCCCTATTTGAAAGCCGCCGATGAGTTGAAGACCAAACCGACGCAGCATTCCGTCGGTCAGCTTCGCGAAATCGGTATTCAGCCCGACATCCTGGTCTGCCGCTGTGAACATTCCATCAGCCGGGAAGAACGCGAAAAAATCGCGCTGTTTTGCAATGTGCCGGTCGAAGCGGTGATCGAAGAGAAGGATAAGGACTTTTCGATCTACGAAGTGCCGATCTCGCTGATGGAAAACAAGCTGGATGACTTGGTTGTCCAAAAGCTCCGCTTGACTTCTGCCAAGACGTTGGACATTTCGCCTTGGGCGGACCTGCTTCATCGGCTCCGCAATCCGAATCACGAAGTCTCCATCGCCGTTGTTGGCAAGTACGCCGAACACAAAGACGCCTACAAATCGATCTACGAAGCGATCGATCATGCGGGCATGCACCACCAAACCCAGGTTCGCGTCGGCCGCATCCAGAGCGCCGATATCGAACGCGAGGGCGCCGAAAGATTGCTTAGCGGTTACCACGGTGTGCTCGTGCCCGGCGGCTTTGGTGAGCGCGGCATTGAGGGCAAGGTGCAGGCAATCCGGTTCGCACGGGAACGCGGCATTCCCTTTTTCGGGATCTGCCTGGGAATGCAGTGCGCGGTGATTGAATTCGGACGCGAGGTGATCGGGCTTGGCAATGCGCACTCCACGGAATTCGACAAGGACACACAGCATCCCGTCATCTGCCTGCTGGACGAACAGCTGAACGTCACGCACATGGGCGGCACGATGCGGCTGGGCAGCCAACCCGCAAAATTGGATCGGCACAGCATCGCAGCCAAAGCTTACGGCCGCGAAGACATTGACGAACGGCATCGGCACCGATACGAATTTAACAATGTGTATCGGCAACAGTTTGAAGCTCACGGAATGCGATTTGCCGGCACCAGCCCCGATGGTGGTCTGGTGGAAATTGTTGAAATCCCGGATCATCCCTGGTTCGTAGCCGTACAGTTTCATCCAGAGTTCAAAAGCAAACCGCTGGCTGCCCACCCGCTGTTTGCCGGCTTTGTCGAGGCCGCGATTGAGCGTCGCAAGCGTCGAAGCGAAAATGAAACGCCCGCAGTCAGCCAGCTGTAAAAACACAGCCAGCGATCAACATTTGCCTTGCGGCTTCCGCCCCTGGCATATATTGGTAGCCGCGGCTTGCCGCCGTGCCATCACACCTGGAGGCGCGGCGAGCTGCCGTGCCATGGTTTCTGTTCGGCAGGATGCCACCCTTTCGATGTCTTCACCATCAGATGCTGATTTCTCATGACCGATCCAGAAGCTCCCGACGAAGAACCCAAGATCATCATCGACGACGACTGGAAACAACAAGTCGCCAAAGAAAAAGCGGCGGCAGCCGCTGGCCAGGCGAGCGATGATGACGCCGAGCCGGCGGCCAGCGAGCCGGTCGACAGCTCAAGTCAGGTTACCGACGATTCCGCCGCGGAAGAAACCGACGATTCCGCCGCGGAAGAAAACATTGCTCCTCCGCCCGCGTCCTTTGAAGTGCTGGTGACCATGCTTTTCACGCAGGCGATGGCGACGCTGGGGCAATTGCCGAATCCCGCGACCGGCAAATCGGAAGTTAACAAGCCTTACGCCAAACATTACATCGATACACTTGAGATGCTGGGCGAAAAAACCAAGGGCAACCTGACCGAGGAAGAGTCAAGTGTTCTTTCCGACGCGCTGCACGCGATGAGAATGGCGTACGTCAACGCCAAAGCTTGAACGCACCATAAGTTAGCCCGGCAAGATCATGCCCACGCTGATGGCCGATGAACGCCTGCCGGGTTGGCTTGCGATCTCCCCGAAAACGTGTTTTGAGTTGGGGGGCGAGGCAGTCAACCTTCCCTCAAGCTGATCAGCTTTCGACGATACCGATCAGCGCTGAGCAGGCGACTGCCCCTGTGTTTCGCCGCATTGAAATCAGTTTCAGATACGTTTTCAGCCCAGTCTGGACAGCAAAACAGGGAGAAATCTCCAAAAAATCCAAATCGAAACCGTGCGTTTGCCAGCTTCGCTAGTCAGTATATTGGTCAGCAATTAATTATTTTTCTGATCCAACGCGAGTTTGGGAGCACAGGTCGTGGCTGATAAAAGTTTAGGCCAATTCGCGAAAGAGCGTCTTCCGTTCATCATTGCGACCGGCGGCGAATTCATCGCACTCTATTTTTGGCTGTATTTTTTTGACCTACAGCAATACGCATTAGCAACGTTTCTGTTGTGGACTGGTTTTCTGGTAGAACGCGTCGCCGTGCTGTACTGGGTCAAGGTGAATTTCGGCGACGATGTTGGCATCGCTGCGAAAAAGAAACCCTTGTGGAAGAAAGCGCTCGGCTTGTTCCTGATCTGCCTGAGTGAAATCACGGTCTGGGTTCTCTTCGTTTGGACTTACGACTACATCGGCTTTTGGCCGGCGTTTGCTGTTGTCTTCATCGGTGAACAACTCGAGCACAGCATGGAGCTTGGGCTGTTGTCCAAAACCAGCATGTGGAAATACGTGTTTTCATGGGACGCGACCTTCATCACGGTGTTGGAAGCATTTGGCGGTATCTTTTGGCTGTACTTGGTCCGCAACGGCCAGCCGCAATTGGGCGGCGCCATGATCTTGTTGGGACTGACGATCGAACATGTGGTGCAAGGCAACGCGATCAAACACAAACTTCAGGCCAAAGAAAAAGGTAAAGGTGGCGAGAGCCCGCCGCCAGAAACATCAGATGCCGGAACATCCGGCTTGACTCCCTTGCCCATTCCCCAAGCTTAGGTTCGACACCGTGAGACAAGCAGCTGTTTTATTTCCCGGCACACTGATCGTACTGCTGTCAGTGGTGACCGGTTGCGTCGACATGCCCGCGCCGCAGACCGTCGGCTTGACGGTAAAGCACCTTGATCAGAATTGGACCAAGGATCAGCGACAACAGTATTATCACGCCTCCCAAGGCACCGTGATGATGAAAGCCGATTGGTTTGACGCGCTGGAACAGCCGGAAGTCAAGTTCTTTGGCAGGGTCAACCTGTTTCGCGACAACGAATACCTGGCGCGGTTCGGCTTTCTGCCGGATGAAAAGTCCAAGTGGAATCCACGAGGACTGCCCGTCGGCTTTGCCGTGGCCGAAGTCACCATGCCTGACGACGGCAGCAAGCAAACGGTCGTGGGACTGACCTGTGCCGCCTGTCACACCGGTCAACTGCACTATCAAGACCACGCCGTCCGCATCGAAGGGGCAACAGCACTGATCGATGTAACCGCGTTTCAGGACGCCTTGGGCGCCGCCTTGATGCTGACGTTGAAGACGCCCGGCCGTTTCGATCGTTTTGCCCGCCGAGTCCTGGGTGAAGAGTACAGCGGCGACGCCAAGCATGAACTCAAGGCCGAAGTCACCGAGGCCTATGAACTTGGCAAGCAAGAAAAAATGGCGACGATGAAGCGGCATCTGTACGACGGCCACGATGGTGGCTTCGGTCGCACCGACGCATTGGCCAAGATCGGAAACTTTGTCTTCGGCACCGAACTGGATGACGACAATCTGCGGGTTGGCGATGCCCCCGTGCGGTTTCCTCCCATCTGGGATACACCCTGGTTTGATTGGACTCAGTACAACGGGTCGATCGAGCAGCCGATGGTGCGAAATATTGGCGAGGCACTGGGCGTCCGCGCTCTGGTTAATCTAAATCCGGATTCCGAGCGGTTCCTGGATTCGACCGTCGATGTCGACGGTCTGCATAGGATCGAGAATCTGCTCTCCGGCAGGCAAAGACTGCAAGGCCTGCAATCGCCGCAGTGGCCGGCGTCCGTCTTCGGCGAAATTCAAATTGGAAAAGCTGCCAAGGGCGCACAACTGTATCGCAGGCTTTGCCAAAAGTGCCATTTACCACCGCTGGAGAGCGACGAGATCTGGGAAGACAAGTACTGGATCGCCAACAACGATCCGTCGATGACCGGCGGCTTTGCTCCGCCCGCGAAATTGGAACACTATTTGGATCTGGAAGGCGTAAATCTGGGCATTGTCGGCACCGACCCAGGACAGGCTACCAATTTCTTCAGCCGCTACGTCAACACTGGCAAAACGGTGCTGCCCTCCCTGACCAGCGGGCTCTGGAAAGATACCGACTGGGGTGGTGCCGACTGGCACAAATCGGCCGGGAAAACGGCGAAACGGGAGCACCCCGAAACGACCCTTCCCGTCGGTGTGGCCTTGCAGAAGCTGACCGTGGCGATCTCCCAGCGGTACTACGACAAACAGGGTTTTTCGCCAGAACAGCGTGAACTTTATAGCGGGAATCGTAATCCCGCTGCTCTCAGCCCTCTGGAATACCGCCCTCGACCGCTGAATGGAATTTGGGCCTCTCCGCCCTACCTTCACAATGGATCGATCAGGACGATTTATCAGCTGCTATCGCCTGCAGAGGAACGGGAAGATTCCTTTTATGTTGGCACGCGACAATACGACCCCCAACATTTGGGGTACAAAAACATTCGCATGCGGGGTGCATTTCGCTACGATACGCGTGTTCCAGGAAACCTGAACACGGGGCACGTGTTTGACGCCAAACCCATTGGCAATGGGGTAATCGGTCCAAAGCTTAGCGTTGAAGAGCGCTTGCAAATCATCGAGTACCTGAAGAGCCTTGGGCCAGCCGGAATACCGCCTCAGTCGGATGACAAGCTCGAATCCAAACTCTGATGTCACGGAAAGAAACTCGTCCGACGAACAAGTCGAGACGCCAAAGTGGTTTGGGCGCTATGAAGTTACCGGTTACTTAGGTCGCGGTGGTTTTGGCGCTGTGTACAAGGGCTATGACAGCCAATTGCAGCGCGAAGTCGCGATCAAAGTTCCCGTCGTCGGCCGCAAATCGCCACAAGACATCCAGCGTTATCGAAGCGAAGCACAAAATCTGGCCAAGCTGCGGCACGACGGCATCGTCTCCGTGTTCGATGTCGGCAGCGGAGACGATGACTTTTACATCGTCACCGAGTTGCTGGAAGGCGTCACTCTTTATGATTGGCTGATCGCGGCGACGCCGACATGGCGCGAATCCGCCGACATCGTCGCCAAAGCCGCCGATGCCTTGGCTCATGCCCATGCTCGCAAAGTCATCCATCGCGATGTCAAACCCGGCAACATTATCCTGACCGATGACCGCGGTCCCGTATTGTTCGATTTCGGATTGGCGCTTGCCGACCATCACTCGGGCGAGGAAATCGGTAATGTCCGCGGGACACTGCGATACATGGCTCCGGAGCAAATCGAAGGTCTGGCCCATCGCATTGACGGCCGCACCGATATCTATGCACTCGGTGTCATCCTGTATCGGATGCTGACCGGTTCCGCCCCGTTTCGGTCCACCGACAAACAGGAATTGCGGCGGCAGATCTTGCGCGATGAACCACAGCCTCCGCGGCAAATTAAACCGGAAATCCCCGCTGCGTTGGAGCGTGTTTGTTATCGCGCGATGTCGAAAACCATCAACAAGCGATTCACCACCGCCGCGGACATGGCGGAGAAAATCCGGGCGATCCTGGCCGCACAAGAGGACGCTGGAACCAGCACCAGAAGCACGCCCGTCGTTGAACCGCCCGAAAGCCGTGAAGACGGTCACCTATCGGCTTCGGCTGGCTCAGCCGCTCCCCTTGCCGGTCGCCGCCAGGTGACGCTGCTTTCGATCACCGCCGATGTTCGTGGGACCGACGGCGAGACCGCAGAATTTGATCCGGAGGACCAGATCGAAGCGATTGAACGCTTCCAGCAGGAATGCCAGAAACACATCGATAGATTTGGCGGCAGTCAACTGCCCACCAGCAGTCAAGATCTGTTGGTCTGTTTCGGCTATCCGCTCAGCTACGAAGACGCACCACGTCGCGCCGTACATGCCGGCCTGGCAATCCAGCAAGCGCTGACAAACATTTCGGCGGACTTTGCCTCCCGGCTGCAACTCAAATTACGGGTCTGGACCTCAATCCATAGCGGAATCGTCATCGTTGGCGGGCCGAACGCACAGTCGTTAGTCGGTGATTCGCTCAAGCTGGTCACGAAAATCGACCGGGAAACTCAACCGGGCGATGTGGTGGTCAGCGAAGCCACCTATCGCTTGATCAAGCACTATTTCCACTGCGAAGACCTCCATTCATCGTGTGGCATGCCGGGTGAAAATTCGCTCAGCTTGCTCCGCGTCGTCGACAGTATTTCAGAAGACGAAGATTCGTCGGCGGCCGAGGGAATTCAATACACGCCCTTGGTGGGTCGCGATCAGGAAGTCAGCATGCTGCAAGATCGCTGGGAGCTTGTCGGCGAAGGCTTCGGCCAACTGGTCGCGCTGATTGGCGAAGCCGGACTTGGAAAATCGCGATTGGTTCAAGTTCTTAAACAACATGTGCAGGACACCTGTGACACTCCCGACCCTCCCATCGTGGAATGGACCTGCTCGCCGTACCACACCGGCAGCGCATTCCATCCAGCGATCGAGGCGCTGCAAAAAGTACTCAAGCTTGAGCGTGCGCAGACGGATGCGGAGAAACTTCGCCGATTGAAGGATCATCTCGAGACATTGGGGATCGATCTCGCCCACGCGCTGCCGATCTTTTGTGACTTGTTGTCCTTACCTGAGGATCCGGATTTTCCTGCAGCCACGGTTTCTTCGCAAAAGCAAAAGGAACTGACGCTGGAATACCTGCACCAATGGTTGAGTGCATTGTCCAGCCAACGCCCGATCTTGTTTGTCGTCGAAGATTTGCATTGGGTCGATCCCTCAACGCTGGACTTTGTGCATCGCATTGCTGACGGGCCGATCAACGATCCGTATTTGTGCGTGGTCACGTTTCGACCAGAATTTGAAACACCGTGGACGAGTCGTGCACATCAAACACAAATCGCACTGAATCGTCTAACACGCCGACAGGTGTCGCAGATTCTTGAGTCCAAGGTCGAAGCAGGAACCGTACCGCGCGGCCTGATCGATCGCATCGCCGATCGCACCGACGGTGTTCCCCTGTTCGTCGAAGAATATGCAAACATGTTGATCGAATCTGCGGATTCGATGTTCGACACCGTCGATCATTTTCCCGATTCGACGATCGGCAGCCGGTCGGCGAGCACAGCGATTCCGGCAACTCTGCAAGGATTACTGATGGCGCGGCTGGATCGGCTTGGCGGTGACCCCAACGTGGTGCGACTTGCCGCAACACTGGGCCGCGAGTTCACGCATGAACTGATTGCAGCTGCCTCCGAATTCCCCGAGACCGTGCTCAACGCTGAATTGGAGAAACTAGTCGAGTCGCAGTTGCTGTTCCGCCGCGGCAAACCACCTCACAGCAGTTACCTCTTCAAACATGCCTTGATTCAAGATGCCGCGTACGACTCGATGTTGCGGCGCCAGCGACGCCAGATGCACCAGCGAATTGCCGAGGCCTTTGAAAAGGATTTCCCCGAGACGGTCAAAGAAAGGCCTGAGCTGCTGGCACATCATCACACCGAAGCCGGCCAGAATCTCAAGGCCGCGCCACTGTGGGCCACCGCCGGCGAGATGGCGACCCAGCACGGTGCCTTTGTCGAAGCCGTCAATCATCTGCAACAAGGTCTGCTGACACTGCAATCTATCCCGGCATCCCAGCAAAGCGACAAGCTTGAATACCAGATGAACGTGCCTCTGGGGATCGCGACGCTATCGATTAAAGGATACGCGGCGCCGGAATTGGGCGACATTTACGAACGACGCATGCATCTGTGCCAAGAACTCAATGACCCGATGGGACAATTGCACGCCAACTGGGCAATGGCGTCTTGGCGAATCGTTCGCGACGAAATCGAAGTCTCTTTGGAAATCGGCGCGCGGATGATGAAGATGGCTCGCGAGATGAACGACGCGGGAGCGTTGATGGAAGCCCTGTTTATCCAGGGCATCGCGCAGTTCTACCATGGCGATTTTCAGCAATCGCTGCAGTCATGCCAACAAGGTTGGGAGCTCTTTGAGCCGGAAAGAACGCTGCTGCATACCAGCCGCACGGGCCAGCATGCCGGCGTTGCTCACCTGTGTTACATGGCGCTGTGCCACTGGTACCTTGGCCAACCTGCTGCCGCGCTGACTCGGATGCAACAAGCGCTGGAGCTGGCCGAAAGCCTGGATCATCCCTTTAGCGTCGCCTTTGCACTCCATCATTTCGGTTGGTTAAACACCGCAATGCGGCGCGGCGCAGAGGCCGTAGAATGCAGTGATCGGCAGATCCAAGTCTCCCGCGATCAGGCGTTCTTTTTCTGGGAAACGACCGGCATGCTGTTCCGCGCCGGTGGATTGATCTGGCTCGATCGCGAACGCGAAGCCCGCGCAGGATTGATCGAGGGGCTTGATCGCTATCAGGCGACCGGAGCCGAGTTGGCGGCGCCTCAGTATCTCGGCTTCATGGCTTCCGCACAGCTAAAACTCGGCGACCTGGACCAGGCCGCAGCGTCTTTGGATCAGGCACTGGCTGCGGTTGAAAAATCCGCCGAGCATTTTCACGAGCCGGAATTGTGGCGGCTGCGGGCGCAGTTAGCGGACGCGCACGGAAATCGAGACCAGGCGATTCAGCACGCCGAAACAGCCGTCGACATCGCCCGTCGCCACGATTCGATCAGCTGGGAACTCACCGTACTGTTAGACTTGCATGGTTGGACGGATCCCGGTCCGGACAAACACGCACTCGCCGAGCGAATCAGCACTTTGGTCGAACAATTCGAGCCCTGCGAAGCAGTCATCCCAATCATCACCCAAGCAAAATCAATCACGACGTAGTCAGATATCTCGTAGGCCAGGACTTGTCCCGGCGCCTTATTGCCAGGACAAGTCCTGGCCTACGAATGAACCCAAATCAATGATAGAAATGCTCTAGCGCGAGCTTCGCCCTCCCGCTGAACTGGCCAACATCCGCCTCAGCTTCTTCGGTATGCATTGAACCAGGGCCGGACGGATCCCGCTGAGCGCTGCCTGGATCGATTGGCTGACACGATACTTGAGAATCCGCCAATGTCGCTGCGGAATCTTGGTCCTCGGCAGCGAACGAAGTTTTGAGATCTCGCCCCTTAACTCGTCGGCCGACATGCCTTCGTAACGAACGCAGACTTCACGTGGATGTTGGTTCTCGAAATCCAAGTCGTCGACTCCGAATTCCCCATCCAGCCCCATCTCCGCACCCAACACCGCCAGACCCAAACGGTGATCCTTGCGGCTCTGAAAGTTCTTCCAGACCTGCTCGATCGTCTGCAAGTAGTAGGCCGCCGTCGAACCCGTCGCTTGTCGAGCCTTCAGTCCGCGATGGACTCCATAGTGGAAAGCAAAAAATGGAGTCGGATTCTTGCAGTGACTCGCCACCGGCGCAAGTTCTTTGACGCCGATGCGGAACTTTTCTGGACTCACCGGTGGGGTATCGACAAACAATCTTTCCTCGCGGCGCGGCCAGCGGACACTGCTGCGATAAACATGCAGACCATGAATCAACGAATCAGAAAAGAAATCATGCACATGGATCGTGATCCCGTCCAACTGGGGATGCTGCTGAAAATATGCCTCGATGCGGTCCAGCATCCGCGGATCCTCCAGCACCATGTCCGCATCTAACTTCATGAACAAGTCAAACTCGGCGGCGCGACTCATGAAGGTTTCATAAAGCGTCTGGTGAGCCAGCTTGTTGGGCAAATCGCGCACCACGATCTGCTCCCAAGCCTGGTGAGTCTGCGTCTGCAACGATTCGACACACTCATCGAATTCGTTCTCTCCGCAATACAAGGTTCCAACAAGTACTCTCATCACCCAGGGAGCCCTGAAAGGAATTCCGTCGACTGTGCCCGTTGCGCATTGACCTCAATACGGGGCAGTGCCAGTACATCGCAGTTCCCGCTCAGCGGCTCGCGAACCGTGGTCACCGCAGTGCGAAATCCCAAGCCGCGAACGCACTTTTGGATGTTCGCGTCAAACGCCCCATACGGGTAAGCAAAATCCAACACGGGGTGCCTCAGTTGTGTCTCCAGCCACTGTTTGCCGCTGGCGATATCGTGTTTGGCTTGCTCAGGCGATACGGCTGTCAAAACCAAATGAGCGTGCGTGTGGGCGCCGATCGTGATCAATTCCGATGCATCCAACTGGCGAAGCTGATCGACCGTCAGCAACTCGAACTGCGGCGGCGCCGGTTGTCGATCGAGTCCCTGACGATCGGAACGTTGACGACCGGATTCCTGCCAGAGCCGTTGGATTGATTCGCTACGTGTTGCCTGGGAAGCGGGTTTGAGTTGCTGACGGATCGAATCGTAACATGCTTTCTTTTCCGCCGGCGATTCGATTTTCCAAGTCCGCTGTGCAAATTCAAGGATTGCGGACGTGGCCACAATTTGGGCTAACTCGTATTCCATTAGCTGCACGTCTCGGGCAATGAATCCACTGGTGACATAGATGGTCGCCGGTACCTGAAATTCCTCCAAGATTGGCAGCGCCGTGTGCAGATTGTCCGCGAATCCGTCATCAAACGTCACCACCACGCAACCTTCCACGCTCTCCCCCCCGCGCAATCGCGAGTGCAGTGCCTGCAATGACAACGGTGTGTGATTTTCCGCGATCTCGCTGATCACGTTGCGAAACAATGCGGGCGTCAGCGCGGTGGCTGGTTCGATCGCCAGCGACGTTGGCGGGGCCACCCGATGAAACAACACGATCCGCGCTGTGCCCTTAGCGATCAAGGATGTTCGTCGCAGCCTGTCAGCCCATCGCATCAATTTGCCGCTCGCTGCTTTTCACACAGGATCATCGCGTTTTGCTTGATCGCCTTCCAGTCTTCGACAGCATCCAACCGCCGCATCTTCGCCTGGCCGCGATGATCTTCAACAATCCAGCAAACGAAACGGGCGGCTTGGAGCGCCGAGTAGATGTCGTCGACGTTTTCACCCCTGGCCGCGATCGGATCTGGATGAACCTCCAACAGCAGTACGGCCAAATCGTTCAAAGTTTGCTGCATCCCGCGAAGCACCTGTGGTTCGGCGCCTTCGACATCGATCTTTGCGGCCGTCGGCTGAAATCCACGTTGGCGACAGAGCGAATCCACCGTAAAGCTGACGCAGCTAATGGAGCTTGCCTGCTGATCGGCAACGATGCGATTGGTCGATAGATTGTCGGTTTGCTCCGGCTGAAAGGCCAACAAATCACCGTCGCGATCCCACGCCGCCCCACAAACCGCCTCGGCATTTTCAAATCCATTCAAGGCAACATTACCGGCGATCTCACAAACCAGTCGCGGGTCGACGTCCACCGCAATGACTCTTCCGTGAGGACAAAATGCGGAAACCAGCACCGTATAAAATCCCACGTTGGCACCAATGTCCAGAAACTTTGTGTCCGGGGTAATTCGCTGCAACAACCAATCCACGATCGGCGGCTCATGCGGCGTCCCGGATGCATAGCGAGGGTAAAACCAGCGTTTGGCAATTTCCGATCGAGTATCGAACTGCAACTCCAAATCGGCAACGCGAACGGTCAGCCGGTCCGGCAGCTGATCAGCGGATGACAACAGACGCGAGAGTCGCTTGAAGATAGATTTCGCATTCACGGCGGCCTGCCAGTCATTTCCAATGGCTCAAATCACGTCCGACCAGCTTTGCGAGTTGTTCATTCTGCTGGCGGAAAACTTCTTGCAGCTGCTTGCGAAACTCGGGATCGATGCCCCGATCATATTCCGATTCTCGTAGCGGTTGTCCCTTTTTCAGATTCTCAAACATCTCGCCCCAAGTGGGACGGTACCAGGCCTTGTTGACCGCTTGGGACAGCACCGATGGCGTAAAATCAGCATCGACTTCCAAAAACCGCAGCGTCTGAGCCAGAAAATCAGCCGGCGATGCTTTCAAGTCATCGTAAAACAAGATCAGCACTTGATCTCTGGGATACATCGTCAACAAATCGGTCAAGTGCGAGTAATAGAATCCGGTTGCGATCCAATCGTCAAAGATATCAACGTTGTTGCTGAGGCATTCTTCAAAACGATAGTTGATCTTTCGTTTCTTTTTTTCGTGCCAATAGTGACTGAAGGCTCGTTCAATCGGGTTGCGAAGCGTGACAATGATCTTGGCCGCGGGATTGAGCTGTGCCATGCGAACGCGCGACGTGTGGAACCGCATAAAAGACGGCGTTGTGTCGCCGATTTGCCGATAGCCGTGGGCGCTTTGAAAAAAAGTTCGGTACCAGTCCAGGCCGCGGTAATAGTAGATGTCAAAAAAATGGGTAGCATCGCCCTCGGGCACATAGACATCGGGATGCTCCAACAAACAACGGTGCAGCCACGTACTGGCCGTTTTTTGGTAGCCAGCCAGAAAAAACGTCGGCACCCATTCGCGGTTCTGCGAAGCGGATAATGCGTCGGAGCTTGTTTGGGAATCTTTCATCGAATGTCTCTACGCTCGGCAGCGAAGATCTGTGCGTTCAGACCAGGCTGCCAGATGCTTTCAGCCGCCCCCCGTTTTGCTGACCCAGCTGTGGTCGACGACCATCGCCCCACCTCGCTTTTCGGGTTTGGGAAGTCGTCCTGTTCCATAAAAGTCCTCTTCATGCACGGTAAAGCCGGCCACGTTCTCCACCAAATCGGCCCGCTGGCGCCGCATGGTTGCGGCCAGGTGAACCGAATACCTGCCGGGAGCAAGCGGCAAGGTTGGAATCAGGCAGCAAACCTGACCGGACTTTTGGAATGGCGGAAAATCGGCGCCTTTATGAAAACTGGCGCAGGTGATCAAGGGATAACCGCGAGCATCAGCAATCGTCACGGCAAAGTGGACATCTTCGGCAGGCTCGTTATCGGACAGCTCAAAGTTCAACACAAAACTGCAGGGACGCCCCGTTCGAATCGACGGATCTGCTTTGGACGGACCGACGATATCGAGCGAAACGAACCGCAGCCGCCCAGATCCCGACCGGTCTGTACGTGACTGCAGTGGGACCTGCTGAAAGGACTCAATTGCGTCACGATATTGTGCAACAACATCCATGGTCGGTCCGTTGCCTGCGATCCGACCGTGATCCAGCAGAATCGCGCTGGTACACAGCGACTGGATTGCATTGACATCGTGACTAACGAACAGCACGGTCCGCCCGCTTTCGGCGAATGTTCCCATTTTTCCCAGACATTTCTTTTGAAAGGCGGCATCGCCAACCGCCAGTACTTCGTCAACAATCAAAATCTCGGGGTTGAGATACGCGGCCACGGCAAAACCGAGTCGCACACGCATGCCGCTGGAATAGCGTTTCACCGGCGTATCCAAGAATTCATCAATCTCGGCAAAGGCAACGATCTCGTCAAAATGGCGGACAACCTCGCGCCGCATCATTCCCAGAATCGTGCCGGACAAAAAGATGTTCTCGCGTCCGGTCAACTCGGGATGGAATCCCGTGCCGATCTCCAGCAGACTGCCCACGCGGCCTTGCAAACCGAATCGCCCGCTGGTCGGCTCGGTGATCCGCGCCAGTATTTTCAAGAGCGTGCTTTTGCCCGCGCCGTTGCGGCCGATAATGCCGACAACGTCACCGCGCTGAACCTCAAACGAAATGTCTTTTAGAGCCCAAAACTCGCCGGCTTCGGCTCCGTTACTTTCGTCGGGTGATAAGACTCTTCGGCCAAAGATCCGCCCCGGCAGATTTGCGCATGCACGCCCCAGATCGGTGATCGCCTCCGACAATCGATGATGGGGTGCTTTTAAGCCGATCCGAAATCGCTTGCTCAAATGCTCGACGCGAATAACGATTTCACTCATAAGCTAAACGCGATCGGCGACAAATCTCTCGATGCGACGGAAATAGACCAGGCCTCCAGCCAGTACCACCGCGCTAATCATGATCGAAAGTGCGATCGCTGTCAGCGGAGGTTCTTGTTGTCCCAGCAGCGACCAGCGAAACCCTTCCAGCACGCCAACCATCGGATTCAGGCTGTACAGCGTCCGCCACTTTTCCGGCACCTCGGCCATTTCATAAATCACCGGACTGACAAACATGCCGACTTGAACGACAAACGGCACCGCGTGTTGGATATCGCGATACAGTGCGTTTGCCGCCGATAGCCAGGTCCCAAACGCGAACGAAACAAGCACGGCGAGCGCGACAAAAAACGGCACCAACAGGATGGTCACCGTCGGCATCACGCCGTACCAAAACATCAATCCCAACAAGACAACGAAGGCAATGGCAAAATCGACCAGGCCGACAGCAATCGGCACCAGTGGCAGGATCAATCTGGGAAAATAGACTTTCGTCAAAATCGCCTCGTTCGCCACCAAACTGGATGTCGACTTGGTCAGCGTGGTGGCAAACAGTTGCCAGGGCAGCAGGACGGCATACAGCGTGACGGCATAAGTCTGTTCATTGCTGGCGGGGATACGGCCGAGCATGCGAAACAGAGCCGTAAAAACGATCATCAACGTCAGTGGCCGAATCACGGCCCAAGCAACTCCGATGAACGTTTGCCGATATTGAACCTGCAGATCCCGCAGGGCCAGCGAGAAAAACAGATCGCGGTACGCCCACAACTCACGAAAATCCGCAAAACCCAAACCACCGCGGGCCTCGTAGTAGATCAAACCGTCCTCTGGCGCCGTCGCAAAGGTGCCTGCGGAAAGATCAATCTGCTGGTCGCCGGAGCTGGAGCCCATCGGGATTCAATGGCCTGATTGATTGGGAAGTACTGACGAGCAACAGCAGCGGAAACTCTCGCCGGCCCGGCATCTTGCCGTGCCCGCGTTAACATACGGATAGATTACGCTTTGTTTCAACATCGGAGGGAAAGCTCCGGTTGAGCCTTGATCGTGGACGATCGGCTCAGCGGGAGCTTCGCCCTCCCTGATGACGGTCGATTTTGAAATAAAGTCTGGAGTCAATCGGGCTGGTTCCGACACCGGCAAAGCAATGAAAACATCTTGTCTGTCGCCAGCAATCATGTCAAACCAGACCTGGACCAATTTCCTTATTTAAAGTTCAGAATGACTCACGTCACCCACTTGAGTTACCGCACCTCGGGAGGCGGAGCTGCGCGCAGTGCCTCCCGCATCCATCAATCGATGCTGCGAGCGGGAGTCGATTCTGCACTGTTGGCTGTCGTCAATGAGTCTGGCGGCGACCGTGTTTTTGAAACCGCACCATCGATGCATCCACTCAGGCGGGTTGCCCGACACGGCTTGCGGACACTGTACGGTTGGCGTGATCGTATTCAGCTCAAGCCCAATCCACCCTGTGGCGTCTTTACCAGCGATCGCAGCTTTCGTGGCAGCGAATTGGTTGCCGACCTGCGCCAACCCGATATCATCCATATGCATTGGGTCGCCGAAATGTTCGACGAAGCCAGATTTCTACCGGCAGCCACGCGAATCGCGCCCGTGATCTGGACAATGCGGGACATGAGACCGATCACGGGAGGCTGCCACTACGATTTGGGCTGCGGCAAATTTCGCGAGGGCTGTGGTGATTGTCCTCAACTGGCCCATCCCGACCCCAGAGACGTTTCGCGTCAAATTTGGCAGCGTCGCTCAAAAACGCTTGCCGGTATTGCAGACTCCCGACTGATATTCGTTTCCCCCAGCAACTGGCTGGCCAGGGAATTTCAGGAATCGCCCCTCTGTAACCGCTTTCAGGTTCACGTGATTCCCAATGGCGTGGACACGGAGATTTTTCAACCTGCGCCGCGCGCAGAAAAGAAATCGATGCTGGGCCTGGATCCCGATGCCTTGGTGATTCTCTTCAACGCCGCATCGTTAGATAACCAGATCAAGGGCGGTCGCTTGCTACAGTCGGCGCTGAAACAATTGGAACGTGAAATCGATTCTGAACAAGCCAATACGAAACGAAAGCTCCAATTACTGGTCGTGGGTGCCGGTGAGATCAAACATGAGACTTCGATTGGCACGATCGCGCTGGGCCACGTCAGCGAAAATGATCAGCTTGCCGCTGCCTACCAGGCGGCTGACTTGTTTGTCATCCCGTCACTACAGGACAACTGCCCCAACACCGTCTTGGAATCGTTCGCCTGCGGTTTACCAGTGGTTGGCTTCGATACATCCGGCATCCCGGATCTTGTCACACCCGGCGAAACGGGACTGCTTGCCACACCATTCGAATCGTCAGATCTGGCAAAACAAATCGTCACGATCATTGCTGACGATCAACTTAGAAAAAAAATGTCGCTTCGCTGTCGAGAGTCCGCAGTTCAGAACTACAGTCGTGAAGTCGAGGCCAAGCGGTATCTACAACTGTACCAGCAGATACTTGGCTCACAGTGTTGATTCGCAAACCGGCCTTTGCGACAGCCGGCTCGGCGCCACCATCACCCCGCACACTGAAAAACAAGATGACGATCGAAGGATTTCCTCCATCGCCTGATAGCCGGAGCGGGTGGCCCTGGGAAGCGCCTTTGTCGGTCGCTGACGAACCATCAGCTACGGCGAGACCGTATCCGCGGATCACGGTGATCACACCCAGTTTCAACCAAGGCGATTTTTTGGAGGAGTCGATTCGCAGCGTCTTGCTGCAGAACTATCCCAATTTGCAATACATCGTCGTCGATGGCGGCAGCACCGATCAGAGTCGCGAGATCTTGGACAAGTATCGCGATCAGATCAGCAAAATCATTTGTGAACCCGATGACGGGCAATCCGATGCGATCTGCAAAGGACTCCAGGTCGCTGACGGCGAGTTCTTTAATTGGATCAACTCCGATGACATCTTGATGCCGGGGGTGCTGTGGGAGATCGGCAACCGGTTCCTGCCGACCACGGACTTGTTTACGTTTTCAGTGTCTGTGTTTGGGGATGGCGTGGAGCCGTATTTGATGCTTAATCGCAACTTGAATGCGAAGTCGATCTTGCGAGCCGACCGCTATTCGTTCAGCCAACCGGGACTGTGGTTTCGCACACGATTGGTGCAACAGTGCGGCGGAATTGACCGGGATTTGAACTATGGATTCGACTGGGATTTGTTGATTCGTTATTTGGCCGCCTACCCGCGGGTCAGTTACTCGGCGACGGTCGGTGCCGGCTTTCGCTTGCATGCTGAATCAAAAACGGCCGTGGAAACTGCGAAGCAGGACGAGGCCGCCAACCGTTTTCGTCAAGAGTCGCTACGTATTCGAGACAATTTAGAAGCTTCTTTACCTCCGGCACTGGCCAACGCTTCCAAACTGGGACGCCTGCGGGAACCTTGGAATGAGTATTTGATTAAAGTTTTGGATGACCTGGAGCAGTCTCCAATCGCTGGTGCGGTGAAGATCACACAAGCAGCGCTGCGGCAACCTCGTGTCTGCTGCTCAACGCGCACGTTGGGGGCAATCGCGCGGTTGCTGTCGCGATATGTGCGGCCCAAGAGTTCGTATGTGCGAGAGCGGTCATGAAGTTTGTTTCCCGCTATCGTGGCAAACTTGCGATTCTCGGTTTGCTGGTCGCGGCGGTGTTGTTGCTGACTTATGCACCTCTCGCTCAGGCGCAGTACGGGTTTGGCGACGACTTCATTTTGCTACTCTCCGACGAGCCGCTTGAATACGCGTATTTAAAGGACGGCCGGCCGGTATTCGCACTTGCCCAGTTGCTGGTCCATCGGCCGATTCAACGTTTGGACCAGTTTGGCTACTTGCGTTTCGCCACGAGTGTGGCGATCACCGCCATCGCGTTCTTCTTCTTCAGACAAGTCCGGCGGTTGGGAGGCACGAGAGTCGAGCATGCGGCGTTGGCGATTGCCTTGGGGACATTGCCGTGTTTGCACACCTACGTGGCTCAGGCAAACTTCTGGCTCGCTCCCCTGGCGGGACTGACTGTCTTGTGGGCGGCAGCGCTGACATTCCGGGCCAGCGAGCATGTGCATGCACCGCAACAAGTTGCCAGTCCGCGATTTGTGCCGCCGTTGTTACTGATGCTGATCGCGGCTGCTGCTTACCAGCCGATGCTTTCCTGGTATTGGACGATGGTCGTGATTTACTTATTGGACCGCCGCTACCTTTCATCAGCGGCGTACCGCAAACGGGTTTATTATCAGATCGCCGTTGGCTTGGCGTTCTTTGTAGTCTGCTTTATCGCCTTCAAGCTCTACTTTGTGCTCTTCCAATCGAATGCCAAACCGCGAACTCAGCTGACAGGTCAGCCGTTTGAAAAGCTGTATTGGTTCGCAAGGATTCAGTTGCCGCTGGCACTGAACTTCTGGCACCTGATGGATTCGTCAAAAAGGTTGCTGACGTTGGGTATCGCAGCAATCTCGTTGGCCCTGATGCTTACCGGTTACATCGTTTCCTGTCTGCGCTACCGAAGCCGATTACGGCGACCGGCATGGAAAGACGCCCGAAAGCGGCGTGGCGTGCTCGTGACTCGCACGATCCTGATCGCGATCGTTTTGTTGCTGACGCATGTGCATTGGCTTGCGATTGCCATCTCGCCGCAAAGCTACCGCATCATTGCCTCGCTGGGTGTCGCCACATTGCTATTGTTGTACTGGTCACTTCGCCAACTTTCGGCATTGATTCCCAATCGCCGCGTCGCTGTCCGCCTCCGCCAGGCTTGTTTGGCGGCGGTAGCGTTTGCCACCGTATTCAGCTGTCAGCACTACAGCGACAAGTACTGGATTGCCCCGCATCGGACAGCTTACGGTTACATGTTGTTGACGATCCGCGATGGAATGGGGGATGACATCAAACGGATTCACCTGGTACGGCAAGGAACGCATGACGGATATGTATCGGAGTGGTTCATCGAAAGCTTTGGGCGTCCGGCTACCGAGCGGCCATGGACAATTGACGCGATGGTGCAATCGGCGCTGCGAGATTCCGGCGTCCGCCATCATGTCGAAACGATCACACATGGAGCCGGCAGCGACCCGATTCCTGATGACTCAGGCACGCTGGTGATCGACATGCGAAAAATGGTTTTGTTTCGTTTGGGCGGTTAGTGCTTGAGCGGCGTTTTGGTGGGAGGGCGAGGCGGGCGCGGCTCCCGCCGAGCTGCACTTTGCCGAGAACGCAACGGCT
>JBFJVZ010000042.1:0-27726 GCA_041623895.1 Pirellulaceae bacterium | reverse complement strand
GATCCACTGGACGGCACCAACAACTTTGCTCATCAGCTTCCGCACTTTGCCGTTTCGATTGCTTACTATCATCGCGGCCAGCCGGTTGCCGGAGCGATTTTGAATCCGGCACGTGAGGATCTGTTTACGGCGATCGCCGGCGGCGGAGCTTTTCACAACGGTCAGCGGGCGCGAGTCAGTGACGAGCGGACGTTGACGAAGACTTTGATTGGCTGCGGCTTTTACTACGACCGCGGCGCGATGATGCGCAGCACGTTGGCGGCCGTGGAAGAATTCTTTCAGCACGACATTCACGGGATCCGCCGGTTCGGGACCGCGGCACTGGATTTATGCCAGGTTGGCTGTGGGCAGTTCGGAGGTTTCTTTGAGTATCAGCTGTCGGTCTGGGACTTCGCCGCCGGCAGACTGTTTGTCGAAGAAGCGGGGGGGCGGATCAGCGACAGCCGAGGCAATCGGCTACCGTTGGGAACTTCCAGCATTGTCGCCAGTAATGGGCACCTGCATGACATGATGATTGACATCACGTCCAAGCATCATTCCACGTAGTGCCTGCGAGTTGATTGTCGTCGAACGCTGCGGCGAACGTTCGCCCGCGGAGCGACCACATTCACCGTTGCTACCTGGCTCCGACCAGTTGCTCTTTCTTTTTGGCTTCGATGATCTCTTCCTGGATATTCGAGGGGACTTGCCGATAAGTGGCCAGTTCCATCGTGAACGTCCCCTGGCCTTGCGTCAGCGAGCGTAGGTCGGTGGCGTAGCCGAAGGTTTCCGCCAGCGGTACTTCGGCACAAATCACGCTGTTGCCTTCGACAATGTCGTTGCTGTTCATGATGCCGCGACGTTTGATGATGTCACCGACGACCGTACCTTGGAAGGATTCGGGGCATTCGATTTCGACATTCATGATCGGCTCGAGCAGTTTTGGTGCCGCCTGTTTGAAGTACTCGCGGAAACAGCCTTGGGCGGCGGTGTAGAAAGCCTTTTCCGACGAGTCGACTTCGTGGAAGGTACCGTCATCCAGGTCGATTCGGGTACCGACCACCGGATACTCGGCCAGCGGGCCTTTGCCCAGACTGTCGCGGAATCCCTTTTCGACTGCGGGAATGTACTGCTTGGGAATTCGCCCCCCAACCACGTGATCCTCAAACTCGAAGCTATCTTCGCTGTCCGATGCAATGGGGCTGAGCTTGCCCACGATGTGAGCGTACTGGCCCGAACCGCCGGTTTGCTTTTTGTGTTTGTAGTTGAAGGCGACTTCCTTGGTGGGACTTTCGCGGTAGCTGACTTTGGGCGCACCGACTTCGATATTGACGCCGTACTCGCGACGAATTCTTTCGATGTAGACTTCCAAGTGCAGCTCGCCCATCCCGCTGATCAGGATTTCTTTGGTTTCATCGTCGGTAAAGACGCGGAAAGTTGGATCCTCCTTGCGGAACCGCTGCAGCGCCTTGCCCATTTTGTCGGAATCACTGCGACTGGTGGGGTTGACGGCAATCTTGATCACCGGATCGGGCACGAACATCGATTCCAGCGTGCACTGATTTCGTTCCACGGCGTAAGTATCACCACTGGCGGAATCGATTCCCATCACGGCCACGATATCGCCGGCGCTGGCGGAATCGACTTCTTCGCGTTTATCGCTGTGCATTCGCACGATGCGGCTGAATCGTTCACTGCGTGCGGTACGCTGGTTGACGTACGTGGAACCTTTCTCAATTTTGCCTTGATAGATTCGCATGAACGTGAGTTGGCCGAACGGATCGTCGACGATCTTGAAGGCCATACCGACAAACGGAGCCTTGGGATCGGGCTTCAGTTCGATCTTTTTTGATTCGTCAGACGGATCCGAACCGCGGATTTCGCGATCAAGCGGGCTTGGCAGATACTTGATGACCGCATCCAACAGGGGCTGCACGCCTTTGTTCTTGAAGGCGGTACCCATGAAGACCGGCGTAGCGCCTCCGAGTACGGCTTCGCGAGTCACTTTGTAGATCAAACTCTTGGGAACTTCTTCTTCGCTGAGCAGCAACTCCATCAGTTCGTCGCTGTACATGGAGAGGGCTTCCAGCATTTCATTCCGAGCTGCCTCGGCCTTGTCTTGCAAGTCGTCCGGAATCGGGCCTTCAACAACCTTTTCGCCCTCATCACCCTCGTGGGTGTAAGTAACCATTTCGATCAGGTCGATCACGCCTTTGAAATGTTCTTCAGCCCCGATCGGGTACTGCATCATGAAGGCTTCGGCGTGAAGTTTTTCGCGGAGCTGCCCAACAACGCGGAACGGATTGGCTCCGGTGCGGTCCATCTTGTTGATGAACGCCAACCGCGGCACGCCATAGCGTTTCATTTGACGGTCAACAGTGATCGATTGACTTTGCACGCCACCGACGCTGCACAGCACCAGCACGGCACCGTCCAAAACACGCAACGACCGTTCCACTTCGACGGTAAAGTCGACGTGGCCGGGCGTGTCAATCAAGTTGATCTTGTGGTCTTTCCAGTCGACACTGGTGGCCGCACTGGTGATCGTGATCCCGCGTTCCTTTTCCAGTTCCATGTGGTCCATGGTGGCGCCGTCACCATCGCCACGGACTTCTTCGATCTTGTGGATACGACCGGTGTAAAACAGGATGCGCTCGCTGAGAGTTGTCTTGCCCGAATCGATGTGGGCGCTGATCCCAATGTTTCTAACTTTCTCCAAACTCATAACTTTCACCTAAACTGGCGCACGATCTGTTGAGATTCTTGCTCCGTGTATCAAATTCACGTCAGCTGTTGAAAGCCGAAAGAGCTAGATCGTGGTCTTTGTGTGTTCGATCGCAAATAGCGGTTTTTTGAATTCGAGTCCGGCTTGCGGACGCCTGCTGCTGCTGGGGTTTCTTATCTGTTGTCGAATGCGGGGTCGACGAATTGCTAGTGATGGCGCGTCTGAAAACGACACGCCGGCCAAACCTGTGGTTCGACAGACCCTCCGATGGCACGAGACCTGAGATCCCCAGCCGCTGGATATCTAGGAAATATGGCAAAGCTTTCGCAAAAGCGAAAGGGCAAATCAGGGGAGGATTGGCTCGAATCGCTGCCTCATCAAGCTCTGTTCGCCATCGAATTCTACCCTTGCAGACCGCTTCCGTTACGGCCATACTTTCTCGCTCCGTCAAATTGGCGAGTCGGCGACCGAGTACACATTTCGCGGGTACCCATAAGTGTCACCGACCGCTTCAGCACTCTGGGGGCAATCTGGCCCCATAATGCACACCTGAAGAGTGTTGTGTAGACCGTTCGCCCCTAACCGAGACCCGCAATGCCTCCCCGCCCGATGAGTACTCGTAGTCGCGCCCGGAAACGGTCGCGTGTACGAAGCCGCACCCGTAAGAAAGATCCGATCTTTGTTGATGGCCAGCGTCCGCGACCGATGTACGTCGACTACAAAGATATCGAATTGTTGAAAAAAATGATCAACCGCCAGGGCCGCATCGTGGGGCGGCGGAAAAGCGGTTGTACCGCCGCCAGTCAGCACGCGGTGACGGCGGCTGTCAAGCGCGCCCGCTTCATGGCGTTGCTGCCGTACGTGGGCGAGTAACGGTCGGCGGTCGTGGCCTTTTCCACCGAGCGACGAATCGAGTTTCGCGACACCGATGCCGCGGGAATCGTGCATTTCTCGGTCTTTTTTCCGTTGATGGAATCGGCCGAGCACGAGATGTTGCGGTCTTTGGGGCTATCGGTGATGCCCCAATCCAGTGGCGACGGCAGTGCTTTGACATGGCCCAGGGTCGCTGCCAGCTGCAATTACACCGCGGCGGCTCGCTTTGAGGACGTTTTGCTGATCTCCGTCCGAGTCGGCAAAATCGGCACCAGCAGCGTCCAATACCACTTTGATTTCACCCGCCAGGGGGCCCGGATCGCCGATGGCTCGATGACGGCGGTCTGCTGTCGACTGGACGGCGAAGGCTTACAAAAAGCCGTGATTCCGCAGACAATCCGTCAGCTTTTGGCCCAGTACCAATGATGACAAAACCTTTTTGAGGGTTGCTTCGTATCAGCCCTACTGTGTTCCTAACCCAGCGGGCAAAGCGTCCGCGCTCTGCGATCTGATTTGCCCCGCTTACGATGACCAACCTGTTTGCCGACCTTTCGACCCCTTCGCTACTGAATTCCCCGCTGGCTGACCTGGGCGGGTCCTTCCTGCAGCCAGCCATGATGGTCGCTCAGATTTCAAAATGGCTCCCCACCTGGATCACGCCCATTTGGGTGATCGGTGCCGGCTTGGCACTGGGGGCCTTGGCCTGTGTGGCCGTGTACGGCGTGTTAGCGATCTTGTCGCTGATCCCGGGACTGGGAACACTGCCTGATTCTCCCCAGCGCGGCATCATTGCATCGTTGATGGTGGGTGGTGGGATCGCAGCGTTCTTGTGTTGGCAGTACGTCCCGCAGCAGGACACTTACGCGGAATCTCTATTCTTGCCGCTGATCACGGTCGGATTGGTGATGGGGTTTGGTTTGATCTATGGGATGTGGCATCGAACGCGAGCGGAGTGGGGAACAATCTTGGGTGAAGGCATTGTGCCTTATTTGCTCAGCGTGGCAGGCATCTTTGCCTTGATTGCCTTGGCGACGACCGTCTGGGTGAAGAATCCGAAAGATTTTCTGACATCGATTCCGGCGGTCAATTTGGTCGGTGATGGAACCAGTGTCGTGATTGAAAAGATTCCGGCCGTATCGCCCGATGTTGATCCCGACACCGCACCATTTCATCCAACGAAACTGGATTACAACTTGCGGATGGTTTCGGAGCTGACGATTGAGAGTAACCGAACCGTTCTGTTGGGTGACGCCGCCGACCCTGCCGGATTCTCTCGTTCACCGACCCGAGTCAACGCCGGCGAGCAGTTGAATTATCGATACGAAGATCGTGATGCGGCGCCGATTCCCGCGAACCCGGAACGGCTTCACATTCAGAACCGCGAGATCGATGAGGCAGTGGTCAAGTTCACCTTCAAGAACCTGCCACCGGTCCCGGAGGCTTCGGTGTTGGTCGGAATTGCGGTTTCCTTTTTCCTGTTGATGACATCGATTGTGGCCTTTCGACAAGCGGCACCGCGAGTCTGGGCGCTGGCGCTTTCGACGGCCAAGAACGAGATGGCACAGATGCTGTATTTGTTGTTGTTGATCTTGGGGATTGTCGGCGTCGTGATTTTTTCGATTTACCCATTCAACACCTTGGGTGATGACATCCGCATGTTCAAAGACAGTGGTGTGACCTTGATCATGGTGCTGGGAATGATTCAAGCGGTCTGGAGCGCGGGCACCACTGTCAGCGAAGAAATCGAGGGTCGAACGGCGTTGACTGTTCTCAGCAAGCCAGTCAGCCGGCGTTCTTTCATTCTCGGCAAGTACGCCGGAATCATGATGGCGGTCCTGGTGCTGTTTGTGATCATTTCAGCGGTGTTTCTGATCTTGATGAGTTACAAGCCGATTTATGATTCCCGTGAGACGACGCGTGCGGACACGACCTGGCAACAGGGGTTGGAGGAAATTGTCACCACCATGCCTGTGCTGGGCTTGTATTTCATGGAGACGATGGTAATCGCTGCCATCGCGGTTGCCTTGGCCACCCGATTGCCCCTGTTGGCCAATTTCATCACTTGTTTTGTGGTCTATGTGATTGGGAATCTGACCTCGCCGCTGGTGGCATCCGTCCGGGGAGAAAACGCCTTGGTGGGGTTTGTTGGCAAGCTAATCGCTTTAATTGTGCCAAATTTGAACGTCTTTAACGTCCAGAGTGCCGTGGATGCCGGAAATCCGATTCCGCCGATCTACTTGGCCGGTGCTTTCAATTATCTTGTATGTTTCGCCATCGCGATCTGGATGCTTGCAATGTTACTTTTCGAAGATCGAGACTTGGCCTGATCCGCCTTCGCACACGTCGCTGGACAGCTGTGGTTGCCGGCAGCTGACGAAGCGTCGTAAGGCACGATTCACGGGCGGCTAGGGAGGCCAAGCCGGATTGTGATGGCGCTGGGCAGTCGTCCCGCGATCAGATCGTTTTATGAGGCACCCGGTTGAATCGAATTAGCACGCTAACCGTCGCTCGCCATGAGCCCGAAGCCAGCGGTGCAACGCTTGCGCTTATTTGGTGCGTGCTGTCGGGGCTGCTGGTTCCTGTTTTGATCGTGCTTGTTGGGCTGTTGGCGATGTTGCTCGATAACGGCGGGCTGACGGACACCAGCGTTCGCTTGGGGACACATCTTTATGTCCCCTTGCCGCGGTTCTGTTACGAACAACCGGCGTTGATCCAGCTAACCGGCCTGGTCGCCGTCACATTCATGGTTGCTGTTCTATTTTGTTTTGCTGTTTGGATGAATCGCCGCGCCGCCGACATCCGGGCAAGACGCATCGTACGATCACTTCACAAGCGAGTTTTGAGTCAAAGTCTCAGGCGCGCCGAATTGGAGGGTGCCGCCGCCCAGCACGTCCGCGCACAAGATCTGATCGGCAGACAGCTGCCCGAGCTGCAACGAGGATTATCGCTGTGGTACCGATCGATTCCGCGAACGGTTCTGTTGCTGATCGGTTGCGTCGTCTTGGCGTTGTTGGTCAATGTCTGGTTGGCGCTGCTGGCGGTTGTCAGCGGCGTGCTGCTGTGGCAACTTTATCAGCGTCTGCACTGGAGCGAAGAAATCGACCAGGCGGATTGGGAAGTTCCTCGCAATCGGAAACGTATGGCGGAGCTTGTCGGCCAGGCGCCGATGCTGGCCCGACTGCAGTCGCAAGGCCTGGCGGATCGTGCGTTTGCTGCAGAGCTTGATGGTTTGTATCGTCGGTTGGCTTTAGAAGATTCCCATCACGGCCGGGTTTGGCCGCTGCTGATGCTGGCAACGTCTGCGGCGATCGCGATTTTGATTTTGGGTCTCGGTGTGAATCTTTTCGGTGCCGACAATGGGCTCAGCGTTCCAGCCGCTTTGGTGATGGGTTTGTCGCTGACCGGCGCCATCATTGCGGTAGGGCGATTCACAGAACTCGCGCGACGGCTTCGCAGCAGCGGCCGCGCATCCGATGCGATTTACCACTATTTGAAGCGTAGTGACGAGATCGCACCGACGGAGCAACGCGTTGGCTTGGCCGGCGTTCGCGAAGGGGTCGAAATCCGCGATGTAACGCTGACCGATTCGCACGGTCAAGCGATCCTCAGTCATCTGACTTTGGATTTCACGCCCGGGACGATGGTGGCGCTGTTGGGAACCGAATCGGTTTCGACGCGGGCGTTGACCGAGTTGTTGATGGGTTTTGGCCGACCTGCGGAAGGCCTTGTGATGATCGACGGAATCCGGCTGCTGGACGTGCATCCGCGGGCACTGGCGGATAACGTCATGTGGATCGAACCGGATGGGCCGATCTGGGACGGTACGATTCTGGAAAACCTGCGCGGCGGTGATGAGTCGATCGGCAGCGCCGACATCGTTGAGGCTTTGGAACAAGTTGATGTCTACGAACGTCTGCAACGTTTGCCCGAAGGTCTGAACACCTACATCACGCCCGGCGATTCGATGCTCAACACGGAGACCACCTACGGCATCGCGGTTGCTCGTGCTGTGGTGCACAAACCGCCTGTTCTGCTTGCCAAAGAGCCGCCGCCACCAGCCGAGCATCTGGCTGAAGACCCCTGCTTGAAGGCATTACTGGGGTTGGTCAGCAGCGGGACCCTGGTCGTGATGCTGCCCAGGCGACTGCAAACCTTACGAGGCGCTAACCGCGTGATTCTGCTGAATGGACCGCGACTAGCCGGCGAAGGCAAGCACGCCGAATTGCTAGCGGACAGCGACCTGTACCGGCACCTGAACTATCTGCTGTTCAATCCCTATCGCCACCAACATGGCGACCAGCCGGGTTGATGTAGCGGCGAGCCTGCGAAACGTGGTATGAAACTGCCCGAGCCGTACGGCAGGATGCCGCACCCACACATGATAGGGAGATCAGAATCGTGCAGAGCGTCAAAGATCTGGCCAAACGCGCCGGACATCGTGTCAAATCGACCACCGGTTATCGTCTCTTGCGCACCAAGCGGTGGGGTGTTGATTGGCTGGATGATTGTGTGCGACTGACAAGCGAACGCTGGCATCCGAATCATGCCTCGCTGAATGTGATCTTCGATGTTGGTGCCAACACCGGGCAAACGGTGCGAAAAATTCTGCAGCGAGTTTCCCCGCGGCAAGTCTGTTGCTTCGAGCCGGTAGCCTCGACATTCCAACAACTCAGCCAAAACACATCCCAGCTGAGCAATGTTGAATGTTTCAATTACGGTCTCAGCAGTCATGACCGGGAAGCACAAATCAACATTTATTCTTCCAGTGTGTTGGCTTCGACCTGCGATTCGTCGCCCATTCTTTCCTCGGATTCCGAACTGTTTCAGCGATCTGAAACGATTCAGCTTCGTTCACTGGACTCCGTTTGCCGGGAGCGGGGCGTCGATTCGATCGATTTGTTGAAAGTCGATACTGAGGGAGCCGACCTGGCCACACTGCATGGCGCCGCAGAGATGTTGGGCAATCATCGTATCGGACTGATCGTGTTCGAGTTCTTTTGCCTGAAATCAACCACGACACAAAACGGCACATTATTTCCAATCGATCAGTACCTTTCGTCGCACGGCTACCGACTGGTCAGTTTCTACACGGACTTTGTTCATCACCGCCAACCGACAGGTGTTTACAACGCCCTGTACACGATTATCCCAAACAGCGAATCAAGCAGCAGCAGGCAGGTGAAATGATAACTGAGCACATCGCCGATCCGCTGGTCGTTTCCTGCCCCGATCCCGTCAATCTGATTCCCAGCGACCGATTTCTGTTCGCGCGTGGCAAGACGATGCGGCTTCATGACAGGTCGATCGAGACTCATAGCGACGTTCATGTTTATGGCCGCGGGCCGCTGTGGTCTGACGGCGAGTACCTGGTCGAGTCGTTTGTGATGCCCAGCGAGCTTGAGGAATGGCGGCGGCGGCGCAAACATTGGCGTGACGGAATTGAGCGACTGTTTCAGCCGACGCGGCGTTTTGATCCGACCGCGTTGTGGGTCACTGACCAGTGGAGTTTCGGTTATTTCCATTGGACCTGTGACGCACTTCCACGATTGGAATTCGCCGCAGAACATCGATCATTAGCAGACCTAACGCTGCTGCTGCCGGCCAAGATGCGGCGTTGTCCCTTCATCATTGAAACGCTAAAGCCGTACGGGTTGAAAGAAATCCGGGTGCTGGGCAGGTTCGAGCATCTGAAGTGTCGTCAGCTGCTGGTGCCCACGCACATTGCTCCAACGGGAAGCTACGATCCTAAGATTATGAATCGATTGCGAAATCGATTCGTGCAACACTGCTGGTTCCGTGACCGCAAAACCGCGGGAGATCGTCTCTATATCAGTCGCCAGCTGGCGGCGCGGCGGCGAATCGAAAACGAAGCAGAGTTGCTGCCGATCCTGAAGAATTTTGGATTTAGAATCTTGCACGCTGAAAAAGTGCCGTGGAAAAGACAGATTCGGTTGGCCTCCAGTGCCAGAATCCTGGTTGGCAATCATGGAGCCGGGCTGACAAACATGATCGCGATGTCTCCCGGTTCGCGTGTCCTGGAAGTCCGCGATCATCTGAACGAACAGCTCTACTGCTATTACACGCTGGCCGCCGCAATGGGGCTGGATTACTACTATGTTCTTGCCGACCGGGCTGATCCCCGAGCGAAACCGAATCGATCCAACATGATGGTCGATGCGGCCGAGTTTCGGTCAGTGATCGAGCGGATGATTGAGGATCAAGCTTCCCAGGCGACGGCGGTTTGTGCAGCCCGCCATGTTTAGAGCCGTAGCGGCAGATCCGAGGTTTACTGAATTGACGGGAGGGACAGGCGGGAGAGGCTCCTGCCGAGCCGAAAGATTGGCATTACCGGCTCAGCAGGAGCTTCGCCCTCCCGATTCGCGAGCGCGGGCATAGCAGCGGTCACGGCGGTGTGGCAATGAAGCCGTGTTTGAGTAAGCACTGCGTTGACTCACGAGCTTGTTTGATCGTTAGGTAGGCGGACTCGAACAACTGTTCTCGTGTTTTTGACAAAGCAGCGACGCCTTGCTCGATAGCTTGGCTGCCGGTTGCGGCCGCGACCCGGGGAAAAACTTCCCACTCGTCCATGCGCGGAACGATGGATTCTTCATCCAGACCCCGGGACTCGGCGAATTCTGCTAACTCGACAGCAGCGGCAATCGCCATCTCGTCCGTAATTCTGGCGGCGCGAACGTCCAGAACTCCGCGAAAGATCGCGGGAAAACCGAGCGAGTTATTGACCTGGTTGGCCAGGTCACTGCGACCTGTTGCGACGATTTGTGCACCGGCTTGTTTGGCCTGCCAAGGCCAGATTTCCGGGACCGGATTGGCACAGGCAAAGACCATCGATTTCTCCGCCATCTGCTCAATCCACCCGGGCAAGATGACATCGGGACCCGCTGCGGAAAAGGCGATGCAAACGTCTGCACCGGCCAATGCTTCGGCGATCCCTCCTTTGACTTGCTGTGCGTTGCTGTCGTTGCAAATTCGCCATTTGTCGGTGAACTCCGCCTGCTGCCTGGCGATATCTTCGCGATCCCGATGCAAGGTTCCTTTGCGATCGCAGGCCACGATGGCACCAGGATCAACACCTTGGGCGCAGAGCAGCCGGTACGTTGCCACGTTTGCCGCGCCGATGCCAACCATCGCGATCTTGACACGGTCCAATCGTTTACCGACCACCTTTAATCCGTTCAACAGTCCGGCCAGTGCAACCGTCGCCGAACCTTGTTGGTCGTCATGCCAGACAGGAATGCTGAGCCTGGAGCGTAGTTCGTTCAGCACGCGAAAACACTTTGGCTGCGCGATATCCTCCAGATTGATGGCCCCAAAGGACGGCGCAAGTATCTCAACGGTGCGTATCAATTCATCGCCGTCCTTGGTTGCCAGGCAAAGCGGCACGGCGTCGACGCCGCCCAGGTATTTAAACAGTAGCGATTTTCCTTCCATCACCGGCAAGCCGGCATGCGGACCGATATCGCCGAGGCCCAAAACGCGTGTTCCGTCCGAGATCACGGCGACCGAGTTGGCCTTGTTCGTATGCTCGTAGACAAGCTCGGGGTGCTGATCAATCGCGCGGCAGGGGGCTGCTACTCCGGGCGTGTACCAGACGGCGAAATCACTGTAGTCGCGGATCGCGCATTTGGGCATGACCTGAATTTTGCCCTTGTAAAACGGGTGCAGCCGCATCGCCGCTTCCGCCGGTTCGCCCGTCGCGCTGGTGTCCTGTTTGACTTCCATAGCACTCTTCCTTTACGCCAGTGACATGACTTCACAACTCGCGCTGCGCGTTGACTTGACCAGCATTCAAGCGGTGTTACGTTTCGCCTCCGGATGACAATAAACCTGATCTCCGGTCAATTTCTCGTACAACATGCAGGCAAAGTGGATGATGGTTGCGAAGCCGGGCAGGCAACTACTGGCGCCAACGTAGTGAAGATTCGGAAACGGACTTTGATAGTTCAGCCGCCGTAAGTTCACGTGTTTGGGATCCAGCGGCGTGCTGTAACAATTACCCTTGGGAGCCCGCACGTAAAACTGGTTGGTCAGCGGACTGCCGATGACTTTCTCGACGATGCTGTCGGTCAGATTCGGAATGAACTCCGATGCGAGCACGCCGATGATGTTGTCGGCGTACTGTTCTTTCGCTGCCAGGTAATTCTCTTCGCCTTGTTCACGTAGCTCGCGAAAGTAATCGTAGCTGCAGGGGGCAACCATCACCAGTTGATCACAACCCGGCGGAGCAAGCACCGCGTGGTGCGGGCGTAACGTGGGGGCATTGCAGAAGAAATAAGGTCGCTCGGGAATGCCGCCGGACAGCTGGTCATCGTAGACTTCGTTAAGGTCGATCTTGGGATGCCAGAAAAGATTCTGTTCGCCAAAACCGGATTGCCTCAGATCGATGTTCTTCAACCCCAGATAGACACTCAGCACACTTGTCCCATAGTCGTACTTCAGTTTTTTTCGGAACGCGGTGGGAAACCGCTCTTGGCCGATCAGATCCAAGCTTAACTGCGCGTCGCCATCAAACAGGAACCGGTCGGCCGTGAATCTTTCGCCTCTTGCGGTTGTGATGGATCGAGCCAGACCGCCATCGACTTCGATCGCGGTAACTTCGGTGGACAGCAGCGATCGGCAACCGGGTTTCTCTTTGATTTTGCGGAGCAACGACTTCATCACGTGCATGAAGCTTTGCTCCGGATAGTAAGCGCCTTGGTCGTAACTGCCCACACCGCCCGCATGGACGACCAACGACAGGTCTCGCGGAGGTGCCCAAAAGATGGCACTCTGCCCGGCCAGGATCATCCGCAACTCGACGGGGAACCGCAGCTGATCGAACAAATCCTCAAGCGTCCACTTCAGATAACGAATGATGTGTGAGTAGCGAAGGGGGTGTCCGAATACTGTCTTCCAGGAGAAGCCAATTGGCAGATCGTACAGCTGCTGGTGAAGCTTTGCGATGATCTCGAAGTACTCCGCCAACTGGGCGGCATGCGAAGGAAAGATGGCCGACAGCCGGTTGCACTCCCGGTCAAATCCACTGCCGATGGTGTAATCGATACCGGGGGCAACTATGCGATCAAAGCCAGCGGGATCGAGCCGATGAAAATTAATTTGTTGCTCGAGCCCAAGTTTTTGCAGCATTTGGTAGACGCGTTCGCCGGGCCCGCAATCCCACACGTAATGCAATTCGGCGCAGAACGAGAATCTGCCTTGGCGAAAGGTGTGACCGTATCCTCCCGGCACATAATGCTGCTCGAAAATGATTACTTTATGCCCCGCTTGGGCAAGCAACGCACCGAGTGTCAGACCGCCAATCCCCATCCCGATGATGGCGTAATCATAGTGCTCGTTGGCAGAGGGGTTTGACATACTACTTCGTTCGGCTGGGCGTGATGCTCCAAGTCGACACTGCGGCAACTCTCATGCCGCCGGAGGCGAGAGCTTTCCAGCATTCCATCCGTGCGTTAGTGCACACCTGGCGGGTTGCCGTGCGTAGATGTCAATCTCCGCACGGATAATGGGTAAGGGACTTGTCCGACGTTGACAAAGTCAGAGTCCAGGCGAACGATTGCCCCATGCAGTCTGCCTGCGGGCGGCAACGTTGCTTCTCTCGATCTCATTTCCATTTTCGTTCACGGACGGTATCCGCCCACGATGACGCAGGAACCATCAAATGATCTCGCTCTGGATCAAGTTGACTATCAAGAATTTGCGGATGATTTGAAAGAAATCAGGCGGGATTTGGATGCCGCCCGCAGCGAAGCCGATTTCAAACACTTGCGGAAGATCGAACGATGGGGCCGACTGTGCACCGTGGCGGGTTATGCAACCGCTTGGATCGCGCCTAATCCTGTTTCGGCTTTTTTGATCAGCCAGGGGAATTTCACCCGCTGGACGATGGTGGCTCACCATGTGACGCACCGCGGTTACGACAAGACGCCCGGTGTGCCGCGACGTTACAACAGCAAACGCTTTGCCCGCCGCTGGCGCCGCTACGTTGACTGGCTGGATTGGATCGTGCCCGATGCCTGGGACTACGAACACAATGTTTTTCACCATTACTACACCGGCGAAGTAACGGATCCCGATTTAGTCGAGCGGAACGTCGATTTCTTTCGCAGCTGGCCAGTGCCTCGACCAATCAAAGCGGTAGTGATCCTATTCTTTATGTGCACGTGGAAGCTGCTGTATTACGCGCCCAACACGATTTGGATCCTGCAACAAGTCCGGGCTCGAAAACAAAAGGCGAGGTCCGAACAGGGAAAGCTGCGCGAAGTTGTTCCTGATGATCACCGACCGGTACAGACGCTGAAACTACTGTTGCCGCTGAACCGGGCGGGTTTGGAGTTCTGGCGGCGCAGCGTGCTGCCTTATGGGCTGATTCGCTTCGTCGTCACACCACTGTTGTTTTTGCCGCTTGGATGGTGGCCGGCGACCTGCGTGTTGATCAACGTGCTACTGGCCGAGATCTTCACAAACATTCATACGTTTCTAACGATCGTGCCCAGTCATGCGGCCAGCGATCTGTATCGCTTTACAACGCCGGTATCCAGTCGCAATGAATTTTACATTCGACAGATCATCGGCACCGCGAACTATCGCTGCGGCAGCGACCGGAATGATTTTTTTCACGGTTGGCTAAACTACCAGATCGAGCATCACCTGTGGCCCGATTTGTCGATGCGGCAATACCAACAAGTTCAACCGCGGGTCAAAAAGCTCTGCGAAAAACACGGAATCCCTTACGTTCAGGAAAGTGTCTTCCGGAGGTTTGCCAAACTCTGGAAGATCCTGCTGGGTGTCGAATCGATGCGGATGGGAGATCCGGCCCCCAGCGCACAGCCTGATGTGACGGACGCAAGAGTGGCGCTGCCCAGCTAGTTAGTGGTGCTTCAAGTCAGTTTTTGTGTGCCGCGAAAAGGGGTCTGACCCCTTTTCGCTCGTTACCCACAAGTTCAACGTGGAAGTACCACTAGTGGAATTTCATCATTGATGTGGGATCATCGGTAGGCCAGGACTTGTCCTGGCGCCCTATTGCCAGGACAAGTCCTGGCCGACGAGATATCTGCTGACTTGAAGACGCACTCGACGAGCGGGTTAATCCACGAAGCCGACAAGATCGCTGCTGCAGCGCGGATCTTGCAGTTTCTGTAGTGCCCGTTTCTCGATTTGCCGGATTCGCTCACGCGTTACTTTGAAGATGTAGGCGACTTGTTCGAGCGTGTAGTCATGGCCATCGCCCAAGCCGTATCGGAGCTTCAGGATTTCGCGTTCCCGCCAATTCAATTTGGCGTCAAGAATCTTTTGCAGTCGATTTTGTAACATGGCGCGCGAGACACCTTCATCCGGCTGCCTTTCGCTTTGACTGGCCAACAGATCGCCAAACTCATGTTCATCGGCCTTGCCCATGGGCGTGTGCAAACTGGCCGGGTTTTTATTGACTCTCAAGATGGCATTTGTTTCCTCGATCGTCGTTTCGGCGGCTGCGGCAATCTCTTCGACCAAAGGTTCTCTGCCCAGCTGGTGGGTGAGGTCCGCGTGTATCTGTCGGATGCGAGTGATTTTCGGAGTCACGTGTGCCGGCACGCGGATGGTGCGGCTCTTGTCGGAAACCGCACGTGAAATCGCTTGGCGAATCCACCAGGTTGCATACGTGCAAAACTTAAAACCACGCCGGTACTCGAACTTGTCCGCCGCTCGCATCAGACCGGCATTTCCTTCTTGGATCAAATCCAAGAAGCCAACGCCGCGGTTCTGGTACTTCTTGGCGATCGAGACGACCAGACGCAGGTTTCCCTCGCACAGCGCATGTTTGGCCCTCTGGTACTTTGACTGAGCGGCCCGCAGCCGGCGCACCCGGGCAGACAGTCCTTGCGGCGTGTCCTGGACACTTCGAAGGAACTGAGATAACTCCGAATGGGCGGCCTTTGAACCACCAGCCGTTTCGTTCTTCAGTTCAGCTTGAAGTTCACCAACTCGCCGCTCGCAAGCGAACAGATTTTGGACGTGAGGCTCAAGATGCTCGAGTCGCAATCCGAGCTCCTCGACCAGCTTCACCGCACGGCGGCGGCGGTTGACTAACCTCTCCCACAGGGCCTGTTGCCGCCGCTGCGAACGAGTGGCAAGAACAGCTTCGTAGTCTTGTTCGTTCAACTGGACCAGAGCCTCAAGCGTGCGCAGGTTGTGAGGCAGCCGCCCGAGAATCTGAGGCTTTTCCAGTCGGTCGCTGACCGCGACCTGGACAGTCCGATCAAAGACCAGGTCGCCCGTTTGGACACGCCCCAGCAGGTCGATCGCGTCGCGAATCACAAAGTCAAACTCCAGCAAGATTGCCCGAAAAAGCCCTCGATTCAGCTCGACTTCTTTGGCCAGATCGATTTCCTGCTGACGAGTCAGCAAAGGGAAGGACCCGATCTGGGAAAGGTAAAGATGCACCGTGTCCTCCGACGCGGTGGGAACGTCCGCTGCGATCTTGCGCTGCCGCGTGGTCTTCTCATCCCGGGGCTCATCCCGGAAATCGGGATTCGGAGCCATCACCGAGGAAGGGCTTGTCGAATCAAAGTCTATGTACATGTTGCTAGGTCTCACCGACGGAATCGGTTGATCGGTCTCACTGCGAGCGGGAAGGACATGGAGAATCTATTACCAGGGAGCCAATACCGGGCCGCCGCAGCGGGGTCTCGGCTGACTGTTTCGACTCACACTTGTTGAGCTCAGCAGCGAATTGGTTGAGGAGGAGTTTTCGGGGGGTCCGGGCGGGTGCGGACGTCCTTCCTGAGGAATTCTAGGCAGCTGTAAACTCCAGGCAATCGCGTCGATATTCTCCTCACGCCTGTTGCCGCAGATTTCAGCGGTGGAATTCTGGCCTGAACCCGAATGCTGGGCTGCCAGAGTTGCATTCCCGTGGCATGTGCTTTGCTGTTTGAAGAGCGACCGTTCTTCCCGGGGCCAAGGCCTGCCGGCGTCCCCGGGATGTGCTGGTAACTCCTGGAAACCGATTTGATGAACCTGACAAGTGAATGCGACGTAGCCGATCTTTCTTTCGCCCAGCAAGGCCGTGACCGGATCAACTGGGCGGCGCGTGAAATGCCCGTGCTGCAGTTGATCGAAGACCGGTTCGCCGCCGAGCAGCCACTGGCCGGGACCGCCGTCGCAGCTTGTTTGCACGTGACCACGGAGACCGCGCGATTGGTCGAAGTTTTGAAAGCCGGGGGAGCCGACGTCCGGCTGTGCGCGTCGAATCCTTTATCAACTCAAGATGATGTCGCCGCGGCCATCGTGGTGGGCGGAATCCCCGTCTACGCCCGACGCGGTGTGGATACGGAAGCTTATTACGGTCATATCCGCGCAGTCTTGCAGGTGGCTCCCAACGTCACCCTTGACGATGGCGCCGATTTGGTTTCAACGATTCACCAAGACCATACCGAATTGCTCCCAGGCGTGATTGGTGGAACAGAAGAGACAACGACGGGTGTGATCCGGTTGCGTGCGATGGCGCGAGAAGGGGCGCTCCGCTACCCGATCATTGCCGTCAATGACGCCATGACCAAACACCTGTTTGACAATCGCTACGGAACCGGGCAATCGACGATCGACGGTTTGCTCCGCGCGACCAACACGCTGATCGCCGGCAAAGTCTTTGTGGTCGCAGGCTACGGTTGGTGCTCGCGCGGCATCGCGATGCGAGCCAAAGGCGAGGGCGCCAACGTGGTGGTGACCGAAGTTGATCCGCTCCGCGCGCTGGAAGCTGCCATGGATGGCTATCGCGTTCTTCCCATGCTGGATGCCGCACAAATCGGCGATATCTTCGTCACGGCAACCGGTGATATCAATGTGATCGACCAGCCGCATTTTCAAGGCATGAAGGACGGCGCGATCCTGGCCAACTCGGGGCATTTTAATGTGGAAATCAATATCGAAGAGCTTCAGGCCCTGTCGCTATCGATGTCGCATCCCCGCGATCATGTGACCACGTTCACGATGGCGGACGGACGCAGTTTACACCTGCTTAGCGAAGGCCGACTGGTGAATCTTTCCGCGGCAGAAGGACACCCCAGTGCCGTGATGGACATGAGCTTTGCCAATCAGGCGTTGTGTGTGGAGCATCTGGTGCAGTGTGCACAAAGTGAAAAACTCCCGTGCCGCGTGCACGGCGTCCCTCGCGAGATGGATGATCAGGTTGCCACGCTCAAGCTGAACGCGATGGGACTGAAGATCGATACCTTAACCGATCAACAGCGACGTTATCAAAACAGCTGGCAAACAGGAACCTGAAGGCCATGACTTTGACCATCACATGTTCGGCATTCTCAAATCAAGCCGGCATCCCCACACGTTATACCGGCGATGGCGACGACGTCTCGCCGCCCTTGGCCTGGCAAGGGATCCCCGAGGGCACCAAGGAGTTGGCCATCATTTGTGATGATCCGGACGCACCGTCTCCGCAACCGTGGGTGCATTGGCTGATCTATAAGCTTTCGCCTCAGATTAGCGGACTGCCGGAACATCTGCCCCCGAGGGCAACGATACAGTCACCAGTGAAAGCTTGCCAAGGATGTAACTCTTGGTCCTCCGGCCAAACGATTGGCTATCGGGGCCCGGCGCCGCCGCCAAAACACGGAACACATCATTATCACTTCACGCTATATGCATTGGATACGGAACTGGACGTGCCAGCTGGAATCGACAAGCCGACATTGCTGACGGCCATGCAGGGTCACGTCTTATCGCAAGCCGAGGTCATCGGCACTTACTCGCGATAGGTGCATCAAGAATGCCGGAGCCTGGTTGGGCAGCGCCACTTGTATCAGCCGCAGTGCGTTAAATGCCCAGCGGCTAATGAGACCGCAATTTTCGGCGTTCTAACCAAAAAGTGCCGCTGTCCAATCAGCCTTTGATCACACCTAACGGTCGTAGCTTGGCGACCTTTTTTGCCAGGTTGGCTTTGTCGACCACGTCGACGACCAGATCAACATCCTTGTAGGCATCGGGTTGTTCCTCGGCCAGTCCCTTGCGACTGCGGGCTTTGGCGACGACTCCCTGTTGCCGCAGTTCTTCGTCGATGTGTCGGCCTTTGGACAGACGGACGGCTGCGTGACGACTCAGAACTCGACCCGCGCCGTGGCAGGCGCTGCCGAAGGTTTTTTCCATCGACCCCTGCTGGCCGACCAGCACCCAACTGGCTCGTCCCATGTCGCCCGGAATCAAAACTGGCTGACCGATCGATGCATAATCGGTCGGCAAATCGGGATGATGAGGCGGAAAAGCGCGTGTGGCTCCCTTGCGATGCACCCAGACTCGTTTGGATTTGCCGTCGATCAGATGGTCTTCCGGTTTGGCAATGTTATGGGCTACGTCGTAGACCAACTGCATGTCCAATTCTTGCCAGCTGCGAGCAAACACGCTCTCAAAGACTTCGCGCGCCTGCCACATCAACAATTGCCGGTTGCACCAGGCGAAGTTCGCCGCAGCCCGCATCGCACCCAAGTACTCGCTGCCCGCCGGGCTTTCCACCGGAGCGCAGACCAGTTGCCGGTCCGGCAACTCGATCCCATACGCCGCAGGCACGCCGCGCAGACTGCGCAGCGCATCGTCACACACCTGGTAGCCGAGTCCGCGAGATCCGGAGTGAATCATCACGCAAACCATTCCCGGCTTGATCCCCATCACGTCGGCAGCCGCTTGGTCAAAGACCTGATCGACCACCTGGACTTCCATGAAATGGTTGCCCGCGCCAAGGCTGCCGCATTGATCGTATCCTCGTTGTAAGGCACGCGGACTGACGCATTCCGGATCGGCATCCTGAAGACATCCCTGACCCTCCGTGAAATCAATGTCACGCGCGGTCGCCAGACCTCGAGAAATCAAGCCCCGAGGCCCCGATTCCATCAAAGCTCGCAGCTGCTGTGGTGAGAATTTGTACTTGCCGCCACGGCCCACACCGGTGGGTACGTTGTCAAATAGCTGTTGAATCAACAACTCAATCTGCGGCTGGACATCGTTTGCCGAAAGATTGGTGCGAACCAGGCGGACGCCGCAATTGATATCGTATCCAACGCCGCCGGGTGAGATTACGCCGCCTTGCAGCGGATCGGTCGCACAAACACCGCCGATGGGAAAACCGTATCCCCAATGAATATCGGGCATCGCCAGACTTGCCATTTGCACGCCCGGCAGAAAGGCAACGTTGGCAACTTGTTCCGGCGCCGGGTCTTCACAAATCCGCTCGATCAGTTGCTCGTTGGCGTAAATCAATCCATCGACTCGCATCCCCGGTTTATAGCTTTTGGGAATCCTCCAGCAATAATCGTTGACTCGCTCGAGCGGTCCCTGGAAACGTTTCATTTGCATGGCATGCTCTCATTATGTTCGGCTAGATATCAACGATGACTTCGGCGATCCATCCCTGATCGGTGCGTTTAACTTTCAAATCGTGATAGGTGATCGCCTTGATTTCATGTTCCAGGCGGTGACGGTCGCGATCAATCTGTTCTCCCGAGGCAACGCCCCGCAGTCCGCCCTTCTGCAGCGACACGTCGAACTGGCTGAATAACAAATGCTGATCCTCAAAAATGAACAACAATTCGCTCAGCCAGTCAAAGAACAGATACTCCAGGTCGTCACCATCGACAGTGATTTCCCTTCGCACATTTGGCTGGACATCGTCCACATTCGATACCAGCAACGAAAACAAGCCACGCCCCGCGTCGGCAAACAGCGTCTCAACATCCTCCGCTTCCACGCGCAGGCCAGCATCCGCGGTGTGAGGAAAAATCGTGAACACACGTCGCCTCGTTTTGGCATGTGAAGTCGTGAGCGTTACCCGTGCAATTATTGATCCAGAATCGATAGCGGTAGATCATCGTAGCCGCCATGTCTGCCCGAAAAGCAGTGTTGGCAACTCAAGTTGCAGCGGTTGGTCAACCCAATCACGATTCGAGGCATGTCGCAATTCCCACTCCCCGTTATCGATCAGCTGCGTCTCGAGTCAGACAGCCAACCTGTTTTGGATCGTTCCACACGTCCTGGCTGTTGACTTTGCGACTCCATGCACCTGCACGTAAATTCACTGTGCTAACCAACAGTCATGTGCGGATTTGCACGCGCCGCGATCGATTCCCCAAAACTTTGCCGCAGAAGTTCCCGCTAACCTTTCCATTCCAGGAGGCAATCATTAGTTGGACAGCGGCACTTTTTGCACGAGATCCCGTGTTGGGGCGACTCATTAGCCGCTGGGCCTTAGAGCAATTACATCATTGATTTGGGATCATCGGTAGGCCAGGACTTGTAACGCGTTGTGGCTAATAGAAGTGGCTCTGTCGAATTAGGCATGGTGACGCAATGCTCTAACGGATGTGATGTTGCGGAAACATCTCCGTCGACCGGAAACTAACTCAGAACGCCTCTTTCGATTCGCCGAAGAGAACCCCTGGAATGTAAATGATGACCCCGATCGCCGTGGCCACCATCCAGGGCCGGATGATCTCCAGGCCGATCTCGATCGGTGGGCAAAACAGGATCACCACCGTGGCGACCAATGCAAACGGCGACATCCGCCAACCGGAGACAAAGGCAGAGCAAAACAGCAGCAAGCCCGCGATGCCGAAGGGGATGTCAGTTTCGGGGATCGATTCAACCTGAGCAGCCAGTTGGTCGGTGTTGACTGCCTGCACATCCAGATTCTGCGCCGTGTCGACCAAACCGACTCGGATGGCAAAAATCCCCAACAGGATGCAGCCGGCCAAGAGTCGCGTTTGACCACCGAGAGCAAATCTCAACGGGGCCAGCGGGTCACGTTTTTTGGCGTACTTGCCGCTGCGTGCTTCCGCCATCATTGCTTTTTGCCTGGCCCGTTTTGCTTCCACGGCTGCCTTGGTGTCGCTGCCTGCGGAGGAAGCGATCGCGGCGGCTTGCCTTTTGGCATCTTCAATGATGGCCGACGCCATTTCTAGCGCCTGGGCATGAGCCTCCGCCGCACTGACGCCTTCGCTGGCCAAACCGCGTTCCTCGATTTTGGTCAATCGTTTCAGGTCACGCGCTTGCTGGTTCGCTTCGGCCTTGGACAGGAAACTTGCACAGACTCGGTCCCGAAGCCCGCTCTTGGTTGACCCCGAGAACGTGCGATCGATCTTCAACTGCTCACGCATCGCGCACAGCGCGCTGTAACCGAAGAGAGCTTCGTACAATCGCTGCCAGTGCTTGCCCGCATAACGTGCTGCAAACGAGCGAATGCCCTCTTCGTCGGCGCCTTCGATCCGCAGATCTCGAATAAACTTTTCCGCTTCGAGTGTGGCATCACTTTGTGAACGAAGTGACGGTGCCACCAAGGCAAAGTGATAGACTGCGGCCGCGATGCCACCGGCAATTGCCCCGGCTAACAGGCCTGGCCAGCCGCCCGCAACAAAGACGACGAGCACGAAGATGATCGTGCCGAACGATGCGACCAAGTAGTCGAACCAAGATAGTGAACTGAACCAGCGGCGAAAGCTGTTGGCGACAGCGCTTCGCGAAGCGGCCGAGCCCAAGATAATCGCCGTCGCGACACCACTGGCGAACATGGCGGGTCCTGACAGCAACCAGGCGATTCCCAGCAACGGCATGACCAGCGTCAGCAATCCGCACAAGGCCGCAAAACCGACGAACGCGGGACCCGCCAGTCGGAACAGCGGCGCTGCGGTTTGGAATTTCTTGGCGATCTGTTCCCACTGGTCGGCTTGCGCGGCGGTGGGCGAGAATTCGCCTTCGCTGCTGATGCCAAGAAATGACTCCATGTCGGCAATCATTTCGGCCAGTGAGTCGTAGCGATCATCAGGACGCTTGGCCATCGCGCGTTCAATGATATTCTGCAGCTGGTCGGGAATGCGTGCATTGATCGCACTTAGTTTGGGCAGCTCTTGTTTTGCATGCTGCTCGAGGACTTCGGAAACAACCGATCCCTCGAACGGTGGTTTCCCGGCCAACAGGTAGAATAAACTGCAGCCCAGCGAATAGATGTCGGCGCGATGATCGACGCTGGCGGCATCGATGCCCTGTTCCGGCGCCATGTAGGCGGGTGTGCCAACGGCGGTGCCCTGCATGGTGACTTGCGTTCCGCTTTGCAATCCGCTCACCGATCCGGTACCGACTTCCGGGTCGGGATCGATCTGGTCGGGAATCTTGACCAAACCGAGATCGGCTACTTTGACAACACCGTCGTCGCTGAGCAGCAGGTTGGCCGGTTTGATGTCGCGGTGCACCATTCCATGTCGATGTGCAAACTGAAGCCCACGAGCAGCTTGCAACATGTAGCCCACGGCAAGTTTGGGCTCGATGGGGCCCTTGTCTCGAATCAGGTCACTGAGCGGACCGCCACGCACCCATTCCATGCTAAAGAAATGTTTGCCGCCGTCTTCGCCAAAATCGTAGATCTGCACCACGTTGTGATGAGTCAGCTGTGCGGCGGCGTAAGCTTCTCGGGTGAATCGCGCCAACGACGCAGCGTTCTCCGCCAGCCGCCCGCGAATGGTTTTGAGTGCCACGAGCCGGTCGAGCGAAATCTGTTTGGCCTCGTAAACGGCGCCCATCGCCCCGCGCCCCAGCACGCGGAGAATTTTGTAGCCACCCAGTCGCTCGGGAATGGCAGCCAGTTCATCCGACTTCGACTTTCCAGGTTTGGCTGCCGCGGATCCTGCCGAAACGACCGCTTTGCCAGCGGCGGCGGATTGTTGCGGTGTAGCTGATTGGCCCGAGTGGATTTTGACGCGAGCCGACTTGGCTGATTCGCTGGGGGCTGCACTTTTCTGCGAAGCGTCGCCGCTTGATCCTCCCGCCAGCGTTTGATCCATCGTCGCGTCGGCACCCCCTGCGGTTTGCGACGCCGCGGCTTGGACGACGGAATCCATGGTGGCATCAACGTCGCGGGCGGTCTTGGACGTTGGGTTGGCGACCGAATCCATGGTGGCGTCGGTGTTGCCTGACTGAGATGCAGATGGTCGGGCCGCCACTGTCCCGCCAACGGCTGAATCGATTGTGGCGTCTACCGCGGCGGTCGACTTTTGAGTCTTCGTTCCTGATTCAGAGTCCAAGACTTGTTTGGGGGCCGACGGCTGCTGATCGGGCGCCGCTTTGGGCTTTAATTTGCCCACGGCGACCTTTGGTGGATCGCCTTCACCTACCTGGATAAGGAACGGTTTGCCACACTGTTTGCAATTGGGGCGATAGCGTCCTGGTTTTGGTTGCCCCAGAGCCAGCTTGGCATCGCATTCCGGACACTTGATTTGCATCGAACACAATCTCGGAAAGGAACCTGAGCCAACGGCGGCAGCCCCTTTTCCCGACGCTACGCCATTTCTGAAAATGCTCTCATTGCACTACCAACAAGATAACGAGTTTGCGGTGGCCAGGTGCAAGGACGCGTGATCAGCCGATCGTTTCACGTCGACGAACGCGAAATCCACTTTGCAAATCGTTCCCGAAAGGTGGTGCCGTTGGTGGACTGTTTGTCACGATTTGCTGGATCAGCCGGTCGCCGATCGGCCCATTGAATCAGCGCATCACCGATCCTGCCACAAGCTTGTTCGTTCTGTTTGTCTGAAATCCCGCGCAGTTGCGGGACCAATTTGTCAGCCCAGGATCCCGGCCAATCAACCGCTTCGGTAGCAACCAGCTTGATGAAGTCTTGTAGATCCCACTGTTGCCGCCGGGACCACGACGCAAAAGTTTCACCCGGCTGAAACCAGCGTTTCGCAAGCAGTGTCGTCGAGTTGCCGTCGATAACCTGGACCTTTCCGTCATGGTCGATCAGCAAGTTGGACGCATGAACGCCGCCGTGGGCAGCACCCGCATCGTGTGCGGACTGCAACGCGTAGGCGACCGACGCCAGTTGCCGCAGCCGAACCGGCATCTCAGTGCTACGCGTGGGGTGTCGCCAGGGATTTGCAAAGACCCAAGGCCGAATCACGGCAAGGTGACGGGCTTGGACGGCTGCAACTGCCGGCAGGACCCACGCGGGGTGGCGTACTTTGGCCGCCTTTTCGCAAGCATCCATCAATTGCTCAATTTGATGGTGTGTGACCTGCAGCGGCAACTCAATTACTTTCATCACCAGGTTTTCGCCGCGTGTCGCGTCCCGCCCACGGATCAGCCAGTGACCGGGGCCGCTAGCCACGCAATGGTCACCCAAAAACCACTGGGGAACATCGATCGGATGCGATCCAGATTCGCTTTGGACCAGTGGTGCTTCAATGAACGAGAATTCCGCGCCGTCGATCTCTTCACTTCGCGACGACTCGACCACAGCCATCGATAGCGACGGCTGTTCACTTGAATCTTCGACGCCTGCTTCATCAGCCAGGTGGTCGTGGGGCTGGTCGTCGCCAAAGTCCGGAATCAGCACCAGATCGGCATCACCGCCCCGGTCCATTTGCAACAAATCAGCGATCTGTGCGCGAAGATGGGGGAAACGTTCAACAAGTTCTTCAAGGTTGGGCGTGTTCTGCAATTCACGGCCCACGCAGATCTCCGCGTCAATCAGGTCCAGCCGCGCCGAATCTTCATTCAATTCAGGGAAGTCTCGCAAGTAGTCTTCCACGCACGCGGTATGACCGGCGCGGCGTTGCTGGATCAAGTCGATACAGGCCACGTCGACAAGACATGCTTCTGCCACACGCTTGTCGCCCAACAATTGCACCAGCGGGGCAGTCGGCAGTTGGCCGCGGCGGAGCCGCAGCCACCCAAGGATCGAATCAAGGGAATCATCGGTAGTTGCGGCGCTTGGATCATTGTCGGCTGAGCCGCCGACGCTATCACTGCTCAACATTGTCTCCCGTCAAGCCAAGGTCTTGCCGCACGCGATCGAGTGCCCGCCGGACTCGCATGCGAGCCGCGTCGGGTCGCAGCCCCAAGGCTTGTCCGATTTCGTTCCAATCACGATTCTCAAGCATCATGTCGATGGCCAGCGAGTCACGTTCGCCCAACATCGCACGGATGCGGCCGACGACTTCACGGCGAAGGGCGACTTGGCTGGGAGTGGTCGCCTGTTGGGGCACACGCATTTCCTCAACCGGTGTCAATTCGTTGCGTCGAAAATCACGGCAGTGCCTGGCCAGGGTGCGAAAGGTATCCAACACCTGGTTGTCAATCGCACGCATGATGTATGCCATCACGTCGTCAGCCTGCAGTCCTCCCACGTCGACTCGTCGAGCCAGATCGACCATCACGTCGTTACAAATGTCCATCGATTCGGTTTGGCCGGTCAACCCATATTGCCGCAACCGGGTCCTCGCCCGCCGCCGAAATTGCGTGCCGAACTTTTGCCATACGATATCCAAGGGTGGGGATTCGGGCTGGGATGAATCAGATTGGGATTCAGTCCTCGCCCCCGGTTCGAAATCGATCGTCATTGCGAAAACACCTCCGCCAGGGTAGGCGTCACCACGACGCAATTGCGAACAAACCGTGGTTAAGACCACCTGAGCTCTATTCTAGGTCGACTGTCGGGGCGGGGGACAGTTTGCCCGGGGAACAAGCCAGAGCCCGAAAAAAGGGGCCGTTCCACAATCCCCCAGCTGGCCTTGCTGCGACTGCGGCCTTTCATTCTACAGTAGCGGAACTGGCCAAGAGCTCGGTTTGACGGCCAAAAACAACCGAAAGTCTTGGCGACTTCCGCTAAAGCATTTTCAGATATCTCGTAGGCCAGGACTTGTCCTGGCAATGAGGCGCCAGGACAAGTCCTGGCCTACCGAAGATCCCACATCAATGATGAAAATGCGCTAGCCGTCCCGGCGTTCGGTTTCGACCTGATCAAGCGACGTGCCGCCGTCACTGACCGCGGATACGATCGCATCGGGTGTGTCATCCTGAATTGCGTCAACCTCTTGTGACAGGCCTTCGATCGGCTCGTAGAAGTCACTTTCAGCTGACGTGCCCGCGGCGGTTTCTTCTGCGATCAGCATGCGGCGACGCGCGTCGGCCAACAAGACCCAGCCTTCTTGGGCCAGAATTCCGGCGATCACCAGGATGGCCGCAATCATGGCCGACCTGATCATGAAACCCCAATCAAGAAAGAAGTAGCAGGCGATTGCACAAGCCATGGCCACGGCAGCCTGCAGAAACTTCATGAATCCTTTCAATTGCGTATCGCGTGCCTGAATTCGGACACTGCGAGAAACAGCGCTGCGCGCCGAATGGTTTGCCAGTTCCCGCATCGCCGACAAACTGCCGTCGCGCTCGGGGGCCTGCGATCGCGGAATCAAGGGAGCGTTGTCGTCGATGGGTGCTGAATCTTCGGCTACCGTTGCTTCGTCCAATTCCCTCTGCAGCGCGGTCGAGGTCAAGGTAGATGTTTCCGCCATTTCTGATGACGGGTCGTCGTCACCCTGGACACGCTGCAACAGGCGATTCATGTAGTCTTCGATGGAATCCTCGCCACCCGCTGTTTTGCTCGGCGGCAGTTCATCTGAAGGCTCGGCGGATTCCTCGCTGTCGATCACGTCGTCGCTGTCGATCCGGTCTTCCGCGACCGTCTCGTCCACATTCGCTTCGCTGAACATCGACTGCGTATGAACTTCTGCGAATTGGTTGTCGCTGGCCAGCGAACTGTGATCCCAAGCCGCCGTTGCCTCGTAATCGTTATCCGGATCGAACTCCGAGAATTCGCTCATCACGTTCGTGGCGTCGACTTCGGCCTGCTGATCATCGTCGCTTGAGTCGAGGTCGCGAATCAGCATTTCCGAAAGAGCATGATCTTCGGCGGCTTTTGAATCGTACTCGTTGTCTGCATGTGCATTCGATTGAGGCTCGTCTTCCGCCCGCGACCAACTGTCGGACTCGGACTCACCAACGTCATCGACTTGATTCTCACTCCAATCACTGTCTTGTGACGTCTGCTGATCACTTTGATGAGTGTAAGAATCGAATGTGGAGGCGTCATCTTCGTCGGGAATCTCGTCAAAGGTGACCGGCTCGTGCTGCATCGCCGCAAGCTGGTCATCGTTTGCGTCGGCCCCGTTTTCGCTGTCGGCTGTGTCATACTCGGCCGCCGGCTCCTGCTCGTACTGATACTCGGCCGCGGGCTCTTGCTCGTACTCAGAGGCGGGCTCTTGCTCGTACTCAGAGGCGGGCTCTTGCTCGTACTCAGAGGCGGGCTCTTGCTCGTACTCAGAGGCGGG